>SFAU01000150.1 GCA_007096045.1 Microcystis novacekii Mn_MB_F_20050700_S1 | reverse complement strand
TTAGCGGAAAGAGGATTTATTTCTCTGAAAAATATCATAAGTAATCGAAATTAATTCACAGCCTCTCTAGCTTACTATATTATTGCTTATTTGTGTAATTAATTTTGTCTTATTACTTATGAGCAAAAATTTCTTGCGCTTGCCCCCCTTTTCCCCACAAAAGAGTGAGATTTTAGCCCCGGCTCAAGGCTGACCATTAGATAAAATTTTGTTACGAGCATTCCACCGGCAATTTTTGAGCAAGATATAATAGAAATAGTAGAGGTGCCATTTGCCATTGGGGGGCATCTCACCTTTGTAACCCCTAAATCAGGTTTTTATGTCAAGCTATTTTGAAAGCCTTGCTAGAAAACAATTTTATGGGTAAGTATAATTACTCACTTGCATAAATGAGATGCTCCCCTGCCATTGCTGCCATGCTGCCATTGGGCTAAAAGTTAAGCAAATTTAAGAGATAGCCATTTCAGAAAAAAATCTGTGGTCGATAATGTTGATCTTCCCCAGATAAGGAACGAGTGAAGATTAATTGTTGAACCGAGCATCAGAAGCTATCTCTAGAGGGGGAAATGTTAGAAAGTTATCCCAGAAAGGGAACCATCAGTCTTGACTTATCTATTTCCCATCCAACAGCAAAGGATTTGATCTCATTCAGGGGAAAAAGTCGCTATGAACCACCAAATAGAAACCCCGATCCGCTCACCTTCTCAAGCTCGATTCCGTTCACGGGAAGAACGCATCCAGATCGGTAAATCCCTGCGGGAGCGATTGCCGCGTTCTGGCCACGCTATCTGGCAACCCCCCGCAGCTGGTCGAGAGCCGATCGAGATCATCGAAGCATCAAATCGAGGGCGATTACAGGAATTGATTCCCATCCGCTACGGACGAATGTTGCGGAGTCCCTTTACCTTCCTGCGCGGTTCCGCTGCTTTGATGGCCTACGATCTGGCCACCACTCCCAAAACTGACCTGATCGTGCAGGCCTGCGGGGATTGCCACCTGTTGAACTTCGGATTTTTTGCCACCCCCGAACGCAATTTAGTCTTCGATATTAACGATTTCGACGAAACCCTGCCCGCGCCTTGGGAATGGGATCTCAAGCGTCTGGTGGTCAGCTTTGTCATCGCCGGCAGGGATAGCGATCTATCCGATCGAGAATCGAAGGCAGCGGCGATCGATTGCGCTCGTTCCTATCGAGAACACCTGCGGGAATATTCTCGCCTCAGTCCCTTAGAGGTATGGTACACGCGCATAGGAGCAGAACAGGCGATCGAGATGGCTCCCGACGAAAAGACGCGGAAGATACGGGAACAGATAATGGCCAAAGCCCGCGAGCGCATCATCGAACATCTCTACCCCAAGATCGTCACCCAAACCGGCGGACGCAATCGCTTTGTCGATCAGCCGCCTATTCTCTACCATGTCAACGAACCGGATTGGGAGACTATCGTGCGCGAGGGTCTGGAAGACTATCGCCAATCCCTGCCGGAGGAACGCCGAGTCCTCTTTGATCGCTACCAGTTAGAGGACTTTGCCCTGAAAGTGGTGGGCATTGGCAGTGTCGGCACTAGATGTTATATCGCCCTATTTTTCTCGGAAGATAACCATCCCCTCATCCTACAAGTTAAGGAAGCCTGCCCTTCGGTTCTTGAACCCTATACCGCCAAGAGCCAGTACGAAAATCAGGGACAACGGGTGGTTACAGGCCAGAGATTGATGCAATCCTCTAGCGACATATTTTTAGGCTGGACCCGGGGAAGACGGGGCAACAACTTCTATTTACGGCAACTGCGGGATATGAAGTTTTCCCTACCCATTGAGGGAGTGTCGGCTGTCCAACTGCAACGCTACGCCGAGTTCTGCGGCTGGACTTTGGCCCGCGCCCACGCTAAATCTGGAGATGCGGCCACCATTAGCGGTTATTTGGGAAAAGGAGATCAGTTCGATCTAGCGATGGGCGAATTTGCGATCGCTTATGCCGAGCAGACAGAACGAGATCACGCCGCTTTGGTGGATGCGGTCAAAACAGGACGGGTCGAGGCTTTGGTAGAAGAAGACTTATAGGGTTAAGCTCTCAGCTATCAGTCTGTTATTTCTCCGTCTATCGGAGGGCGCAGGTTCCTTGCGCCCCTACAGTAACGGATTTTGTCCACAATGTAGGGGCGAACTGCGTTCGCCCAAAAGGTACATTATCAAAGCGCAAGTCCATTAGGAGTCGGTCGTCGGTCGGGGAAGAGGGATTTTCTCCTCTGACAAAATAGGGATTAGGGAGCGATTTTGAGCGGCTCTAGGCAAGATCAGCCCCTTGCTGCTGAAAAATTTGACTTTTGATGGTACAATTCCCCTGGAAAGTCAAGATCGGCTCTCAAAGGGTAGCTATATGGTTCCAACTTCAGAGCAAGCCAATGATTTCATTCAAAAAAATGCCCTGAGCAGTGGTGTCACCAACGCTCTCATCAATGGTGTGATTGGCTGGTTTATGTTTCGAGGAAAAGAAACTCTACCGCTTACTGTGGATACGATATCAGGGCATGAAAAAACGGTCTTCTCGACCGGAGTGATGACCGCTTTTATACTTTCCCTCATCTTGGGGATGATTGCCTTTTTTACTTTCCGCCAAAAAGCCAAAGATTTCCACGTCGCATCCCCAGAACTTTTAGAGCGCCCTTTCTTCTTTTTTGGAGTCAGGACAGTCCTGTTTTATGCTCTGTTTGTCTTTGGTACAGTGGCCTTAGCTGCCCTATTCTTGCAAAAGTTTTTGGGGACGATTCTGGTGACACCTGTTATCGGCGCAATTATCTTAGGGATTATCGCCGGGATAGCCTCCTGGTTTATTAATGCGGCGGTGATGAAAGCCATGGGGCGGCCTGAGTAGATTTTTGAGGTATGACCGAGTATCATTGAATATTATGGAGATTTTATGACCGTTTTGGACGCATTTAAACTCGATGGGCAAGTAGCGATTGTAACCGGGGCAGGTGCGGGCATTGGCCGGGGCATTGCCGAATTATTTGCCCAAGCAGGGGCAGCGGTGGTGGTCAGTGACCTCAAGGAAGACACCGCCGCCATTGTTGCTGATGGCATTAAGGAAAAGGGCGGCAGAGCGATCGCGGTCGCCTGTGATGTTACCAATGAACAGGCTCTAGAAAACTTGGTCAAGTCCACCCTGGATGCTTTTGGCAAAATCACCCTGCTGGTAAACAATGCCGGCGGTGGTGGGCCAAAACCCTTTGATATGCCCATGGATACTTTCATCTGGGCCTATAAAATCAATGTATTTTCGGCGTTTCATCTCTGTCAATTATGTGTTCCTTATATGGAAGCGGCGGGGGGAGGAGCGATTTTAAATATCTCCTCGATGTCGGCAGAGAACAAGAATATCAATATGGCCTCTTATAGCTCCTCTAAAGCCGCCGTTAGCCACCTCACCCGCAATATTGCTTTTGATCTCGGACCGAAAGGAATTCGCGTAAATGCGATCGCACCTGGTGCGATCAAAACCGATGCCTTGGCGAAGGTGCTGACTCCGGATATTGAAAAAGTGATGCTCAAGCATACCCCCCTCGCCCGCTTAGGGGAACCCAGTGATATTGCCTATGCTGCCCTTTTCCTCTGTTCACCGGCGGCCAGTTGGGTGAGTGGGCAGCTCCTCACCGTTAGCGGCGGCGGGGTTCAGGAATTGGACTAACAGTCTATTATCGATTCATTTAACCGTATTTAACGACAAAAAGGAGAGAATATGAGCAATTTTGATGCTTTTGCTGATTTTCGGATGGATGGTCATGTGGCCATTGTCACTGGCGGGGCCCAAAATATTGGGGAAGCCATTGCGAAAACCTTTTCCGGCGCGGGAGCCAAGGTCATGATTGCCGACCTGAATGGAGAGAAGGCCCAAGCAACAGCCGAGGCTATTCAAGCTATCACAGGGAATCAAGTTCTAGGGATCGGCTGCAACGTCACTGTTGAGGAAGATATTCAACAATGTGTGGCCAAAACGGTGGCAGCTTTTGGCGGCATTTCTACCCTTGTTAATAACGTCGGTTGGGGTAAAGCTTACGACGACCCCCTAGAGGTTGCCATGGAGGAAATGATCGAAAGCTATAAACTCAATACCTTAGCGGCGACGCGGATGACCTCGGTTTGTCGTCCCTATTTGCTGAAAGCGGAAAACGCCACGATTACTAACTCCGGTTCGCTGGTGGGGGTTTTGCCAGCTTTTGACTTTATTGCCTATTCCGCCGCTAAAGCCGCCCTTAACCATCTGATGCTAGGTCTGGCTCACTATTTTGCTAAACAAGTCCGCGTCAATACCGTACTGATTGGGACCGTGATCACCGAGGGCTATGCCGCTGCTGGTTTGGATGAAAAAGCCCAATATGCTCTAGCTCACCCCGACAACCTGACCGGACGCGCCGGTAAACCCCAAGATATTGCTAACGCTTTCCTCTGGTTAGCTTCGCCGGCTGGTTCTTGGGTGAGCGGTCAAACTTTACAAGTCTCCGGTGGTGGCAAACGCGTCCGTCTCAAACCCGAATAACGGCTCTCTTGCCCCTTCTTGACCTTTCTCTGCGATTTGTCGTTATGGTTTTTGCTGCTTTTGGATATCGTCAGGCTATCAGGCTAGTAACTTCTTTTTCAGTGTTAGCATTGTTTAATCTTGCCTCTGCCGGTCAAGGGCAGCTCTTGGCCGAAACGGCGATCGCTGAGGAGTCCACCTCGACAACCAACCCCTTAGAAAATGCGGCTAGTCTCGGGCCAGTCCTCCACCTTCCCCCGAACTCGGTTGCACAATTTAAGCAGCAGCAGCCTGGAGCTAATCTCCCGACTGCACAAGTGAGCCGGGATGATGTCTCGCCAATGGAACCGGTAGAGTTACCATCCCCTGAATCTACAGCGTCGCCGCCAAAAGATCCCAATGCCAGGTTAAGGATTCCCCCCAATTTTGGCGAAGGGTTTCCCATTGAACGGGTGTTTATCTACGTTCGCAACCCCAGTAACGACCCGAAGCAAGAGGAAGATATCCGACGGCAACTGGCGAATAGTTTTGGCATTCGGGCCGGGGGAAACTTTAGTCCCCTTTTGGCAGACCGGGGACTGAATCAGGTGCAGCGCTTGCCCTTTGTCGAGAGTGCCGAGTATTGTAAAGTTTCAATACAAATATGGTCAGATATAGTCAGGCATGGTCATATATAGACATGAAACTATCAGACTATAACAACAATCAAGGGGTTGAGGCCGTTTTAACCTATGTGGGTGTACCTCAATCATCGAGTCAATTTTACGGTAATGCCTACCAGTAACTTTGAGCTATCCCTAGATTACTACTACCGATTTGCCGACACGTTGAATAACTTAGGGGGTAATCCCGCCCTCCAGACGCTGAAATCCTATGATCTTGGCCATGAATTACTGTTAATTGGGCGATATTATCTGTCTCAAAATTTCTTGCTTCAGGGGGTTGGTTCGGTGGCTTTTCTAGGCACTGCTATTCGTCTGGCCGCGGACAATAACACTAGCCCTTGGGTTACCCTACAAGTGTCCCTGTTTATGTTTTTCTGAGTTTATCCTCCTGTTGCCAGAATACCCTATGCGTCCAAGATAGACGATCATGTTGGTTTAGGCGTTTTCGGTTTACCATAGTCAAAGTGTGCTTTCTAGGCCGATGACTTTGACTGAAACTCCCGTGATCACAAACCGTCGTTTTTCCCTACGCAATCTCTTTGAGACTTGCATGGCCTTATTGGTATTATGTAATTATATTCTTGTTATTTTCGATTTAACCTATATTCCCCTGCGAGATTTTTGGTTACAGGGACGCTTGCAAATAACTTTATTAAAGTTTAATGAACCAATAAAACTCGGTCCGATTTCCTTTCAAGAATTACAAATACCTCCCGATCACCCCCTAGAAATTCCCTTTGTTAAAGAAATCGCTAAGTATGATGTGGTGAAAGGGATTAAACCCTATCGCAGTACCAGTGAATATTTAGCTACGGTTGATAAACTCAATGAACTAATCAATCAAAAGGTCTTTAACCCAGAGTTTAATCTGCAAGAATATCGCCAAGAGATTGAGAAAATTTTAGCTAATTTACGCCAAAAAAGTGTCGATATGATCGATAATAATCCCTTTGCCTCGGCGGAGAAAACTGGGACTTTAGAGAAGATTAAAAATAAAATGCGCTTGCGGGTTTTTAAAACGGAAAATGTTTCCGCAAAAGCAGCCTTTCAGAAGTTTTGGACTTGGGATTATCTTAGTCAAAATGGCTGGGAAAAAGAGTTGAAATTTTTCAATCAAGAAATTCAACCTTTAATAGAAACTAATTATTTTCGTCCCCTAGGAGAAGATGGGAGACCGATAGATAACTTTGAGGCGATCAATTTTTTCTTTGGTATCATCTTTTTCTGGGAATTTATGCTGAGAACTTGGTGGATTGCTCGCACTCATAAAGGTCTGCGTTGGCGCGAGGCTATGTTATGGCGATGGTATGATATTTTTCTGTTTATTCCTATCTGGAGATGGCTGCGATTTATTCCTACCGTTATTCGCCTAGATCAAGTTAAAATTATTAACTTAAGGGTGATTAAAGAACAGGCAGTTAAAGGCTTAGTTGCGCTAATTTCTAAAGATATTACTGAGATAATTTTCCTGAGAATTATTAATCAACTACAGGAATATATTCGACGGGGACAAGTGGAGAAATTTCTCGATAAATCCCTTAATGGTGGATATAATAATCTCAATGATACTAATGAAGTTATCGAAATTTTTCGGTTAGTAGTTAATAGCACTGTTGACAAGGTTTTACCGCAAGTTAAACCAGAAGCAGAAGCTTTAATTAAATACAATATCGAGAAAATTCTCAGTCAAACTCCCGCTTATCAAAGCTTATTACAATTACCCGGAATGAAAGGATTAAAAACTGACTTGAGGAATCGTCTATCTAGTCAATTGTATCAATCCTTTGTTAATATAGCTGACAAGATTACCCAAGAAGACGAAGTTTTTGAGCGTTTATTGCAGCAATTAGTCCAGCGTTTCGGCCAATCTCTCGCTGGGGAATTACAATCCCGTCACAGTCTAGAAAGAATCGAGATGTTATTAATTATCTTCCTAGAAGAAGTCAAATTAAACTATGTACAAGAATTCTCGGATGAAGACTTAGAAACTATCCTCGAACAAACTCGCTTACTCCACTCTAAAAGTGCCGAAATTACCCCAGTAGAAACCATGAATACCCGTCGTATTCCCTAAGGATAGGTGATCATTTATTAGGTAATATTGCTTGATATTTTGATCACTTTTGTCCTAAAATATCTGCTAAAAAAGACCTGACTCAATTAACCAAATTATCTACTCCCATGTTCACAAAAATTATTCTCGGTTTACTTTGGTTATGCTTCGGATTATACGCTTTTTTACTAGCACCCCCCGATCAACCAGATACAATAAATTTAATTATCGATCTTTCCACTGGCAAATGGCAAGATATCAACCCGTTAATTATCTCTCTTTTCAACCTGATGGGAGTTTGGCCACTTATCTACACTAGCCTTTTAATTATCGATGGTCGTGACCAAAAAATCATCGCTTGGCCCTTTGCTTTTGCCTCCTTTGCCGTGGGTGCTTTCGCTATTTTACCCTATCTAACTCTCCGTCAACCCAACAGCAATTTTACCGGTAAAAAAAATCTGGTCATTAAACTTTTAGACTCCCCTTGGTTGGGAGTAATTGCTCTAATTACTGCGGCAATTTTAATCGCTTACGGATTAATCAACGGCAATTGGTCTGATTTTTGGCATCAGTGGCAAACTAGCCGTTTTATTCAGGTTATGAGTTTAGATTTCTGTCTTTTAACCCTATTATGTCCAATTTTGCTGCAAGATGATCTAACCCGACGGGGATTAAAAAATCCTTTCCTGTTGCCGGTAATTTCCCTATTGCCTCTAATCGGTCCGGCAATTTATTTAATTATTCGTCCTCCCTTAGGGGAGAATTAAGGGTCAGGGGAAACTCAGCCTAGTTATCACTTATTTTTTCACTATTTCTTGACAAGAGAAGTTCATATTTAACAGAAATTATGCTGAGGTTCCCCTAAAATACGAGGAAAGAGATTACTGTCCAGATTAGAAGGAGTGTTTACCCTTGTTAGAGAGTCAAAAACCACCTCAGATTTACTGCTTTCAAGCTGATTATCTTGCCTCCCAACAATTTAACCCCCAAGAGATTCCCGCTTGGTTATCCTTAGAAGTAAACTGGCAGGGTTATCGAATTCATACCCTACCCTGGGTAGCAGATGTAGCTAGGGTATTAGGATTATTAGCGATCGAAGATACCCCGCAAGCATGGCAAGATTATTTAGAAAGCTTGGGATTAGCCAAAATTAGGTTAATGGACAGCGAGGAGTTTTTTGAGGATAAATCTTTATCGGGATGTTAGAAATGCCCTATAATTGGGAATTTAGTGATGATTCTACCAGTCAATTTATGCCCTATAAACTACTCTTCGTCTGTTTAGGAAATATCTGTCGTTCTCCCGCTGCCGAGAATATCATGAGTTATCTGATCGAAAAAGAAGGATTAAGTGCTAAAATCCTCTGTGATTCTGCGGGGACTGCCGGTTATCATATCGGTTCTCCTCCCGATTCTCGCATGAATACGGCGGCAAAAAAACGCGGTATTCCTCTGCAAGGGACAGCTAGACAATTTACCCGCGAAGATTTCGAGAATTTTGATCTAATCCTAGCCATGGATAAAGCCAATTATCAAGATATTTTATCCCTAGATACCACAGGAAAATATCAAGAAAAAGTCCAGTTAATGTGTGACTATGCCCGTTATCACCAAGAAAAAGAAGTTCCCGATCCCTACTACGGTGGTCGCGAAGGTTTTGACCGCGTAATCGAGCTACTTTTAGACTCCTGTGGCAGTCTTTTGGAGGAAGTGAAAAGTAAAATTTAAGTTTTTTCTTCCAGCTAATCGATTAATCTATGTTCGAGGGAAAAACGAACTAATTCGGCGCGATTGTTAGTAATTGTTTTCCTGAGTAAACTACTAACATATTTCTCGATCGTGCGAGAACTAAGATGCAGTTTTTGCCCAATTTCAATATTAGAAAGTCCCCGGGCTAAATGTTCTAACACTTCCCGCTCGCGATTAGTTAACTTAAAATCGTCCTGTAAAGAAGAAGTTAAAACATCCCTAGTTTTGGGGCTTTCTTCCAGTTTTAATTTCTGGTATTGACGTTCACTTTGCACCATTTGCGATCGCTCTAAAAGATTGCGAATAACTGCTTTTAATTCCTCCATCTCAAAAGGTTTAGGGAGATAGATATCACAACCCACTTGATAACCGCGAATTCTTTCCTCTGTTGACCCTCTTTCGGTTAAAAAAATTACCGGCAATAACCTAAATTCTGGCTGTTGCCGCACCTTAGTCACCAAAGAATAACCGTCTAAACGGGGCATTTTTATATCCGATACCAAAAGATGGGGATGATAGGTATCCAATAAATTCAAAGCTTCCAAACCATTGCTTGCCGCTACCACACTATAACCTGCTAATTCTAAATAGTCTTTGACCGCTAAGCGGATACCGGGGTCATCATCGGCAATTAGAATCAAAAGAGGCATAGAAATTAACAGGACAAGGTTAAAAAAGTATTCATAGCCTACCATCCCTTGAGCTTTGCTATCGTCTAAAAAGCTACAGAGGCCGTTGTCACTGATATTATATTAGCAGTTAGCCGTCAGCTTTTTGCTGTGATCAGTAATCAGTTATCAGCCATCTCCCCACTCCTCATCTCCCCCAACCCCTATCCCCCAACCCCTTTTTTACTTTTTACTTAAGATGACAGATTATTTGGTTTCCCTGACAATTTGGGCGGGCATTTACGCGATTTTTGCCCTCGGTTTAAATCTACAATGGGGATTTACTGGCTTAATTAACTTTGGTCACGTTGCTTTTGCCACTTTAGGGGCTTATGCAACGGTTTTATTAACTTTACAGGGTGTACCGATGATTTTTGCCGCCATTGTCGGGGCGCTCCTAGGGGCATTGTTGGGATTGGCTATCGGTTTTTCCACCCTGAGATTAAGAGCCGATTATCTAGCCATTGTCACCATCGGGGTGTCTGAGTTAATTCGTTTGCTGGTGCTTAACGAGGGTTGGTTAACGAAAGGCAGTTTCGGACTACAACGTTATCCCCTACCTTTGGATATAAATCCCAGTTTTCCCGTCAAATTGTTAATTATTGTCCTGTTTACCCTGCTGGCTATCTTTGCTCTCTGGCAATTGGGGCGCAATCTGCAACGACAATGGCGCGAAGCGGGGCAAATTAGCGGCAAAAGCTATCAACCGACGCAAAAGAGGGCTTTAATCTTTTGGGGGGCGTTAGGGGCGATAATCCTGCTTTTTCTGTATATAAACGGTGTAATTGCCTTGAATGACTATAATTACAAAGCCGGGCTGATGGTGGTAGTTTTAGTCTTCCTCGCTCTCGTTTATACTGGTTTAGAATTACTTTTGCGATCGCCTTGGGGACGCATCCTCAAAGCTATCCGCGAAGATGAAGAAATTCCCCGGGCCTTGGGAAAAAATGTCTTTTGGTATAAGTTACAATCTTTGATGTTAGGTGGTGCGATCGCTGGTTTAGCCGGGGCTTTTTTAGCCTGGCAATTAACCACTATTTACCCAACTAATTTTGAACCATTATTGACTTTTAACGCTTGGATTATTATCATTCTCGGTGGCTCTGGTAGCAATGCCGGCACCTTACTAGGATCAATAATTTTCTGGGCTTACGATTCCCTGACTCGCTTTATTCTGCCCCAATTAGATATTTTTAATCATAGCCAATTAGGGGCTTTCCGGATTATGATTATCGGTCTGCTGCTCATGGTTTTAATGATCTGGCGCCCCCAGGGTATCCTCGGCAAAAAAGAGGAGTTAACTTTGGGAAAATAATTTCAGTTTTCAGTTTTCAGTTTTCAGTTTTCAGTTTTCAGTTTTCAGTTTTCAGTTCATCGATTACTGTTCACCGTTTACTGTTAACTGATAACACTTCATAATTCATAATTCATAATTTATAATTCATATATGTTACTTTCTGCCAAAGGATTATCGAAAAGTTTTGGAGGCATTCGCGCCGTCAATAATGCTTATTTGGAGGTGCCGCAGGGCAGCATCACCGGGTTAATCGGGCCAAATGGAGCCGGCAAAACCACACTTTTTAACCTTTTATCTAATTTTATTCGCCCAGATAAAGGGGAAGTTTTTCTTGATGGTCAGCCGATTCATCAGCTGCCTCCCTATCAAATTGCCCTGAAAGGATGTGTGAGAACTTTTCAAGTCGCCAGGGTATTATCCCGATTAACGGTGTTAGAAAATATGCTCTTAGCTAGTCCGGGACAAACGGGAGAAAATTTTCTCAACGTCTGGTTTCAGGGGGCAAAAATTCGCCAACAGGAACAGGAAAATCGTGCCAAAGCTTTGCAGATATTAGATTCGATCGGTCTAGGGGAAAAAGCGCACGATTATGCGGGGGCTTTATCGGGAGGACAGCGTAAATTATTAGAGATTGGCCGAGCGCTAATGACCGAGCCAAAATTAATTTTATTAGATGAACCGGCCGCCGGAGTTAATCCCACTTTAATCGCTCAAATCAGCGACCATATTATCGAGTGGAATCGTCAGGGAATTACCTTTTTGATTATCGAGCATAATATGGATGTGATTATGTCCCTTTGTCACCACGTTTGGGTATTAGCAGAAGGGACAAATTTAGCCGATGGCATTCCCAGCGAAATCCAAAAAAACGAGCGGGTTTTAAAGGCTTATTTAGGAGACTAAAGCTAATTTTTGCACCTGTTCAACAAAGTTAGCCAGAATTTTTAAGCCATTAGTCGAGGATTTTTCTGGGTGAAACTGCACCGCCACCAAACGCTCACGAGCGATCGCTGCTGTCACCGTTTGACTGCCGTGGGTGACGGTGGCGGCAGTTAGATAACTATTAAGGGGATCAACATAATAGGAATGGACAAAATAGACGTGAGGATGCTTAGGTAATCCGTGCCAAAGAGCATGATCCGGCTGGGTGAAGTCTAATTGATTCCAACCCATGTGGGGAATGGTAATGCCGGGTTCCGAGCGAAAACGGCGCACTGTCCCCGGAATAATCCCTAAACCCGCCTCTTGACCTTCCTCTGATGAGTCAAAGAGAATTTGTAAACCGAGACAGATACCGAGAAAGGGTTTACCGTTAGCGATCGCCGCTTTGAGCGGTTTTTCGAGATGACGGCTGCGAATTTGCCGGACGGCAGGATCAAAAGAACCGACTCCGGGTAAGACAATAGCGTCAGCTTTTTCGAGATCGAGGGGAGAATCGGTAATTTTCGGCACTGCACCCACGGTTTCCAGTCCTTTACAGGCAGAGTGCAGATTTCCCATGTCATAATCGATGACAGCGATTAAGGTCATTGCTATATACTGATCAGGCGATGACCTTATTTTAGAGCAATCACGCCGCTAAATTAGGTCTTGACTCAAAAGTTGTTAAATGGGATTTGAACCCGCAACCGGCTACTTACAAATCAGCCCTGCATAACTGATAAAACCCTTTTCCCAAACACAGGCTATCTGATTCCCATTGATAATTGATTTTGAAGAAAGGGGGTTGGTCATAATATTCTCAACAGCTTATAATCAAGTTATAGATACATTTTAGAGTAGCTATGCAAGCAAGTGTTAATTGTTCTGAATCTCGAATACTACAACTGCCTCAATCGATTTCGAGTTCATGCGATTCAGTAGAAGTGCGATCCCAATCGAGCGTTGTGATCATAGGTGCTAATGGTTCGGGAAAAACTCGTTTTGGCTCTTGGATTGAATTACATTCACCAGAAAGATATTTAGTGCATCGAATTGCATCGCAAAAATCTCTTTCCATACCGGATTACTATTGGTTCTTCGGTTTGTCTTATGCAAAGTGGCGATTTTTGTCAATTATTTTTGATCTAGAGCTAACTAATCAATTAAATCTCTTGCCAAATAAGGATTTAGTCGATTTATGCCCCCCTATCGAACCATACCAAGTAACGAAGAGCCTTACTATTCTACATCTTCCCTGAATGCTGCAACAAATTTTATTCGATATGGTTATCATCAAGAGAATTTAACCGATGAACAAATTACACATTTCAAAACTGCGTATAAATGGCAGTCTAAACCTAATACTGCTCTTCAGAGCGACTACGATAAGTTACTAACTTATTTATTTACAGAAGACTATCAGAAAAGCACTAAATTTTGTCAACAGTGTAAAACGGCAGAACGACGAGAAACGCCCCCAGAAACCCATCTTGATATTATCAAACGTATTTGGGAGTCTGTACTTCCTCATCGTGAGCTTATTACTGATCAGGTAGGAAAAATAGAAGCACGTCCTAAAAGTGGTGGGAATTCTTATCATGGTGCAGAAATGAGTGATGGATAACTAGTCATTTTTTACCTGATTGATCAATGTCTTGCTGCCAAGGAAAATGGGATGATCATTATTGATGAACCTGAGCTTCATTTACACAAAGCATTACAGAGTCGCTTATGGGATGCAGTTGAAGCAGAAAGACCAGATTGTTTATTTATCTATCTAACTCACGATCTAGATTTTGCAGTTACCCGTGTAAATTCTACCAAGATTTGGCTGAAAAGTTACGAGAATGATAGGTGGGACTGGCATTTAATCCCTGAAAGTGACGAAATTCCTGAAAATCTACTTTTAGAAATTATTGGTAGTAGAAAACCTATCCTATTTGTTGAAGGAGATAAAAAAGGTTTAGATTATTTCATCTTTTCACATCTGTTTAAAGACTATACTGTAATTCCTCATGGTGGATGCTCTGATGTCATTTATGCAACTTGTTCATTTTCTAAATTAAAAAATCTTCATGGGCTAGATTGTCAAGGAATTATCGCTCGATACTTGAGAAATGAACAAGAAATTAACAAATTAAAGGATAAAGGAATATTCTGTCTTGATTTTTCAGAAATTGAAAATCTTTTATGATCAGAAGAAGTACTGAAGATAGTAGGAGATTCTTTATACATAGAAGATATATATGAAATGATAGAGAAGGCTAAAAATACAGTATTTACTCTGATGGAAAACCAAAAAGAAAGGCTCGTTTCTTCTATTGTAGCTTTTGGCATTGAAGCTGGATTTAAAACATTTAATGCCAAGGCAATTGGTGAAAAAGCACTAAAAGATTCACTCGATCAAATGGTATCTACAATTAATCTTCCATGCTTGTATCAAAAAACAAGCACAAAAATCAATAGGATATTAGAGAACCAAGATTATTCTGAAGCATTGCGTCTATATCCTAACAAAGGATTACTTCCTCAAGTTTCAAGTCTTTTCGGATTTGAACATAATCAAGTAGTAGATTATATAAAAAGATTAAACCTCTTGCATAATTAATTCTTCAGAGTTCAAAAACAGCAAAAATAAGGATTAAATGGCATAAAGTCTATAAATAGACCATTTAACTGATTATTATTCATTCTTAATTCTCCTGACTACTGACTACTGGCTACTGACTCCTAACCCTAACAACAATTTTTGATTTTTACAAGAGGTCTATTGATTCGCCAGAAGGAAACCGAAAAAATTATCAGAGCTTTGCGAAATTCTCTCCCTGAATTGCCGACTATTAATCAAGATGAAGATATGTCTAAAAATTAGATTATTAACGCTCATGACAGTAATTCCGAGTAAACGTCATCGACCGGTCGGTCAAGAAACTGGTCAAACTAATCCTATTGAAAGATTAAATAATACCTTTCGACAAAGGATTTCTCGGCTGGTGAGAGAGAGTCTATCTTTCTCTAAAAAAATGGCGAATCACGTTGGGGAACCCTTTGGTATTTTATCCATCACTACTACCAAATCACCACCGCTGGCTGGGGTCTGCTCCCAATCCTCTACGCCAATTCCTGGTATCTCTAGTAGCAGCTTCTCATCCATATTCCTTAAATTACCAGATTTCGTTCCCCCCCCCTAAACGATTACGTTAACTTTTGTAAAAAAAACATCGTCTGTATCCTATTGTACAGCTAGACTAAAAATAGCTAGAAAAAGCAGTTAGATCGGCAAGAGGGAAAAGGTAAAAACCCTGACTAGAGGATGATGGGTAAATACGCAAATAATCCTGAATTACCGCTCTACAGTTGGCCCTACCGACAGCGAGAGACCAGATTAATCAGGGAAATATCGTCAAATAAACTAATCAATATAGCTTCTTAGGTGTCTGGGAGTGAAAAAGACAGAGAACGGAGTTTTTCTAGTTTCTATAACTGCACTAATCGGAGACCTAGAACGTAGCTCTAAACCGACAACTAAATTATCAGGAGAATTGGGATTATGCCGACTCTACACACGCTGACCAATGATAGTATCTCTTGTCCCTTGCCCGATCGCATGGAGAATGTCAATTTCTACTACGAATTAGAAAATCAAATTCATCCCACCTACGGCCTCGAAAACCTAGGCATGAAAAATCTCGGTCGCGTTTATCGCAATCTTTCCGTACCGCAATTAGTCGAACAGGCGATCGAACGTCATGAAGGCGTTTTAGCCGATAATGGGGCTTTAGTGGTGGAAACGGGTAAATATACCGGTCGTTCCCCCAAAGATAAATTCATTGTCAAAGAAACCACCAGCGAAAAGGAAATCGACTGGAATCAGCATAACGCTCCGATTAGCGAGGAAAAATTCCAGCAATTATACCGAAAAGTCCTCGCCTATGTGCAGGGAAAAGACCTATATATCTTCGATGGTTACGTCGGGTCCGATCCTAATTGTCGCTTTGGCGTGCGCGTCGTCACCGAAATCGCCTATCATAACCTCTTTGCCCATCAGTTATTCCTCCGGCCTAGTGCGATCGAACTAGCCGCCCATCACACCGATTTTACCGTGATTGCCCTGCCGGGGTTACAGGGAGATCCCGAGGATGACGACTTGAACAGCGAAGCCTTTATCGTCCTCAACCTAGCCAAAAAAATCGTTCTCATCGGTGGCACTCGCTACGCTGGCGAAATCAAAAAATCCGTCTTCTCGATGATGAACTACCTGATGACCAAACAAGGGGTTTTACCGATGCACGGTGCCGCTAACATGGATAAACACGGTCATACGGCCCTCTTTTTCGGTCTCTCCGGTACGGGTAAAACCACCCTTTCCGCCGATCCTAAACGCAGCCTCATCGGTGATGATGAACACGGTTGGTCAGAAGACGGCATTTTTAACTTTGAAGGCGGTTGTTATGCTAAAACCATCCGTTTAAGTGCCGAATACGAACCCCAAATCTGGGCGGCGATTCAATTTGGCACTATTCTCGAAAACGTGATCCTTTCCCCCGATAATCGCCTTCCCGACTACGATGATGGACGTTTGACTGAAAACACCCGCGCCGCCTATCCCCTGCGTTATATCCCTAATTGTGCCGTATCTGGCATGGGAACCCACCCGAAAACTATTATCTTCTTAACGGCCGATGCTTTTGGGGTACTGCCGCCAATCGCCAAATTAACCACGAACCAGGCGATGTATCATTTCCTCTCTGGTTATACTAGCAAATTAGCGGGAACGGAACGGGGAATCACTGCCCCACAGGTGACTTTTTCCAGTTGTTTCGGTCAATGTTTCTTCCCTCTCTCACCCCTCGTCTATGCCCAAATGTTAGGGGAACGTTTAGAACAACACCCCGAAACCTCCGTTTATCTAATTAATACTGGTTGGTCTGGCGGTCCCTACGGAGTCGGCGATCGCATTTCGATCAAACACACCCGCGCTATGGTTTCCGCCGCTTTAAATGGCGATTTAGAGGAAGTCGTTTGCCATCCTCATCCCATCTTTCAAGTTCTCGTCCCCGAAATTGTCCCCGGAGTTCCCAAAAAAATCCTCGACCCGCGACAAGCATGGCAAGATGGCGAATCCTACGACCTACAAGCGCGAGAATTAGCCCATCGTTTCGTGGAAAATTTCCGTCAATTTACCACTGCCTCCCAAGAAATAATTGCAGCCGGTCCAATTTGGGAATAGCAACATCAAGGAATCGGTTATTAACTAGGGTTTGCTGAAAAAGTTTGTTGGTGGGGTTAGGAGTCAGTAGCCGGTCGTCGGTCGTCGGTCGGGGAAGTCAGAATAACGGAATGACCTCGCGCACTGGGAAGCAAAACCCTTTGCAATCGCCTCCGGAAAGCGCCAGGGTTTTGAGTCTCTCGGATCGATTTCTCAACGTTTGTTTCTGGCACTTTTTTAGCCCAAAAAGTGCCAAAACCGTTTTCTAGTCAGGCTTACAGTAATTTTCAGCCAGCCCTAAGTAGGGTTTGGTTTTAGCTGCCTTAATCTCGCATCCTGCGGGATATTTTTTGATCGGGTTTTCACCACACACAGGAGTTAATTTACCTAAAATGTCGGATGAATGCCCCCGCTACATTTTTCGACAAGATACTCACCTTTGCGGGGGATGAAATCCGACCAGAATATTAGCAACGGAGCATCGGTTTAATTCTACCATCTGTGGGTAAACTGTGTTATAATTAATTTATACAATGGTCGAGGATTGTTAGATGCTAGTCGTAGAAGCAAAGCTAAAAAACGGAACACCAGAGCAATATCACCAGCTTGATGAAGCTATCAAAACTTCTCAGTTTGTGCGTAATTCTTGTGTTCGTCATTGGATGGATCATAAGGGGATAACCCGGAATGACCTCCAAAAACTTTGCGCGGTACTAGCTAAGAATAAAGGGTTCTTCGTTACTTGGTATGGTTCAATAGGGGGGCATAAATCGACTAAATCCTTATCTGGCAAGAGACTTAATTGATTAGTTCGCTCTAGACAAAAACAATTGACAAAAATCGCCAAATGCCTTTCTACATAAAGGTTACATCCCTTATAACCCTCGTCCATTGCATAACACAAACCGAAGAGCCGAATAAAGAGAGACCATGGGTTAATAAATTAAACTCTCAAGCACGTCAATCGGCTGCTGATAGATCCTGGCAATCAATTAATAGATTTTATCAGAATTGTCATGCCAAGATACCGAAAAAAAAGGGTTTTCCGTTGAGTATAAACTAACAGGCTACCAACTATCAGATGAGCGACGTAAAATCAGATTTACTGACGGTTTTCAAGCAGGAGAATTTGATTTATGGTGTAGTCAAAAAACCTTAGTTT
>SFAU01000015.1 GCA_007096045.1 Microcystis novacekii Mn_MB_F_20050700_S1 | reverse complement strand
GTCGATCCTTGTACAGCAACATTTTTGAAGATTATCAACTACTAATAAATAATTAACTGAAAGTCCCTCCCATTATTGTTTCTATCGTTTGTTTTCGGATTTATGCAAGAGGTCTATTGGTTTTTGTCGGATTGGGATGTCCCAAACAAGAACAGTGGATGGCCCGACAACAGGGAAAATTAAAGGCTGTTATGTTAGGAGTCGGCGCCGCTTTTAGTTTCCACAGTGGTGAAGTGTCTCAAGCACCCGGTTGGGTGATGAAAATCGGCTTAGAATGGCTCTATCGTTTGTTTCAAGAACCGGGTCGTCTCTGGCAACGCTATTTAATTAATAATCCCAGTTTTTTGCTTCTTTTTGCCCTACAACTCCTGCGAGACCGGGAAAAGTAAACAGTAATCCAGTCAACAGCCCTCAACTATCGTTAAGATGGATAGGAGAAGGCAAAGTTTTATCTACGTTTAGGAGTTCCTGCTAACGATGACACAAGCTACTCAGACTCAAGGAAAAGGAATTTTACTCAGTGAGGCCGCCCTCAAACACCTTACCATGCTCAAAAAGCAACAGGGCAAGGATTTATGTCTGCGCGTGGGTGTGCGTCAAGGTGGTTGTTCGGGAATGTCCTATATGATGGATTTTGAGCATCCTAGCAATATTAGCCCCCAAGATGAGGTTTTCGATTACGATGGCTTCAAAATTGTCTCTGATCAAAAAAGTCTGCTCTATCTCTACGGTCTCATGTTAGATTACAGCAACGCGATGATCGGCGGCGGGTTCCAATTCACTAATCCCAACGCCAGTCAAACCTGCGGTTGTGGTAAGTCTTTCGGCGTTTAATATTTCTCCAGGGTGATACCTTTCACCCCCGCCTCCCAGAGGCGATTTTTTTTGGCCAAAACCCTTGACAAAATCGGAAACTTGCCCTATACTTTTTGTATAGTGGGAATCCGTGCCTGCCTGCAAACTCTTCATTGGTACATTTAAAAACGGTATAGACCGATAGGCTATTCTGGCAACATGAGGATAAAGTCTAGGTGAGTTGCTGGTCGGAGAGAGGAATGTAAAGATTTATTAAAATATATCTATTTTAGGATAGAGTTCGGAGGGGGGGGAGGCAAAATTTCATTATCTTCCCCGCATAAGCTGGCTGACCCAGCTGCGAGGATAGCGTTCCCACTTGTAAAAATCCTTTAGTTTCTCATGAATATTAATAACTTGTCTAATTCGTTGCTTGCAAGCGCCGCACTTGGACTGGCGACTGCTCTTAGTGCCTTGTCACCGCAAGTGGCTCAGGCACAGGTAGGGGCGGTGATCTTTAACAATGCCGATCCATCTCTGGCCTCCGTCGCTCTTGGTGTCAATGATGCCGGTCATCTGAATTTTTCAGCTCCATTAGGCTTCGGTCCCGTCAATGCAGGGGCGACCGGCTTGTCCTATCGCTTCCCCGATGGAACCTGGCGGGATGCCACCTCCCCAGGTTGTCTCTGTGAAGGATGGGGTGTGGCTGTCACTGATCCGTTTGGCAGCCGCGTGGCTGGTTGGGTGAATCAATCTTCAGGCAGCGGAGGGCTGACGGGGGGGTCTTTTGGTTCCACGACCACAACAGCCTCCTCTTTCATTCAATTGGCCGACTATCCCGTTGACATTGGGCACTTCTACGGTGTTTCCTTAGTCCCCAATGTGTTTCAAGGCAACGTCACCATCACAAACAGCGGCACGGAAACAGTTACTGATCTGGTCTATCGCCGCGTGATAGATTGGGATGTGCCACCCGCTGAGTTTTTTGAGTATGTGAGCCACTTTGGGGTGGAAAGCAATCTCGAATCCGCCGGTGGCAAGGTGCGCTTTGCCAGCAACAACGGCTTTGCCTCCTCCGATCCGCGCACTTACGCGGGTGGAAATTTCATCAATGTTGATTTCTTCCAAAAAGGACCGGCAGACCAAGGTTCCGTCTTTGATTTTGCCTTTGGTGATCTGGCCCCGGGTGAGTCCCGCACCTTCAATATCTTCTATGGAGCGGCTGCCAATCTCGCCGATGCCCAAGCGGCGATAGCGAAGCTTAAGCCAGATGTATGGTCCTTCGGTCAGTCCGCGAATTCAAGCTATATCCCACCAGAGGAACCAGTTGCCCCAGAGGAACCAGTTGCCCCAGAGGAGCCAGTTGCCCCAGAGGAGCCAGTTGCCCCAGAGGAGCCGGTTGATCTGTCAATAGGTTTGCCACTTGCTCCCGACGAGCCAGTTGATCTATCAATAGATTGGTCAGCAGTTGACAAATTCGCACCCGACTTTTGGTGGAAGTGGAAGAACACCCCCGCCGATGACTTGCCCACCTTTCTCTTTGCCTTTGGTGGTGTAGGTGGGGTGGAGCCTGGTACCACCCCTGGAGAGCAGGTGCTGCCTTTCGTACCAGCACCGGGCGAATTCGTTTTCCCTGCTCCCACCCCCCCCTATTGGTCTGACCCACCTTTTGTCCCAGAAGTTGGCTACTATCTTGGCTCGGGTGGGTCTTTCAGCGTCAAACCCGCCCCCCTTGATTTCACACCCAAGGAAGATAGTCTAGTCAAAGCTGGGCCACTGACGATGAAAGCGGTTCCCGAGCCCAGTTCTCTTCTTGGGTTGGTTGCCCTCGGTACTCTCGGCGCAGCTTCAACCCTCAAGCACAAACTCAAACCCTCCCAATCCACCACAAAAGCCTCGTAGCCTCGTAGGTTGGGTTGAGCGCAACAATACTGGGTCGAAAATGGCTCAATTCGCTTGAAAAAGCGAAACCCAACAATCCCAAAGGTTAAGCTAAACGGCTTTTACTTCGGATCACCGATATAGACTCCAAAAGGGTTATAGCTATTGGATCATGCAGGTTAAGCGCCGTTTAGCTTACTCTTTGTTGGGTTTCCTGGCGTCAACCAACCTACAACAATTGCTGCTCTGGTAGTGGATTGACACAGCTAATTTGGTGCATTAGCTTTTTGGCTCAAATCCTTGCTAGACTTATGCCATTTTTCTTTAGGTGTGACATAGATAATGTACTGGGCATGAACTCGGAAACTTGAAGGCATAACCGCTTACATAGTATTCTTAGGTGGATGCTGGCAAGTAGGGATAGTGCCTCAAATTCAAGTTCAACACCTCTATGAGCAAGTAGATTTCTCAGAAAAAGTCTGGATCGAGCGTTGGCTGCCCAACACTCAGTTGTTGAATGTTGTCGAAACTGAGATTAAAGAAATCTTTGTCATTGAAGGTGTCTGGAGGGATGAATTAGGTAGTTATCCAGTAGGCAGTTGGCTAAGATACCCCCCAAATTGCCCCTACAGCCCCTCCTCAACAACAGGTTGCCTGATTTACGTTAAAACCTATCCTGTTACTGATACAACCGCAAGATTTGTGGTCGGTGATGATTTCCAACATCCTGAAGCAAGCTGAAGCAACCATCTATATCGAGGGTGGGACGTAGAGCCAAAAAAGACAGGCATTGAGCCTGTCTAAAAAACAAAACAAATTATCTATCAGTTGGCCACAAATAGGGAGTTTTTTGCGTCAAATTTCCAAGCAATACCATCGGGATCTCTGATGCGACTCCAATCGGCAAATTCTGCTTCCGATTTATTTTTCTTGTTTCTACCCAAAACGGCTGGGGTAACTCCTAAACGTTTAGCCAAATCCGCCAAACTCATCGATGAGATGGTTTCAGAATCAGAGGTTAGAGATTCTTCCCTAACTTCTGATTCTGATTGGGATAAAGAACTGGCAGAACTGTTCAAACTAGGATTAATTATCTCCTCCGGTTCTTGAATTACCGTTTCTTGAACAGCGATCGCTTCGTTTTTTTCTTCCTCTTTTTCCTCAAATAATTTACCTAAATTAGTCAAAGGTTGGGAGGAGGAAATAACAGGAACCTCCGAGACAGAATTTTCGCTTTTTTCGGCGACAATCAGAGAGGATTTAGCCTCCTGGGATTGCTCTAAATTGGTCAGGGGAGATCTCGAGGCAGTAATCGCAGGAACTTGTTTTTCCTCTATTTCTTCTAAAGAGGGGTCACTCTCATCAAAAATACTACCCAAGGTACTGGCGGTGATAAAGTAATAGGCCATACCCTTATCGCCTACAGCTTTTTTTTGCGCCCCAAATTCCTCAGCTTTTTTGTCTAAAAATTCTCTAGCTAATTTGGCCGTGAGATTGGCTTTTGCCGATAGGTCAATCGGGGTGAGACAACCTTGATTGTCCTGTAAAAGTTGATTGAAATAGGGGCTAATCACCGTCGATAATTTTGACCAGCGATAGTCTTGCCACACCTTGACTGCCAGAGTTAAGAAGAAGACCAGTAGGATCAATGGCCAAGCGGTAAAAACAAGGATGATTAGCACCGCTAGGGGAATGATGAGGACGAGAAACCCCGCCGTTTGACGATCGATAATTTTTCCAGTCATAATTTCATAAGCTGCCACAATTAAAATTCTTAATGGCTAGTTTGACTATCTCCTGCCATAAGTGTATATGACCAGTTTAGGCTTTATTGGTCACGCCGGTTAGTTCTAGTCGTTCAAACATGGCAAATCTTGCTCTCAAGGCCAGAGAATCATCAAGTTTTGTTAAAAAAATCGGTTTTTGATACTTTTGTTCTAAAGCTTTTTGGATTAACCAATCGGCTAAAAAGGGATTTTTGGGTAGTAGGGGACCGTGAGCATAGGTTGCGATCGCATTGTGGTAAAATGCTCCTTCATAACCGTCCTCTCCGTTATTTCCGTAACCGGTAATCACCTTTCCCAAGGGAGAAACGGTCTGTAAATAGGTACGACCCCCGTGATTTTCAAAGCCAATTACTAGCGGTTTTTCCCCGGTCATAGCTTTAATTTCCTCCCCTAAGGGAGAGGCAGTAATTTCAAAAACCACGTTACCGATACAGCGTTTCGCATCCGGTCCGGGATGTTTACTTACTAGGTCTAATAATCCTAATCCCTCGATTCTTTGACCGAAAGCTGGTTCATAATAATGTCCTAATAATTGCGGGGAACCACAGGTAAAAACCCCCGGTATTCCTGCCGATAATTGTTCTTTCATCGCCGCTGCTTTTCTCCCCTGTAAATCGCGCATGACGATCTCCTGTTGCCGATCCTGCGCTCCACCCCCAACAATTATATCTACTTGATAAAATGTCTCTGCTTCTGTTTGAGCATCTAGGGGAATAATTGTCACAGGAATATCACGCCATTGACATCTTCTTTGGATAGTAATAACATTACCTCGATCGCCGTAGGTACTCATTAATGTCGGATATAACCAACCGATTTTTAGTTCTAGTTCTTGCATAATTTTTTAGGGAATGGGGGATGGGGGATAGGGGATGGGGGATAGGGGATGGGGGATAGGGGATAGGGGATAGGGGATAGGGGATGGGGGATAGGGGGGAATTCAACTAACACCCTAACACCCTAACACCTAACATCAATCTTCACTCTTTTCTAATTTCTACAAAATCTTTCTACCTGTGAGAATCTCTCGTACTTCTAACATAGCAGAATAGGTGGGTAAAATATGTAAAGTTTCCTCATTTTTGGTGTTATTAAGGGCAATTTGGAGCGCTTTTTTTAGATCGGATTCAACAATTAAATTAACGGGAGAAGCGAGACTATCCTGACTATATTGTAAGCGTAAAGCCATATCATAAAGTCGATCGCCCGTTACCACTAAAGTTGTTCCCAAACGGGTTAATTTTTCCGTATCCACATCCCAAATCCAAGAAACATCCGTCCCGTCGGGGATGCGATCATTGAGAACTAAGAGAGTAGTCGAAGACTTTTCTTTCTGTAAAATGTCAGCCACTGTGCGAATTGTTTCATTCATACCGACGGGATTTTTAGACAGTAAAATTCTAACTTTTTTACCCTCAATTTCTAATTCTTCCGCTCGACCAAAAGCCGCTTTAAAACCCTGAACTGTCTCAAAAATTTCTGGATATTTAATCCCCAATTCTTGGGCTACTAAACCCGCCGCTAAAGTATTATATTTATTATAAACACCGATTAAAATCTGCGGCCAATCCTGACTATGAAAAGCAGGATTACTCTTTTTAAAGCCACAACTAGGACAACTAAAATCCCCTAAATGGGAGAGATAAACTCCGCGATAATCCAAAGAAGCACCACATTGAGGACAGTAAATAGAATCGACAGCGTGGGGAATTTCTTCCAGATATAATTCCGGCTCACTTAAGCCAAAATATACAACTCTTTGGGGCAGTTGTTGACCCAAATGGGAAAGAGTCGGATCATCAGCATTGAGAATCACTAAAGTATTGGTGGGTAGGGGAGATATGGCTCCTTGCCAACGGCGACTAATCGTATCTACTTCCCCATAGCGATCGAGTTGATCGCGAAACAAATTAAGAGCTAAAATAGCGCGAGGACGACAATCTTTTAAAACCAAAGGGAGAATATTTTCATCCACTTCTAAAATGGCATAATCAGCCTTTAAAGTGCCAAATAAATTAGCATCGGCTAATAAAGCAGTGATTAAACCATTAATTAAATTCGCCCCAGTGGTATTATGGGTGACTTTTGCCCCCTGACGCTCTAGAATAGTTCTTAGGAGTAGGGAAGTGGTAGTTTTTCCATTCGTGCCAACCACCAAGATTACCCCCCGTCGGACTTGCCCACAAAGTAGCGGCAACAAACGGGGATGGAGACGACGGGCAATTTCCCCTGGCAAGACGCTGGCAGCCCCTAAACGGAGTCCTTTAACCACAGCAGTAACGGTTTTAGCCACCGCTACGGCTATCCCTAAACGGATGCGATCAAACAATTGCATGAACTGAGATTCTCATAACTGTTTCGTGATTTTACCGCTAAAAGAAGACCCGTAAACGGGGTAAGTTCCCATTGATTCAACGTTTAGGCATGAAACAAGGCTGAAATGCCCGAAATAACCGCCTAGTAAGGTCTTCAGTCCCTTGACTGAATCTAACAGGTCAACTCCGACCAACCTTATAACTGTTTATATGTCCCGACGTTTAGTATCACCTCGATACCAAACTAGGCAAGGGAACTCAAGGTCAATAAAATACAAAGCAGGTAAAATAACGAAAGGAATACCTAAAACATTCCTAACCCACATTAAACCTAGCCAAAAAGCAGTTAAAGCCCACACAGAAGCGATTAAAGGTGTAATCAAGAAAT
>SFAU01000149.1 GCA_007096045.1 Microcystis novacekii Mn_MB_F_20050700_S1 | reverse complement strand
GAAGCATAACATATTTAGCGTTGATGCGCCCTTGCGCGTTTTATACTGGTCGGCAGGATGCCCCCGTTACACCCTACGGGTTAGCGGGGGAGGAATGCCGACATTTAAGGTGAAATTAGTGATCAGTGATCAGATTTGAGTTTTCAGTTCACTGTTTACTGTTTACTGTTTACTGTTTACTGACTTAGATGCCATCTGGGGTTTTTGCTGCTATCTTGGACTAAGATCAGACCTAGCAATGGAGACATATATAATGATCGCATCTCAAGATGTGGCACCATTTCAGCTTATTTCGAGCGTAGAATCGGCGGAAACAGAATTTAGGCCCTGGGGTTCCTTCACCACTCTAGAAGAAGGTCTCGGTTATAAAATCAAGCGAATTGAAGTGAATCCGGGTCATCGTCTCAGTTTACAGATGCACTACCATCGCAGTGAACACTGGATTGTGGTTTCGGGGACTGCAAAAGTCACCTGTGGAGATAACGAGGAAATTCTCGGAGCCAATCAGTCCACTTATGTGCCGCAGTGTACCGCTCACCGTCTGGAAAACCCCGGGGTGATCAAATTGGTGTTAATTGAAGTGCAGAATGGGGAATATTTAGGAGAGGATGATATAGTCCGTTTTCAGGATGATTATGCTCGTCATCAGAGCTAAGACTGTGTTTCGGGAGACAGAAAGGGAAGAAACTATATTTTCTCCCAAAAAACCTTTTTAGGTTAGTCTGCCTGACTGTCCTCCCTGCCCTCAAGGCTCGTCAAGTTCTAGAAAAATTTCCTTTTCCAGCCGGGTAGCAGTTTTCCTCATGGGAGGTAAAGGCGCAGGGAGGGGGATTGATTTTGACCGTGTTGTCTGCAAAGAACGGGGAAAATTTGTAGAAAAATAAACTTCCCCTAGACCCTGTGCGGGCAGCTTGAGGAAAGCTGGGCTAGGGGAAATGATTTATTCCTTTGCTGGATTGACTTCAGCATATAACTCTCATTTGTCAGGACTATAACAGCCAGATGTCAATTCTGTGACAAAGAAAAGCCGATCAGGGGTCGGGTAGAGGCAAGGGGCAATGATTTATGCGGGAGGGAGCGAGGAAACCTCATCGTTCGCTCATTTTTTCAAGTGGGAGTTGCTCAAATAGGTTAAAAGGCTTGCCCAGTCAAGAATCGATGAATTAGCGAGATTATCGCCGAATAATCCCCTAAAATCGGCTTCCTTAAACCTATTGTATAATTTGAGTAGAAATTTAGAAGCGTTATCGAAAAAAACACAGGAGGATAGGGAGTTTATTATGCGTTTAGCTCCACTTTACCAACAGGATAGGGAACAAGCGGTTCAACAAGGTGTACAGCAAGGTATTCAACAAGGAAGACAACAGGGAGAAGCGTATTTACTCCTCCGTCAACTTCAGCGACGTTTCGGTGAAATACCGCAAAATCTAGAAGAAACCATCCGTAACCTTCCTGTGGAGCGGTTAGAAGACTTAGGACTCGCTTTATTAGACTTTAACACTTTGACAGATTTAGATAACTGGTTGCACCCGTGAACAATAGCGATCTCGCGTAGCGAGCGCGTTGCGAGCGCATTATCTATTCCTGATTATTCTATCGTCAAGGGGTCCACATCGATCGCCATACTTACCTTGGCTAAAACTAAGCTTTTCAAAGGACGAAAAAGACGACCGATATCAGCCTTTTCTCCCGATAATTTTAACAGAATTTGCCAGCGATAACGGTTAGCCACACGCATAATTGTTGCTGGTGCAGGTCCCAAAATATCCCAATCGGAACCGAAATTATTAACACATTCCTCTGCGACATTTTCGGCACTTTTCTGCACCGCTTCCCCATCTAAACCACTAAAGCGAATTAAGACTAAACTGCCGTAGGGAGGATAATTTAAACTCTCTCTCTCCATTAATTCCGTCTCGACAAAACCCTCATAATCGTGGGTTTGCACTGCTCTAATCACGGGATGTTCGGGGGTATAGGTTTGGATAATTACCTTTCCTTCTGTTTCTCCCCTTCCTGCTCTCCCTGCTACTTGGGTGAGGGTTTGAAAAGCGCGTTCGGAGGCGCGATAATCGGAGTGATAAAGTAAGCCATCGGCTGCCATTACTCCTACTAAAGTAACTCGATCGATATCTAATCCTTTGGTGAGCATTTGGGTTCCCACTAAAACATCAAACTCACCATCAGTAAATAGTTTTAATAGTTCCCGGGGAGCATTTTTGTTACGGGTGGTATCACTATCAAAACGCAAGCAGCGCAAATCAGGAAATTCTTTGCTTAATTCTTGGGTGACGCGCTGAGTACCAGTACCGAAAAATTTTAGATAGGGAGAACCGCATTCAGGACATTGTTTCGGATGAATGCGACCATAGTTACAGTAGTGACAGCGGAGTAATTCTTGCGCTCCCGGTTCGGTGTGGTGGTAGGAGAGGGAGACATCACAGTGGGGACACTCCAGCACATAACCGCAACTTCTGCAAGATACAAATGTACTATGTCCCCGGCGACTGACGAATAAAATTGCCTGTTCTCCCTTGTCGCGCAGGGTTTCCAGAGATGAACGCAGGGATTGACTAAACAGGGAACGATTGCCTCGTTGCAATTCCCGTCGCATATCGACGATTTCCACCCGCGGTAAGGGGCGATTTTGGATGCGATCGGGCAAAGATAGGTAAAGACTGGGATTAGCTTGGGATTCTAGCCATGTTTCTAGGGATGGCGTGGCCGAGCCTAAAATTACGGGACAATGGTTTAATTGAGCGCGCCATTTAGCCACGGTACGCGCGTGATAGGTGGGGAGTAATTGACTTTGTTTAAAGCTGCTATCGTGTTCTTCATCGAGGATAATCATGCCTAGATGGGGTAAAGGGGCAAAAATCGCCGATCGCGTCCCGATAATAACTTGCGGGGTTCCTGTCAACATCTGTCGCCAGGTATCGTATCTTTCTCCTTCCGAGAGGGCGCTATGATAAACATAGACTCGATCGCCAAAACGGGCCACAAAGCGATCGGTTAGTTGCGGTGTTAATCCAATTTCGGGGACTAAAACCAAGGCAGATTTACCCGCTGCTAGGACAGGTGCGATCGCCTGTAGATAGACTTCTGTTTTACCCGATCCCGTCACTCCGTGTAAGAGAGCGCTTTCACCACCTTTTAGGTTTTGAATGGTTTCTAGTGCCTGTTTTTGACTAGGAGTGAGGGTTTTTGGTTGATCCCTGCTCATTATTGACGAAGATAAGCGCAGAAATTCCCGATCCTGAATAACCACATAACCCTTGTCAATGAGCGGTTTAAAATGTTTTGTCCCCGCAAGTTGTACCAATTGCGGCAGCCACATTTCTCCTCCCTGATGACGGAGAATTTCGACAATTTTGCGCTGATTTTCGGTTAAATCAGCAGGAAAGTCGGAAATTAACAGGGTTATGGCTTTTTTTTGTTTAATATTGGGACTTTTGGGTGCTTCTAGATAACTTTCTACCCAACCGCGCTTAACTAAGTCTCGGATACCGTAATTAGCATTTTTTAGTTTTTCTTGCAGGTATTTCGCCGAATAATCGCCTTCTTTTTGATTTTTGAGCAGGGATAAAATCTGACGGGAGAGGGGAGTACAAAAAACTTCGGCACCGGGGGGAATAGCTTCGGGTTTTAATCTAATGCGACGTTGGGAACTTCGCAGTAAACCCGTAGGTAAAGCGATGCGAACAACGGTGATTAAATCTGTTGCGTAGTATTGGGCGATTTTCGTCAATAACTGCCAATAATTATCGGGGAAAAAGCCCTTAGTAATCACATCTTCCACGGGACGAATTTGATTTTCTTCTAGTCCTGCGGGCAAATTTTCGATAAATCTAAGAGCAATTCCCCCAATTACCTGAGAACCAAAGGGAACGCTTAAAATATCGCCGATTTCTACCGTTAAATCTGGGGGGACACTATAGGTTAATATTTGCTGATCCTCTTGACTATCTCTAGGATAAGGGCGATCGACCAAAACTTCTAACCACGGTTGTCCAGTTGTGGTTAATTGGTAAGGTGTGCGAGGTTCTGCTACAGTTAGAGTAGCATGGCGATCGAGCATGGTGATCAGTGAGGGGTTAGGGGTTGGGGGTTGGGGGTTGGGGTTTAGGGGTTAGGGGTTAGGGGTTGGGGGTTGGGGAGAATAGGGTATTTAAATTATAGTTTAAAGCTTGAGGGGAATAAAACCAGCTAATTTTGCCCATAAACACTTTAAATATTGCTTTTTTGCTCACAAATTTTGATTTTTAGCCAGTAAATTCTTCCCCAAAGAATTTTTGTCCACCGTTGAGCATTGATAAAGTTAATGATAATTATTGACTATTAGCTATTAAATCGCACCATAGTTAGTCAAAAGCTGAGAATAGTTCTCAATAAAAAAAGCGAAGAATAGTCATAAAAAGCTGACTGCTATCTTGATTGTTAAGAAGCGTGATCTTTACCTAGTCAAATACCAAAAACCTTAGTTAGAGTGTATAAGTGGAAACCCTGAAAGTCTCCCCTATTCACCAGAAAATCTGATTATCTGGTTGAGCGATTTGTAACAATCCACACAGAAGTGCCTAATTATATCCCAGAAATGGCCGCCATTAATTAAGAAAACGTTTAAAAAATCTGCTCCCCGAAAATTCAATGTAACAATCAGCCATTGGGAGAAACTAAGTTTTTCCCCGCTATTATAACCCCACTCCATCCATAACTGCTTATGAAAATCTCTAAACTAGCCGCTGATGATAATTTTAATCAAATCATTGCCTTGGAGACAAATCCTTTAGAACTGGAAAGCGTGGATTTTGCTGAAAGAACTGACGAAGATCTGACTGAATCTTTACCGGAAACCCTAAAAAACACTCGTGGGAGTAGTGGAACGGGATACGATAAAGGCAGCAATGAAGACACTGTTGGCGCATTTTTTAAAGAAATGGCCCGTTATCCCCTGCTTAGTGCGGAAGAAGAAATTGAATTAGCCTACTCGGTTAAGTTTCTCATGGAAGCGGAAGAAGTACGCCAAAAACTGCAAGAAAATTTACATCGTCCCCCGACGAAAACGGAATGGGCGATCGCTTTAGAATTGGATAATGAACGTCAACTGGAAAACCGTCTTTATCGGGGACGAACAGCTAAACGGAAAATGATTCGTTCTAATTTGCGCTTGGTGGTTTCTATCGCTAAACGCTATTTAAATCGCGGGGTTCCTTTCTTAGATTTAATTCAAGAAGGTGCGATCGGACTCAACCGTGCGGCCGAAAAATTCGATCCCAATAAAGGTTATAAATTCTCTACCTATGCTTATTGGTGGATTCGACAAGCAATCACCCGCACCATTGCTAACGATGCGCGCACGATTCGTTTACCGATTCACATTGTCGAAAAACTCAATAAACTCAAAAAAGCGCAGCGCATTCTCAAGCAAGATTTACAGCGCAATCCCACTGAACGGGAACTCGCAGAAGCGTTAGAAATAACTCCCGAACAATTGCGGCAATTATTACAATTGCGTCGTCAATCTCTCTCTTTAAATCATCGTGTAGGGAAGGGAGAAGACACGGAATTAGTGGATCTTTTGGAAGATGATGATCTACAACTTCCCGAAGATAAAATGAATGAGATGATGATGCGTCAAGAAATTTTCGCAGTTTTAAGTGATGTTCTCACGGAACGGGAAAAAGATGTTATCTCCCTCCGTTATGGTTTAGCTACCAGTCAACCCTATACCCTAGAGGAAGTGGGGGGAATGTTCAATTTATCTCGGGAACGAGTACGTCAAATTCAAACTAAAGCGATGCGAAAATTACGTCGTCCTCAAGTCGCACGTCGTCTGAAAGGATGGTTACATTAATAATTTTTTCTAACTCGTTCTCTTCCCTCTCCTTTTTCCTGGAGAGCTTTTTTTTGTCGATATTTAGCTTAAAATTAAGATCAAGCTGATTTTCTCAGTAGATGATCATAATACCTATGAACCGACATCTCCAACAGAAAGTGAAAACGGGAAAATATCAATCTCCAGAGAATCATCCTCTCATAGATGGAGAAACTTTTGTCACTGAAATTATTCATCGTTTTCAAAAATAGGTGGTTATGTCATAAATATACTAGCTAGTCAGTATTTGAATACAACAGGTAATTTTTTAGCTATTTTTTCTAGTTCTCAATAAAATCAAATTATGTCTAAAAACTATTGGTTAATTTCCGATAATATTTATTTTCTCAACCATGGTTCCTATGGTGCAACCCCTAGAATAGTCTTGGATTATCAGCAACAATTGCGGGAACGAATGGAAAGGCAACCTTTAGCATTTTTGGGGAGAGAATTAGAGGGATTATTAGATATTGCTAGGCAAAAATTAGCGGATTTAGTCAGTGTAAATAGCGATGATTTAGTCTTTGTTCCCAATGCAACCACAGCAGTAAATGCGGTGTTAAATTCCTTAACATTTCAGGAAAATGAGGAAATTCTGATCACCGATCAGACCTATAATGCTTGTGCTAATGCAGTTAAACATATAGCTAAAAGATGGGGTTTAAAGGTAATTATCGCTAAAATTCCCTTTCCTGTGCAGTCCCCTTTAGAAATTAGTCAAGCAATTTTAGCATCTGTTTCTCCCCGGACAAAATTAGTAGTTTTAGATCATGTCACCAGTCCCACGGCCTTAATTTGGCCAATCGCAGAAATTGTGCAAGAATTAAATAATCGCTGCATTGATACTCTCATCGATGGCGCTCATGCTTTAGGTTTTTTACCCCTTAATATCGGGGAAATTAATCCCACCTATTATACTGCTAATTGTCATAAGTGGTTATGTAGTCCCAAGGGGGCTGCTTTTCTCTATGTGCGCGGGGATAAACAGGCAATAATTCGACCTTTAACTATTAGCCATGGGGCCAATTCTCCTCGACAAGATCGCTCCCGTTTTCAGTTAGAATTTGCTTGGATGGGAACCGCTGATCCCAGTGCTTATTTATCAGTGCCAAAAGCGATCGAGTTTTTAAATTCTCTCTCTATTGATGGTTTACTGGGTCTGATGGCGAGGAATCATAATTTGGTTTTAAAAGCCAGAAATTTGCTTTGTCGTGCCTTGCAGGTCAATTATCCCTGTCCAGAATCAATGATTGGAGCGATGTCCTCAATTCTAATGCCTAGTTATGCTTGGGCAGCAGAAGACTTATCTAGACAACTGTGGGAAAAATATCAGATCGAAGTGCCGATAATTCCCTGGGGAGAAGCATCATTAATTGTGAGAATTTCTGCTCACTACTATAATTCGATCGAGCAGTATGAATATTTAGCTGAGGTTTTAAATTACTTGCTATTTAGGCAAAGATAAACTGGGAGCAGGGAGCATCGGAGCAGGGGAAAAAAATCCATAACTGAGTTTTTAAAGTTGGATTGGGAGTTAATAACGAACTTGCGATGAGAACCGATAATTGGGCTAAAATACTTCTTGGAGCATGGTTTCCTTGAGCATTTCTAAACCCTTTTTCACCCGACGGGAGACGGTAACGACACTAATGCCTAATTGTTCGGCGGTTTCCCGTTGAGTAAGATCTTTAAGGAAGACAAATTCAAGAATATGACGGGTTTTGTCTTCTAATTGGGCCATTGCCTGTTGTAAACGAATGCGATCCTCTTGACAAAGTTGAAAGCTGCGATAACGGGGATCGGGAACGATGTCTTTTAAACAAGTATGATTATCTTCATCGTTATTAACCGTCGCATCGAGACTAAGAGGTTCACGGTTTTGGAAAGCCAGTTTTATCTCTTGCCATTCTTCGAGGGAAATATTTAAAGCGAGGGAGATTTCCGTATCATTGGGTTGACGATTGTGGATAGTTTGGAAATCCCGACGCATATTTGTTGCTTGTCTGCCTAAATCTAACCAACGACGAGGAATACGAACTGTATAACCTTTATCCCGCAGATAGTGTTGAATTTCGCCGCGAATATAGGGAATAGCGAAGGAACTAAAAGCATGACCTTTGCTGCTGTCAAAACGTTTGATCGCTCGAATTAGTCCCATACAGCCAACCTGGACTAAATCTTCGTAATTTTCACGGCATTGATTGACCCAATGATGAGCTTCTCTTCTGACTAATCCTAGGTTTAACTCTATAATCTGATCCAGTAACTTATTGTCTCTTGTTTTTTGGTATTTTTGGAATAGGGTAAGAGTTTCTAGTTTAATATTTTCTTTATTTAGGACAGACATAGGGCGTTAACAGACTTAAAAAATCATTGGTTGTAAAAGATCACTATTACAATTAGCTTTGACCAATCCCAATACAGTCTGGATTAGAAGCGGCCAGCAATGGCAACAATGTAACTTACTACGATCCTGATGATACGGTCTTTACATAAAGACTTGTGTGATTTCACGCGGTCAAGCCAGTATTTAAAGACACGGGTAAGCTAAAACGCTGGTAATCAGGGTTTGCGGCAAAAAGTTGTTCCTAGAGGCAGGGTGTGGGGTGTGGGGTGTGAATTTTCCCCCCGAAAAGTCTTAATCCAACAAGGTTTTTAGATTTATTCAGCCAACCCTATCTAGAAAACTAGAACTCAAACAAAGGTAAACTCCGATCCTTATTTTTCGGCAATTTCGCCAGTAGGCCTAAATGTTCGTAGGCGGCTGATGTCACCACGCGACCCCGGGGAGTACGATGAAGATAACCTATTTGTAATAAATAAGGCTCATACACCTCCTCAATCGTCTTGGCATCTTCTCCCGTGGCTGCCGCTACCGCTTCCAATCCCACGGGTTTGCCTTGAAACTGTTCGATCATCGTCTTTAATACTAATCGATCGGTCCAATCTAAACCCATAGAATCCACATTTAACTGATTTAATCCCTCAGCGGCTAACTGGGGGGTGATAATAGTTTCTCCCTTCACCTGCACATAGTCGCGCACCCGTTTTAATAAACGATTGGCGATGCGTGGAGTTCCCCGACTGCGACGGGAAATTTCGATCGCACCCGCTTCGGTAATGGGAATATTAAAAATGCTGGCACTTCTGAGCATAATTGCTGTCAATTCCTCAACTGTATAGAAACGCAGACGTTGAATCATGCCAAAACGATCGCGTAAAGGCGCAGTTAAAGAGCCAACTTTGGTAGTAGCACCGATTAAAGTAAAGGGAGGTAAAGAAATACTGCGAATTTTCGCCGCTTGACCCTTACCAATCGTCACATCCAGCCGATAATCCTCCATCGCTGGGTATAATAACTCCTCCGTCACCCGATTCAGTCGATGAATTTCGTCGATAAAAAGAATATCCCGGGGTTGAAGATTGATCAGGATGCCGGTAATGTCCCGGGGACGCTCTAAAGCGGGGGCGGCAGTAATGCGGCAATTCACTCCCATCTGGGCCGCTAAAATTAAAGCCATGGTGGTTTTTCCTAACCCCGGCGGTCCGTAGAAGAGCAAATGATCGATCGCTTCTTGTCTAGCTTTGGCCGCGGCGATGGTGACTTTTAGATTAGCTTTTAAGTCCTGTTGACCGATATAATCCTCTAGGGATTGGGGACGAATCTGCGCTGCTGCTTTTTCCGTTTCTTCTATAGTGGGATTGGGAGTGAGCAGATTTTCCTCGGCTGCCGGGGGAGAATTGTGCGATCGTTTGATGGCCATTGTTACAATCAAGAGTCTAGGATATGTTAGCGAAGCGGATTTTGCCTTGTTTGGATGTCAATAAAGGTCGGGTGGTTAAAGGGGTTAATTTTGTCAATCTTCAGGATGCTGGCGACCCCGTGGAGTTAGCTCGCTTGTATAATCAGGCAGGAGCCGATGAGTTGGTTTTTCTTGATATTACTGCTACCCATGAAGATCGCGACACGATTATTGATGTAGTCTATCGCACGGCGGAACAGGTTTTTATTCCTCTGACCGTCGGGGGTGGCATCCAATCCTTAGAAAATATTAAAAATTTGTTAAGAGCCGGGGCCGATAAAGTCAGCATTAACTCGGCTGCCGTGCGCGAGCCGGAATTGCTTGATCGAGCCAGCGATCGCTTTGGGAAACAGTGTATTGTGGTGGCGATCGATGCTAGACGACGCAAGGATGTGCATAACCCTGGTTGGGAGGTTTATGTTCGGGGTGGACGCGAAAATACGGGTATTGATGCTTTATTATGGGCCCAAGAAGTGGAAAAACGCGGGGCGGGTGAGTTGTTAGTTACCAGTATGGATGCCGACGGCACGCAAGCGGGTTATGATCTGGCCTTGACAAAAGCGATCGCTGAAAGGGTGGAGATTCCTGTGATTGCCTCTGGAGGAGCGGGTAATTGTCAGCATATTTACGAAGCATTGACGGAAGGCCGGGCAGAAGCGGCTTTATTGGCTTCTTTGCTCCATTATGGTCAATTAACCATCGCTGAGGTCAAAAATTATCTGCAAAATCAACAAGTACCCGTGCGTTAGCCGGGGAAAATGAGAGCAAGATTTGCAGAACTTAATCTAGTGATTAAGTCGGTTTTTCGGGAAAAGGATTTCTTCAGGCTGCAACCATAGAAGAGTAAGGGTTACACCTATTACTGAAAGCCAATGGCTGACGGCTGACAGCCGCGATCGAGCAACCGGCAAAAAATCCCTATTTTTAACTTCCCTCCGATTATCCCCAGGGAAAATTATGTATTAGAATAGAAGAAAGTTAACAAAATTTAAAATATGTTAGTTCCGATTCTCATCTTTGACCTCGGTCTTGTGGCTTGGTCATTGCATCTGATGCAGCAAGCGTTCGACAGGCAAGAGTTTTCCTTGATGCTGGCGGGAACCTTGGTGGCAGCAGCGGCAGTGGCTATGTTAGTAGTTTATTTCCTCATGGGTCACTGTTTAACCTATTTAACCCAAATTTCGGCTCCTGTCTAAATGGGGGCGATTGTTTCACTCTTGGGGATGAGCGATCGCCTTGGCCGTGACAAATTTTTTTATCTCCACCCCTTGACAAAATGATTCTATTTAAGCTATATTCAAAAATGGTCTTCAAGGGGTTATAGCTCAGTTGGTAGAGCACCTCAATGGCATTGAGGGGGTCAGCGGTTCGAATCCGCTTAGCTCCATACAGTTAGGATAAGAGTTTCAGGGTTACTGGAACCAAAAAAGTGGCACGGAGATGGTAGATTGAAAGAGGATTTCTGGTTAGAAAAGTCTCTTTTTACATACATCGATACTCTCTCAGGACAAAATTAGTGATATGATAGAGCTTTTTAAGCAACTACCTCGTTGGTTGCGGCTAAGTCTAGTTTTTCCGCTCTTATTTCTCAATGGTTGGTTATTATTCCAATTATTTAGCTACCTAGAACCCTTAGTCAGTATTTTTGTCACTGCTAGTTTACTAGCTTTTGTCCTAGATGTTCCCATCAAACTGCTGCAAAGACGCGGGGTTAATCGCAGTGGTTCGATCGCTATTGTCTTTTTAATTGCCCTATTAATTTTGAGCGTTTTAGGTTTAATTTTAATTCCCCAGATTGTCGAGCAATTAAGCAGTTTAATCAATAGTTTACCCCAGTGGATCGAGTCGGGAACCGAACAGATACAAAATTTAGAAAAGTGGGATAAAACTCAGAAATATGCGATTTATATCGAGCAATCAATCACCCAGTTATCGGAACGACTAACCAATGTTTTACAAACTCTTAGCACTCAATTACTGAGCTTTGTGCTGGGAACTATCAACAGTATCTTAAACATTCTCTTTGTTCTGGTTCTCACCGTCTTTCTGGTTCTCTATGGCGAACAAATTTGGGAGGGAATTTTAAGCTGGATTCCGTCCCCCTGGAATCTCAAATTAAGAACGATTATTCGTCAAACTTTTGAAACCTATTTTGCCGGTCAAACCATTTTGGCGGGAATTCTCAGCCTTGCTCAAATTTTTGTTTTTGTGATTCTCAAGGTTGATTATGCCCTATTATTCGGGGTGGCGATCGGTCTAACTACATTAATTCCTTTTGCCAGTGCCTTCACCATTATTGGCATTAGTACCCTACTGATGTTTCAAGATTTTTGGTTAGGGTTAAAAGTTTTGACCCTGACTATTATTGTCGGTCAAATTAATGATAATGTCATCGCCCCTCGGTTAATGGGAGGTATGATCGGACTTAATCCCGTCTGGATTATTCTATCTCTTTTTATCGGGGGCAAAGTAGCAGGAATTCTCGGTTTATTGATAGCAGTTCCCATCGCTAGTGTGCTGAAAAGTACCATCGATATCATCCGCTCGCAGCAGCGGGAAAAAGAACCGGTAGTTATCCTAGAAGAAACGGTGAAAAATTCCTCAGAGGAGGGCAAATAATCCTAAATCCTGTTTTTTCAGTGATCAGTGAACAGTAATGAGTGAATTGAAAACTCACATCTGCTAACTGATAACTGATAACTGATAACTGTTATGAGCGGCTAATTTCTTCGAGAATAGCCATCGCTTCTGTCACCCTATCCCTAGGGATAAATAAATGATCGTGATAATAACCAGAAATGACATTGACGCTAATTGCTGCTGCGGCCAGTTTCTCACTAATCACCGCTAAAAATCCCACCGCCGCTAAACTAGAATGCACAGAAAGAGTAATTTGTCTATAAATATATTTGTACTGTAAGCCCGTGCGATCGGCTTGCTGACGGGGAATAATCACCGTTAGGCCTTCCTCTTCCTGAAATTGGCAGATAGGAGTTAATTGTAGCTGTTCTAGTCCTGTTGCTGTTAGGGAAGAAAAAACGAATTCTTCGGTATTTAGGACTGGTTTCAGGGATTGGAGCAGAATATTGAGATTAGTTTCGCCTTCCTTCGGTTTTTCTGGCGATTTTTTCGCTGCATCCAGACAATGATTAGCAGCAGCGTCAGCTAAACTATTTTTAGCTCGTTCAATCCAGCGCCAGCTAATGCGATCAAATTGGGCGACTAATTGACAAGCACGCTGATAAAAGGGACGTAAACTATCGCTTTTTACCTTCCAGTCTCCCTTAACTTGATTGATGACTAATTGACTGTCTCCACGAATTTCTAGGCTTTTTAAGCCTAATTCTTGGGCTTTTTCCAATCCAATAATCAATCCCGTGTATTCAGCCTCGTTATTAGTGGCTATCTCCATATATCTAGTCGTAGTCAAGGAATTGCCCTCGGCTAAAACTATTACCGCTGCACCGGCTGCTCTCCCCGGATTGCCGCGAGAACCACCATCAAAATAGAGAACTGCTGAATTATCGGTTTTTTGAGCTTTTTTATGCATAATTTTCGTCAATAAATCTTTTTATCTCCATTTTTATCCCTTTGACAATTGTAGGCGGTAGCGATTCCTGTCGGCAAAGCGGACAAGCAAGATTTTAGCCGATCGCCGCTACCGGACAACTTTTTTTTCTTCAGGTTATTGATAATTATTTGCAGTTGTTGGTTATACTGAGAACATCAGCCTAGAGTTATATTGCTAATAGTTCTCAATTAAAAGCCCCATGAGTACAGACAAATTGCCATCGGAAGGTGAGAAAATCTTCAATCTTAGTGCTTGGGAGCGCTGGCAGCTCTACCACTGGCTGCAGGCCCTAGACATTGAAGATAAATGCTTGTTCCATCAGCCTTTGCAGGTTCGCATCCATAGCCACGCTCAACTTTTATAGCTGTGGATTGTCCTGCGGCAGCTAGAGGCTTCCCAAAGCTGTTTAATCCCTTGGCTGGAAACCAGTTGGCAAGCATAATCCTTGAGAAAAATTAGCAATCTAAGAGTAAAAAGTGAGAAAGTATGTCAAAATCTGTAACTGCCATGGTTCCCTTTCAAGTGGTCGGTCAATTCCTCGGTTTTGTCCTCAAAGACGGATATAAGGTAAAATATCTGAGAATCAGTGTGGATAAACGGGAATATTGGTTTAAGCCCGAAAAAACACTGCGAGACCACATACCTCTCAATATTGCTCTCCACTCATGGCTAAAAGTGACGGGAGAAAGTAGTCTTTGTTCAAAAAAGGGAAAATTAAAACTGAGGGTACTAGGGATTGAGCATTTATCCGGCGAAAAAACCCCAGAAGTCACCCCGGCAAAAGTGAAAAAAGCCACCGTCTTAATCTGTCAGAAGTCCGATTGTTGGAAAAATGGCGGTGCGAGAGTTTGCCAAAGGTTGGAGAGTGGTTTAGAGGAAAAAGGACTGGGAGAAGCGGTGAATATTAAATTAACCGGCTGTTTAAAACAGTGCAAAAAAGGCCCGAATCTGGTGGTTATGCCCGATAAAAAGCATTATAATCAGGTAGCTCCCCAAGATGTCCCCTCCCTAATCGAGCGGCATTTTGCCACTTCTGAGCAAGGGAATAGCCTATCAGTTTAACCAGGAATTTAATCGGCGATCGCTATTGACAAACGATCTTTTTTGTGCATCAAAGGGACGAAGTGCCTAAAATTGTAATAAATTAGGGATAGAAAAAGTCAATTCTTGCCGCCGATAATTTATGACTGCTGCCACTGCAACCTTGTTAATTTCTTGTCCTGACCAGATTGGTCTAGTGGCGAAAATCGCTAATTTTATCTACGCTAATGGCGGCAATATTATCCACGCTGACCAACACACGGATTTTTCGGCGGGATTGTTCCTGATGCGGATAGAATGGCAATTAGAGGGGTTTAATTTACCCCGTGGGATGATCGAACCAGCTTTCGCCGCTATTGCCAAACCTTTGCAGGCTAGTTGGTCCCTACATTTTTCCGATACTGTTCCGCGTCTAGCTATTTGGGTGACAAAACAGGATCATTGTCTCCTCGATTTATTATGGCGACAACACGGGGGAGAAATTAGGGCAGAAATTCCTTTAATTATTAGCAATCATCGAGAATTACACTCAGTTGCCAATCAATTCGGTATTGAGTTTCATCATCTTTCCATTACCGCCGAAACCAAGATTGAACAGGAAGCCAGACAATTAGAGTTACTGCGGGAATACCGGATAGATTTAGTGATTTTAGCTAAATATATGCAGGTTCTTAGCCCAGATTTTATTAACTTTTTCCCCAATATTATCAATATTCATCATTCTTTTTTACCGGCTTTTGCCGGAGCTAATCCCTATCAACGGGCCTATGATCGAGGGGTAAAAATTATTGGAGCCACCGCCCATTATATCACTGCCGATCTCGATCAGGGGCCAATTATCGAGCAGGATGTGGTCAGAGTTAGCCATCGCGATACCGTGGGAGATTTAATTCGTCAAGGTAAGGATTTAGAAAGGGTGGTGTTAGCGCGAGCGGTACGTTTACACTTGCAAAATCGCGTTTTAGTTTACGCTAATCGCACGGTAGTATTCGCTTAAGGTTGCTAGGGTAAGCTCATCTAAAATCCGATAAGATGTACTTGACAAAAAAGACATCATTGCGGGTTAAAAATTAGGAAGTATCGGGGCGCAATTGACTAAAATAGCAATAGACCAGAGCAGAAGGAAAAAATTATCTATGGCAACCACATCCGAAGATGTATGGCGACTCTTAGCCGAATTAACTACCGCTCAAAAAGAAACTGACCGACAACTCAAGGAAACTGACAAACAACTCAAAGAACTGGGCAAACAAATTGGGGGACTTGGTGCCAAATTCGGCAGCTTTACGGAAGGACTTGCCCTTCCCTCAATGGAAACGATTCTCAGACAACGCTTTGGTATGGAAGTTGTTAGTCCCAGTGTGCGCGCCAGTAAAGAAGGACAACACCTAGAAATTGATGTTCTTGC
>SFAU01000148.1 GCA_007096045.1 Microcystis novacekii Mn_MB_F_20050700_S1 | reverse complement strand
CAAGAGTTGTCAAACAATCCGAAACTGGTTTGGAGAAATCATTAGTTATTTCGAGCGAAGGACAACGAATGGGGTGGTCGAGGGAATCAACAATAAACTTAAACTAATAAAACGGAGAGGCTATGGCTTGAGAAACTTTCGAAATTTTTGGGTTAGAAGTATGTTATCTTGGCATCTTGTATGTTGATTTAGCATAAAGAGTAACGAAGAGCCAAAAAGTTTTTCCTGGTGGCAGGCTTCGGCCGTGAGACTCCGGACGTTCGGCGAGACTTCGGCGTGAGACTTCGGCGTGAGCTTTTGTCGAACGGGTGTGGGGTTTTACCGATTTTGAGGGGGTCAATTACCTAGGGTTTGCTGAATAATGGTAAAACCCTTTTAAAATACTGACTCCTGACTCCTGACCCCACCAACAAACTTTTTCAGCAAACCCTAAATATACTGGGTTGAAATTCCTGTTACGGCGGTGAGGATGTCAATTTCTTGCAAGTTCCTGACTGCGGTCAAAGATCGCCCAGAGATAGCTAATTGCTAGGGACAAAAACGCGAGGGAAATACTTTCTTTGACGATAAAAATCCCTAAACTGATCAGGACACAAGGAACGAAGGTACTTCCCTGACTGGTTAGGATAGTGGCGATGGTCGGCACGCTGGTCAACCCGTAGGCGATCGCACACCAAACCCCCACCAGAATCAAAAACACGCTGACGATAACGATCAAACTTGTGACGGTACTACTGGCAAACAGGGGAACGTAAATGCCGATATTATCGCTGCCGTTGGCGACGGTTAACGCAGCCACGCTATAGGTGCGCGAGTCAAACCAACTACCGAAGGGGGAATGTTTCGCACCCTCCAGATCCACTTCGACATTCTCCGGCTCTTCCTCCTTATCCTCTTCTTTGAGAAGGGAAACGATGCCGAGAATCACAGGAACGAGGCCTAGATAGCGAATCCATGGGGTAGGGATGAGAAAGCACCCGAAAAATCCCGCTAAACTGGCAATAACCAGCAGAATAAAGCCGATATACTGACCGATCACGATATCGCGACGACGGAAGAGTTTTCCCGTTTGGCTGAAGAGAATCGTCAGGATCAGTATATCGTCGAGGTTGGTGGCGACGAATGCTGCTACACCCGTAGATATGGCAATCACAATCTCGATCATCGTTTTTTTCCTTAAGATAGCCGTCGGGTTCGTTCGTTATACCTTCACCATGGCAGGGGAAACCGATCAATTAATCGGCAACGGGAGAATCCTACTACCTATCCCAATGGAGAAACTGTATCTCGTGCGACCGATCGCTTTATCCCGGTGCGGGATGGAAAAAGAAAGCGAGGGCGATCACCGCGTAGGTCGCGACGAGTAATATACCCTCTAACCAGTTCGAGCGACCGTCGTTACTGATCGAGTTAGCCAGCCACACCGCAACGGCGACCGCGACCAATTCAAAGGGGTTGAAATCGAGAGCCATCGGCTGACCGATAAAAGATCCCGCGATCACGAGGACGGGTGCAACAAAAAGTGCGATTTGTAGGCTCGAACCAACGGTGACAGAAACCGCTAGATCCATTTTGTCTTTTAAGGCGACGCTAACTGCGGTGGCGTGTTCGGCCGCGTTGCCGATAATTGGCAGCAGGATCACCCCCGTGAAAAGGGTTGTTAATCCTAATTCGCTCGTGGCTTCCTCTAGGGTATTAACTAATAATTCCGATTCGACCGCCACCCCGATGGTCACGAGCAGTAATATCCCCACCCACAGCCAGAGATTCGGCTTTTTTACGCTTACCGCTTCCCCCGACTCTTGAGCGAGAGTTGCGTCCCCCACCTCGTAAAGATAGGTATGGGTCTTCATCGAAAAAAGCAGACTCAGACCATACACAAAAATTAATACCGCCGCCACCGCTACCGAGAGACGCTGTAGGACGATCTCCTGGATGGCGGCGGAGGTGTATTGAACGGTCGTGGGTAGGAGGATCGCGGCGACAGCGAGATTCATCGACGAGGAATTTAAACGGGCGGTCACGGGCTGGAATTTCTGTTCTTTATAGCGTAAGCCGCCGAAAAACATCGATACGCCCGTTACCAGCAGCAGATTCCCGATAATTGAACCGGTAATCGTCGCTTTCACCACCTCGATCAAACCCTCTTCCAGGGCGGCGTAGGCGAGAATTAATTCGGTAGCGTTGCCGAAGGTGGCGTTCAGTAAACCGCCGAGATTGGGTCCGACCACGACGGCGATTTCCTCGGTTGCCTTTCCCATGTAAGCGGCCAGGGGAACGATTGCCAGACAGGCACTCAGAAAAATGGTCGTCACGTCCCAATGGAGGAAATTCCCAGCGATCGAGATCGGGACAAAAACCAACAAAATGGCGAAAATCCAGTTTTTTATATTCATACCAAGGGATGTTTCGGGATCAAACCGCGCACGGTTTTGAAAAACAGACTATCAGCCTTTTTTCCGTTTCAATTAGCCGAATCGCCCAGTAATATACTCCCGGGCCTCGTCGGTTTGCGGATTGCCGAACATAACTTCCGTGGGGCTGAATTCGACTAATTTCCCCCGGCGTTTCCCAGACAAATCGGTTTCGGTGTTAAAAAATGCCGTCCAGTCGGCGATCCGCGATGCCTGCTGCATATTGTGGGTGACGGTGATGATCGTGTAACTTTCCTTCAGTTGTAAGCACAATTCCTCCACCTGACGGGTAGAAATGGGATCGAGAGCCGAACAGGGTTCATCCATCAATAAAACATCTGGCTTCATAGCGATGGCACGGGCGATACAGAGGCGCTGTTGTTGTCCCCCCGATAGTGCCGTTCCTTTTTCTTTCAGTTTGTCCTTTACTTCCTCCCAGATCGCCGCCTGCCGCAGGGAATACTCGACCAATTCCTCCAGATTTCCCTGATAACCGTTGGTTCGGGGCGCATAGGCGATATTCTCGTAAATGCTCTTGGGAAAAGGGTTGGGACGTTGGAAAACCATCCCCACCTGTCGCCGTAACTTGACGGCGTTGACCTGCGAATCGTAAATATTCTGATTTCGGTAGAGTAATCTTCCCTCCACCTTGGCACCGGGGATCAGATCGTTCATGCGGTTAAAGCAGCGCAAGAGGGTACTTTTGCCGCAACCGGACGGGCCGATAAAGGCGACGATTTTTCGCGCAGGAATTTTAATATGAACGTCCACAAGAGCGAGAAACCCGTTATAAAAAACTTTGACACCTTCCGCATCGAAAACACTGTGATCTGGGTTAAGGTGGGTAGTCATGGCAACAATTCTCCTGAGTATGATTAAAGATGTGTTTCGAGGGCAGTGGGGAGTAGAGGAGTGGGCAATTAAGAAGTTAAATAGACTTATCTAACCTCCCGCCTGCTGCCTGCTGCCTTCCCTAATTCGGTGTCGAATAGCGTTGACGTAGATAGATGGCGATGGCGTTCAGCGCCATGATCAAAAGGATCAGAACGATAATCGTTGCGGCGGCGGCGTTGGCGAAACCGGGTTCAGGACGGGAGACATAACTAAAAATCTGAATGGGCAGTACCATAAATCGCTCGAATAAACCAGGATCGAAGGTCAGAAAACTCACCGCTCCCACCACCACTAGCGAGGCTGCGTCCCCGATCGCCCGCGACACGGAGATAATTACCCCCGTGAGAATCCCCGGCACCGCGTAGGGTAAAACATGGTGTTGGAGCGTCTGCCATTTGGTGCTGCCTAGACCGTAGGAAGCTTGGCGGAGGGAATCGGGAACCGCCCGGATCGCTTCGCGCGCCGCAACGATAATGACTGGCAGCGATAGTAGAGATAGGGTTAAGGCCCCGGAAAGTAGGGTAGAGCCGAAATTCAGTAAATAGACGAAGACCCCTAAACCGAGTAAACCGTAAACGATCGAGGGAACCCCGGCCAGATTGCCGATATTCACCTCGATCAGCGCCGTCCACCAGTTTTTCGGGGCGTATTCTTCTAGGTATAGGGCTGCGCCCACCCCGATGGGCACCGCTACCAAGATCACGATTACTCCCAAATAGAGGCTACCGATAATTGCGGGGCGAATTCCCCCGCGATCGGGAAAACGGGAGGGGGTTTCCGTGAGAAAACCGGGGGTGAGTAGGCGGGCCAGTCCGTCATGAAGGACATTGAGCAACAGTAGAGCGAGAACGAATAGACCGATGAGTAATCCGATCAAGAAAACATACTCGTAGATTTTGCCGATGGTTTCTCGGCTTTCGAGTCGATCGTTAAAGACGGCCGTATCCCTATCAGGAGAAGATTTAACCATGATAATTAGTCGTATTTTTCCTTAAAGCGATTAGAAATCCAATAACTGCCGATATTGAGTGCCAGAGTGATCAGGAAAAGCACCGCACCGACCGCGTAGATGGATTTAAAATTGAAACTCCCTCTGGGGGCATCTCCGCTGGAAACCTGCGCCATAAAAGCGGTCATGGTGGCGATCGATTCCAGTGGATTGAAAGTTAGACGAGGTTGAGCACCCGCCGCGATCAGGACGGTCATGGTTTCTCCCACCGCACGGGAAACCCCCAAAATAATCGAAGCCATAATCCCCGATAGGGCGGCCGGCAGAACCACCTTGAAAATTGTTTCCAGCTTGGTAATTCCTAGGGCATAGGAACCCTCGCGCAGGGAACGGGGAACCGATTTAATCGCGTCTAGGCTGATCGAACCGACGGTCGGGGTGATCATGATTCCCATCATCAATCCCGCGCTGAGGGCGTTAAAAACCTCTACGGGTAAAAAATTCCGTAGTAAGGGCGTGAGAAAGATCAGTGCGAAGTAACCGTAAACTACGGTGGGAATTCCCGCCAGAATTTCCACGGCCGGACGCAGAATAGAAGCTGCTTTCGGGGTTGCGTACTCGGCCAGATAAATCGCTGAAGACAATCCCAACGGAACTGCGACCACCATTGAGATGACCGTGGTTAAAAGGGTTCCGTTAATCAACGGCCAGATCCCGAAACGGGGAGGATTAAAAAGGGGAGTCCATTGGCTATCGAAGAAGAACTGCCCGAAACTTACTTCCTGGAAAAAAGCGACAGTTTCCTTGAAAATAATAGCGACGATGCCGAAGGTTGTGACTACAGATACAAGGGCGCAGGCGAACAAAATCGTTCCGATAATTTTCTCGGGAACATCATCGGAGGCTCGCTTGAGAAGAGAATCCCCTCTTGCGAACAGAGAGTCATCAAAGGAACCGGTACTGGTCATGGGTTTACTATTTCCTCCTTAGAAAAAGTTGATAATCGGTTCACCTGGCTTGGCATTTATAAAAGTCGATCCCGTTTGTCGTTTCTCGAATCGTTCCCGAGTTTTCACGTAGGCGAGATCGGGTAACGACACATAGCCTACACTGTCCACGTATTTCCACGAATTATCCACAAAGAAACGCACGAAACGTTCAACCGAAGGTTTGCTATCCAGTGCCTTCTTGCTAACGTAAATGAAGAGGGGGCGAGTCAGGGGACTATAGGTATTGCGCTTGACGTTCTCCAAAGGAATGGGCTTAACACACTCTTTGCCATCCAGATTTTCTAGCCCGACCACGTTTACCTTGTCTTGATTTTGCATTACGAAAGCGATCCCCGCAAAGGCGAATCCGTTGGCATTGCCGATGACTCCCTGAATCAGAGTATTTTGGTTAAAGCTGGGCGTATAATCGCTCCGAATATTCCCTCTTCTCTTGGTGATCGATTGGGTGAAATAATCGGTCGTTCCCGCGTCCACAGGAGGTGCGAATAACAGAATTCTTTCTTTGGGAAATTTAGGATTAACTTGATCCCAAGTAACGATTTTTCCTTCGGCATCTGCCTCCCAGAGTGTCTTTAACTCTTTTCGAGTTAGGCACTTGAGAAACTTATTGTTTTTGTTCGCTACCAACGCCAGACCGTCCAGCGCCATGGGTAGCTCGATGTACTCGATTCCCGCCCTCTTACAGGCTTTCGATTCCGATTCCCGGATGATACGGGAAGCGACCGCAATATCGATGCTACCGTTACAGAGTCGGGTAAATCCCCCACCTGTACCGCTAAAGGCCACCCCGACGCGGGCCTTGGGATCGACTTTTTGGTATTCTTCGGCAACGGCGAGCGCTAGGGCGAAGCCCACGGCCCCCCCGTCCACGCTGACTTGTTGTTCCCCGCTTTCCGCTCTATCGGAGCAACCGGTCATCCAGTGGCCTATCAGTAAGAGGGTAATTAGATAAAAAAGACGGAATTGTTGCATAGAATTGAAGAGAGATTGATAACCCTATCGTTGATGGCTTTTAGGTGGGAGAATTCGCTCTGATTTGGTCGAAAATAGCTCCCTTCGCTAAAAACTCGTTACGGATCAAAGGCCAACCCCCTAAATCTTGGGAGCTAAACAGCGTTTCCACGGGAGGTAATTTGGCTTCGGTGGCGATCATGATAAAGGGATTGACCGATCGATAGCCTAATTTGGCGAATTCCTCTTGTGCCGGCTCGGAATAGAGGAAATCCACAAAGGCCTCGGCCACCTCTCGCGTGCCGTGTTTATCGACATTTCTATCTACCACCGCAACGGGATTATCGATCGAGATATTGACCGAAGGGACGAAGTAACTGGTGTCGGGTCGATTTCTGGCCTCTAGAATTACCTCGTTTTCGTAGGTGACTAAAACATCCCCCTTTCCCTCTTGGAAAAAGGCATTGCTGGCTTCCCGCGCATCTCTAGCTAGGGTGGGAATCTTTTCATAGACTTGGCGGACAAAATCCCATGCCTGTGCTGGTTCGCCCCCCGTTTGCGTCACCGAACCCCAGAGGGCTAATAACTGCCAAATAGCGATCCCGGAAGTTTTCGGATCGGCGGATAGAACTGTAACGTCCTCTCTGGCCAGATCCGCCCAAGATTGAATATTTTTTGGATTTCCTGCCCGCGTCACAATCGCCGCAACCGATTGACTCACCACTCCCCTTCTCGGAACCCGATCTTCCCAACCGCGATCGATTAACCCCGCGTCGGCGATGCGCGTCACGTCTAGAGGTAGGGCTAGATGTACTACGTCCGCCTCTTGTTTCCCAGCAATCACGTCATCGGCCTGAGCTAGGGAGCCGCCGTAACTGCGCTCGAAAATGACTTTTTGGTTCCGCTCTTTTTGCCATTTCTCGACGAATTTTGGGATAATCTGGTCGTGAGCGGCTTTCGTGACCGAAAAGGAAACAAGATTTAATTTCACCTCCGGTTTCGAGGCGACCCCCCCGGACGTACAGGAAGCGAGCGCGAGCGCACCCAGCAATCCCAATACCAAGAAGGATACAAATCCCCGCCGCAATAGCGAATGGAAGGGACGAAACAGCGATCGGATTGACAACATTGATACATTCATCGGGATTTTCTCGATAAGGTTGATCTAAAGGAGTTCTCGATTATCGCGATTTTTACAGGGGTCTAATTTAGCCGGTGGGAATCAACAGGCGATAGGAGCCGTTATCGAGAATAATCCGTAGGCCCAACCACATCAGCACAAAAGGGAAAAGCTTGCTCGCATAACGGCTGAGGACAACCGCGATCCCCGGTTGGCGGGTTAGATGATAGGAGAGAAATAACCAAGTACAGACGATTAGATAGCAGATCGGGATGATTACGGCTAACTGCGCCACGGTACTATTGGCGAATAGGGGAATATAGATACCGAGATTATTGCCGCCATTGGATATCGTGACCGCGGAAACTTGATAGGTTTGGCGATCTCTGAGGACTTGACCGAGGGGTAGTCTGCGGGAGGCGAACCCATGAAATTGGGCGTTTCTTCGCAAATTCACCTTGCGATCTGCGGTTTCCCTCTCGTTATCGCGATTTAACGTCACTAAATTTCTCACACCGATGAGGATCGGCAGGATTCCGAGAAGACCGATATAAATCGGCGGGATGATTAGGCCGAGGAGAAAACCCAGCAAGCTAACCGATACCAAGGCTGTAAACCCGACTAGCTCGCCGACGACAACGTGAACCGGGCGAAAGGTACGATTTACCTCGCTAAAAAAGCCGGTTAGATAAATATTGTCATCGAAGGTGGTGGCTATGCCGGTGGCCACCGCGATTTTGACGATTTCGATCAACCAATCCATCCATATTACCTCGATCTCTCAAAGGCGGGCGCAATTTTGTTTTAAAACTATATCATTTTCAATACATTTATAAATGTACTTCATTACACAATCGAGGAGGGAGGCACAATTATTTGTAGGATGGGTTAGCGCACTTCGTAACCCATGCGGGCGTTGGGTTTCATGCTTCAACCCAACCTACGTTCATCTTATATTTAATTCCACCCACCCACTTAAAACTAATGGAACCTCTCCCGATCGAGTTGGGAAAACCTTTCCTCTTGTCTCCTTGCCCGACAATAAATCTTGTTTTCTGCGAGAAATCCCATGCTCCACCGTTCGCTCAAGTGTCTCTGGAAACCGTGGCGAAATTGCCGGGGAGTTCTTCCCGCGCTGCTTTTTGTGACCAGTCTGGTGGGGAGCTTTCTCCTGGCTGGATTTTCCGACACGATCGCCGTCGGTCAAAATTCTCGATCGGATAACCCGATTCTCAACCTCGTCGATAGCTTTAAATTCCCCCAGAATACGACCCCCCGGGTATGGGAAACCGTGGGATTATTTATCGCTGGCATTCTCTTCTGTATTGCGATTGATCGCTGGTTCAAGCGCTCAACCCCCGACCCTATCACTCCCCTAGCCAAACAAGCGCGGCGGCTAGGAACCCTCAAGATCGGCTACCCTGAGGGCATGACTAATCTGGAAGTTCTCCGCTCCCAGGCCTTTCTGGAAAGACGCTTAAAACCCTTTGGGGTGACGGTAACGTGGACGAGTTTTCTTTCCGCTTCCTCGCTGATCGAGGCCCTGAGCAACGGAATGATCGACTTCTGTGGTGGTGGCGGTACAGCCAGTATTTTCTCGCAAGCGGCGGAACACGTCTTTGTCCGGGTAGCCAAGGAAAAATATACCGCCCCGAAAGGTCAGGCGATTCTCGTGCCTGAAGATTCGCCAATACAGACCTTGGCGGCTTTAAAAGGCAAAAGAATCGCCTTCGATCGAGGTTCGAGCGCCCATTACGTCCTCATCCGCGCCCTGATGAGAGTGAATCTAGAATTAAGCGATATCGAACTGGTGTATGCAACCCAACCGGAAGCACTGGTGCTTTTCCGTCGCGGTGAGATCGACGCTTGGGTGGTGTGGGTTCCCTATTCCCCCACCGAGACGCGCACCTATCCGGGAAGATCGGTGGCCGATCTAGGGAGTATCTTTGGGGAAAACGCCTCTCTAGAAGTGCCGACCTATTATTATGCGGTTCCCGAATTGGTGCGGGATTATCCCGATGTACTGAAGGTGATTTTAGAAGAGGTGAACGAGGCGGGTGCTTGGGCGAAACAACAGGAGTTAGAAGCGACCAGACGCTTGGCAGCTCACCACGAGATCGATCCGGCGATCATCACTAATCTCGAACAACGGGCCTCTGAACGTGCCATTATCCCGATCGACGATCGCTCTCTGACGGCCCTACAACACCAAGCTAATATCTTCCGAGACCTGAAGCTGATCCCCCATCGGGTCAATGTGCGCGACGGAACCTACACCCTACAGACGAAACAAAATTGGACCTATTAACCCGACGGCAATATTTTGGGCATTGGTGGGATTGATGCCGCTACCAAATGCCCGATTGTCGGGTTTCTAGTGGATATTATCATTATTATACCATTTTTCTTTATTCTTGGCAGGTATCTTGCCCCCCGATGTCGGGGGGGCAGGGGGGGGTTAGGGGTGAGGGCAATTAACCATCTCTGCCATTACTTGTGAAAAATGGTATTATTCTCCCTTTTTCATGAGCGCCTGTTTGCTCATTCAGCAGATGCTTATCTAGCAGCAGAATTTAAAGCATCGACAAACTTGAAATTGTTTGGTTCTTCGGTTTGTTTTATGCAATGGACGGGATTGTAAGGAATGAAACCCTTATAGAGATGGGCGTTGCTGCGATTTTTGTCAACTGTTTTCGATCTAGAGCGAACTAATCAATTAAATCTCTTGCCAGATAAGGATTTAGTCAATTTATGCCCCCCTATCGAACCATACCAAGTAACGAAGAACCCGAATTAATAACAAAAAATAACAAAAAATAACCAAAAATAACAAGAAAAATTACAAAAATTTACAAAAAAGAAGACCAAAAGTGTTGAAAAATAAATCAAGGCTCCTTACTATTCAAAAAGTAAAGAAAAAAACGCATCTTAAAGCTTCTGCCGGTGGATTGGGCGCATTGCCAACCTCTCCGCAGTGGAACAGCGAAAATTCCCAAAACTGACGATTTAGGCTTCTGCTTCATTCATCCTTACATACTACAGTTATGACCACACTCCTGGTTCCGATGTACCTTGACGCTCTGTACCTGCCCAGCCGGACAAACGTACTGGAGGAAATGACCGATTATACTAAGCTCCCTTACTACAAGGGGTCAACACTAATGAAGCCCGGTAATGCTTATATTAGTGAAACCGTGTTATCGCCACCGTTCCAACAATCCCAATTAACCTTAGAAGCCGGTATTCATCTGCACTGGTCTTTGCCGGATGCTCTGACTAATGGTATAGCCAGAGAAGGACAATCAGGGATTACATTCCCCCTTGTCCCTAATCGTTGGTTGATTATAAGACGCAGGGGCAATCTAGCGGAAAAGAAATGGGTTGTGGAAAGTGATTATTTGTATCCTGAAGGCGCTACACCAAAAGATACAATTAATATTCTCTATTATCCAGCTACTAATGAATATCAGCCCTATCGTTTTCTGGGGCGTAAGTTAGAATTAGGACAATGGCGCTCGAGGACAACAGATGCCCAATATATTAAGGAGTTGTCAGCTATTGGACCCTTTGCTAGAGTTGATAGCTTAGACAACGAAAAGGTCGCCTTTGCTGGTTTTTATCCCAACTGTCGCAGTGTTTTCGGTTTTCATGATGGGGAAATCACCACAACCCCAGCCAATAACCTACGCTATGACGTTATTGGTTGGTATAGCGACTCTAACAAAGATTATCTTGAAAAATTTATTCAAGAACAGTCCCAAGAAACAAATCCTCAAGGCCTGTTGGATATTCTGCAAAGTAAGGCCGGCTGGACAGTAGAAATAGGCAATAACCAAAGTTTTCCTCGTCGTGTTCTTTGTCATGCTTCCTTAAAGTTTACACCGAATGCTTCTTTAACTAAGCCAGAAACGAAGAAATACCAAGGAAAGATTGCCGTAGGGAATACCCAAGAAGAAGCTATAGCAGCTTATTTAGCTCGTCAACTAGACTCAAAGATAGAAAACCGCAAGATTCTTGAGGAGCAACTAGAAGCCCTACAAATGAGCGGGCGTTTAATGCAGCAGAATCTCGACTTTGGCCCGAAGTTTCAAGATGCACTACACGAGGACAGCTTTACTAGCAGGTCTAGAGAGGTATTATGGCAGGTGGTGCCAGAAGGTAACGCCAAGGTTTCTGCTTCGGGAAATGCCCAACCTGCTAATGCAGTGCAAGGAGAAGCAAACATTCAGGTGACATTATCCGCAAGTATCGGTGATAAGCTTAGCGAAGTTAACCAATCACAGCGCGAATACGACCAAAAATTAGCAAAAATTGGCTCAATTCGAGAACAAGTATATGCTGATTGGTACAAGTATATGCTGGCTAGTTATGTCACTAGAACTGGCTTGCTAGATAGAAGCAAAATAGACACACTATTAGCATTACAAGGATTAACATCCAATCAACTAAGCGCGATCAAAAGAGCCAGTGACATGGATTTAATCAAGTCGTTTATTGATGGCAAGCCTGAGAACAATCAATATGGACTAAAAGCCTTAGAGAATGAGATCAAAAGTACCGGAGTTTTGACATTAGGAAGAAATAAAGAGGGTGAAGTTACCAGCGCCTCTGCTCCTGCTAGTTTTCAAAACTACTCTTTTGACAGTAATTCAAGCGCCGCCAGACTTGCCAAGTCTATTGAAGAACTAATTGCTGAACTTAAGCGGTTTAACAAAGAATCTCGTTTAATTGCCCCGAAAAAATCAGTCAAAGGCGACTCCACATTGGAGGATGATGATATTGCCACCAAGTGTTTATCTTTTAATGGCAATCAGGATTATGAAATCTCTGATTTAGGGAATATCCAGGCTATCTCGATGTGGGTAAACATACCGACGGGAGCTCAGGGTTCCCTTTTAGATGTGAAAGGTAGTGGACTGGCCAACCTTCATGTTAATTCTAGTAGTGGAATTGGCAGCAATTGGCAAAAAATCTACATTAACGGGCAACAAGTAAACGGTCAGGTAAGCTGGACGGCAATTCCTAAGAATGGGTGGGTTTTCCTTTACTTAGAAGCCAAGAATGCCTTTAATGGGATCACCTATTTGATGTCTAATTCTTCCCACACTAATCGTTTACAAGGGCGCATCGCCAGCGTTAGCTTTTACAAAAAACCGCTATCACCGGCACAAATTGACCAGAATTGCCGAGATAAAATCGGTTTGTTGCGACCATCTTATAGCATCAAAATAGTTCCAGGTCCTCGCTATTGGCAACCAAGTGACCCCGTACTTTTAATGACTGGGGAAGTGGTTAAACCGACTCGCAACCGTGACGACGAGCGTTCGAGGGAAGATGGTTTCCTCCAATGCCAATTATTAACTAAGACCATTGATTTGCAGACCTTACCTGAAAGTGGAACCTTAAATGTTTTTGACGAACTCCTCAACCAGTTTGTCAGCAAACCTACAGAAAAAATTGGCTTCCGTGAATGGAAAGATCAGCCTTGGAACCCCTTCCTCTTGGAATGGCAAGTACAATTGAAAGCGCTAAACCATACGAGAGAAAGCACGAAATACGACCAAAGCACAAACTACCCCCCTGACATCATCAAAAACAACTATCAATTACGGGTCAATGGCATTGACATCACGCCTACAAGTGCAAGTGGTTTCGCCGATTATCCCAGCATTTACAGTGGAGCTAGTTTTCTTTCTCCCTCTGCTAGTATGTTGCTGAAAAACAATCTGATAGATTACTTGAAAAGGTATCTACTGCCCGACTACTACCAAGAGAAAAATATCTCCCTAGACAACCAAACTGAAGACTTCCTCGTTAAGAATTTTGAGGCTGTAAAAGCGTGGTATTACCAGAAAAACCCCACAGCTAATGCTCCGATTTATACGGCACTGCGGGCTTATGAACAACTGCAATCTCTTAACGGCTGTCTCGCCCAGAGTCTAGGGGGCTTTAGTGACGCGCTACTCACCTATAATCGGACATTTCAGTTAGATGTCAACGATAATTTACTTCCTTCATCTGGACCATCAGTAAATTTCCTCGGAGACGTGAAAAATGCTTTAGGGCGTAGCGCCCATCTCGTGCCGGATAGTATTTTACGATCGCCTTTATTGAGGTTCGCTTTTAGTCCGATTCGTGTCGGAGGATTAAAAATTAGTAGTTTGCGACTCGTTGACACCTTTGGACGGGTTAATATGCTACTTGACAGTGATAACCGCCCTGAGATTGTCACTAGCCAACCCCTAACACTGCCATCGAATCTTGCTAATGTGTTATCAACGCATCCCATCTACCTGGCCCCCCGTTTAGCCCAACCTGCTCGTTTGAATTTCCGCTGGCTGTCGGCTACTCAAAAACCCGGAACAAGGAGCGCCAGGAAACAAGAGGAGGAAATGAGTGGAGTGCCCAGCACAAACCCAATATGTGGCTGGATTTTACCCAACAACCTAGATAATAGCCTGACGATTTATGATGATCAGGGTGATGCTCTAGTTATGATTGATCGCACGGCTAAATTGCGCTCTATTCCGGGACGTGATTACAGTCCACAGGAGATTCAGCAAATGATTGAGAAGACTAACCCCTATCTCAAGCAAATGGTTAGCTATCTGATTGCACAAGGAGCGCAATTTTTTACCGATTTCCTCACTACTGTCAATAAGTCATTAGAAACCATTGACCCCGAAGGATTTGCTCAAAATAAAGCCATATCTTTGCTGGTGGCGCGACCATTAGCCCTAGTGCGATCGCGAATCAATTTAGATGTCCAAGGCATACCTGCAGTTAGCCAGAATCGCACATCCTTCTCTGAGGACATCTTCGGCAATAAAGTCCGAACAACGGACGCTTTTGAAAAGGTCAAATTCCCCATCCGTATTGGTGAATACCAGCAGTTTAATGATGGTGTAGTGGGCTACTGGATAGAAAAAAAAGATAGCACTTACACAGATGGCATTTTTTATGCCCCCCAAAGCTGCTATGTTCCCCATCCACAGATCAAAACCCTGTTTAATAATGCCACAGACACTACGCCTAATAACCCATTAAATCTAGAGCAAACCCTGGAGGAAAACACCGCCCAAACTCTAGTAATGTTAATCGACCCACGAGGGAAAGTGAACGCGACTTGTGGGATACTTCCGGCTAAGACTATTTCCATTCCGCCGGAACAGTATGTACCTGCTTTACAAGCGATTGAGATTACATTTTTGGCAGCACCACTGCTGAGTGATCTTGAGCCAATTAATGATCTTGATCAGATCAAACTTTCCCTTGCCGAAGTACCCGGTTATGAGTGGTCTTGGCTAGGAAAAAATGGGGTAATTTGGTCGAATCGTCCCCTAGTTCCTTTTGATTCCGAGTCCGTTTTTTCCAGTCCACAAAAAATTTATGATGGCTGGCTAAAATTAAGCACAAGAGAAGAAACCAATGAATGAAAGTGAAGAAATTTCCCTCAAATTAACTTTGGGAGAAGTCAACCAAGTTTTAGAAGCTTTGGGGACGATGCCTTACCGCCAAGTCTATCAACTGATTGGCAAAATCCAGAGACAAGGAGAAGCCCAATTACAGCAGCCTGAATCACCAGATTCATTTTCTCAAGAAGTCGAAATCGTCAGCGATTAAGCCCAACCACAAAAATCAATTTATTTTTTTCAAGGAGTAACCATCATGCTTACCAGAGTTCCCGAAGAAATTCGTAGTGCCGAGAAGGCCCTTGATTTTGGTAATTTTCTCACTCAAGAACCTTTAAAGTTTCAGTTTTATTACGAACAAAACAACCAAGTTGAAATTAGTAACACCGTCTATTTAGAAGATGGTAACCCCCCGTCGACGTTATATTTAGAGGTGTTTAATGATAGCGAAGAGGTCATCACCTTTAAAACAGGTGCTGGAAAATTAGTAACTGTTCAAGAAGGGGGGACTCAAGCGGCTAGTGCGAAAAAATGCCATTTTCAACTCCGTTGGGAAAAGGACTTAGGACTTAAACCTGATGAAATCCAAATGGAATCAACTACAGACTGGCAAGTCAATTATGACGAAGACACCCGCTTTTTTTCGATTTATTTTCTTCGGACATCTGAACTAAAATTACAGCCATCTCAGAAGATTAAGCTAGGTTTCTTGAAACTTGCAGCTAATAATCGCACTGTTAAAAGTAGCAATGTTGAATTGCTGTATGGTGGAAAGGGTTTTATTGTGCGGGGGGAAAAAAGCGAGGAACTTGAGTATGAAATAAGCTCCCGAATCGCAGTTTCTGTGATCAATTATCCCGGCAAGACGAAAATCCCTTTACAATTCCGGGTATTAGGTTCTAACAGGGTTCTCAATGATGGAACTACCTCAAACAATCTGACATTAAAGGTGATCAATTCTCCCTTGTCTAGTAATGCACGACCGATTCTATTATTAGACAGTAACTCAAAGTTTATTGTTAGCTTTGAGAAGGGAGCTCATAAAGACGCACTGGTGGCAACAGATAGTCAGTTAAGCAACGTTAGCATCGCAGTCCCAGCTACAGAGACCAATTCGTGGACAGTATCCCGTAGCACAAATAATAATCAGTGGACTGTTACACCCAATGCCAATACAACACAATTGACAGCAGGGCAGGGAATTGAGCTATTAATTACTAATTTAGTGACAAGCAGTGCTTCTGGATTCGCCTGTATATATATTGACTATCAAAATATTGGTAGCTATCCCGATGGGCGACTAGTTATACCTATCGAAAAAATGCCGCTTTTGTATAGTGGGGATCAAGTCGGTGTCGGTACAAAGGCATTTGATTACTGGACGACTAAATTTAAGGTTAACGGCGATATAGTTTTAGGGAAGGATGAGCACAACAGAAGATTCAGACTTCACGCTCGTACAGGCACAAACGAAAGTGGTGAACAGCTGCAGATCGTCTATGACAACCCGTCTGGAGCTTGGAATTGGGCTGAAGGAATCACTTTGAAAAGACTAGATGGCAAGGTCGGTATCGGTACGACAGATCCCAAAGCTAAACTTCATGTGAATGGTGGTGCAGTTATTAAAGACAATGTCGGCATCGGTACGGAGGATCCCAAAGCTAAACTTCATGTGAACGGTGGGGATGCGCTTATTAGTGGCAAGGTCGGCATCGGTATGAGTACACTCCCTCAAATTCATTTAGCAATTGGTGATGATGACACGGGGCTACAGCAGCAAGGAGATGGCCAATTAGCTATTTACACAAATAATTCAGAGCGGGTGCGAGTTAATGCCTCTGGTAATGTCGGCATCGGTACGACAGATCCCAAAGCTAAACTTCATGTGAACGGTGGGGATGCGCTTATTAGTGGCAAGGTCGGCATCGGTATGAGTACACTCCCTAAAATTCATTTAGCAATTGGTGATGATGACACGGGGCTACAGCAGCAAGGAGATGGCCAATTAGCTATTTACACAAATAATTCAGAGCGAGTGCGAGTTAATGCCTCTGGTAATGTCGGCATCGGTACGAATAATCCCGCAGCTAAACTTCATGTGGAGGGTCATGCGGTTATTAGTGGCAATGTCGGCATCGGTACGGCTAGTGCCCAAGCTAAGTTGGATGTTAATGGTTCTGTAAAATTCGGCGAAAATGGTACAATTATAAACCGAATGATTTGTGGTCAAATCCATTTCAATACTGGCGAAAAGTCGTGGCAATATAAAGGGTTTTCAAAAGGCACGAGAGTTATCTATAACCATCCGGGGCAATTTACAATTTATTATGGATTTACTGTGCAGTACCGGCAGGATCTTGCGATTTTCCTTACAGCAATGTATCAATATGCAGATAACCTTGTTTCTGTCGAAAAAGTTGAGAAGGGTTATTGTGTAATAGGTATGAGAGACGTTAACAGACAGTACGAGCCAGTAAATTTTTCCTTTATGATTATTCACTTTGCTCCCCCGTCAGATTTGTATCATTTCTATGCAGCAGAGGGAACTGTGGATATTGGAAGTGGGCTTCACCCTATCTCAAATTATGGGTATCAGATTAGCTAGTAGCATTGTTGATTGTCCATTCTCAAAACTCATTAGCGAATAAAGCGCAACCACAAACATCAATCTCTTTTTTCTCAAGGAGTAATGATCATGCTTACCAGAGTTCCCGAAGAAATCCGTCAAGCCGAAAAGGCCATTGATTTTGAAAAGTTTTCGATTCAAGAGCCTTTGAAATTTCAGTTTTATTACGGAGAAAATAACCAAGCTGAAATTAGTAACACCATCTATTTAGAAGATGGTAATAAACCCTCAAAATTGTATTTAGAGGTGTTTAATGATAGCGAAGAAGTCGTCATCTTTAAAGACCCTAATGTCATAGCCGCAAAATTAGCGACTGTTCAAGCAGGCGGTACTAGAGCGGCTAGTGCTAAAAAAAGCCATTTCCAACTGCGTTGGGAAAAAGATTTAGGCCTTAAACCTAGTGAAATAGAAATAGATGCAACTAGCGAATGGCAAGTAAATTATGACGAAGAAGATCGCTTTTTTTCGATTTATTTTCTTCACCAATCTGAACTGAAGTTAAATCCGTCTGAGAAGATTCAGCTAGGATTCTTAAAACTTACAGCTAATAATCGCACTGTTAAAAGTAGCAATGTTGAATTACTGTATGGTGGCAGAGATGTTGGTCTAGTTTTGCAGGGAGAAAACGAGGAAGTAATTGAGGATAAAGTAAGCTCCAGAATAACAGTTTCTGTCATCAATTATCCCAGCAAGACGCAAATTCCTTTACAATTTCGGGTCTTAGGTTCTAATGCGATTCTCAATGATGGAACTACTCAAAACACTCTGAGATTAAAGGTATTCAATTCTCCTTTGTCTAATAACACGCGACCAATTCTCTTATTAAACCAAAGTTCAAAGTTTATTGTCAGCTTTGAGCGGGGAGATCATCCAGACGCACTGGTGAAAACAACTACCCAGTTAAACGGCGTTCAAATCGCAGTAACAGATACCAATTCTTGGGCATCAGAACATACGGCGAATACCCCTCAGTGGAGTTTTACACCCAAGATAAACCAATTAACAGAAGGACAGGGAATTGAGCTAACAATTAGCAATTTAGTGACAAGCAGTGCTTCTGGACTAGCTTGTATATATATTGACTATCAAAATATTGGTAGCTATCCCGATGGTCGGCTAGTTATACCCATCGAAAAAACGCCACTTTTGTATAGTGGGCAGAATGTTGGGATTCGGAATAATGACCCCCGTATTCATCTAGCAATTGGTGATAATGACACCGGACTACAGCAGCAAGGAGATGGCGAATTAGCTATTTACACAAATAATTCAGAGCGGGTGCGAGTTAATAATCAGGGTAGTGTTGGTATCGGTACAAACTCTCCCGCAGCTAAACTTCATGTGAATGGTGGGGATGCGGTTATTAGTGGTAGGGTCGCTATCCGTACTACGAATCCTCAAATTGATCTAGCAATTGGTGATAACGACACCGGACTACAGCAGCAAGGAGATGGCATATTAGCTATTTACACAAATAACGCAGAGCGAGTGCGGATTAATTCTGATGGTAAAGTCGGCATTGGTCTTACGGATATTTCACATCGATTAACCATATACAGCACAGATAAAAAAACATTACGTTTGATAGGTCCAAATAATCATGGAGTGGGAGCGCAATTAAATTTTGGCGATCAGGATGAGGTTTATCTCACAGAAAATGAAGATAAAAAGTTATTGATTCATGCTGATACTCAGATTAATTTAGATAGTACTAGTGTCGGCATCGGTATTACGAATCCCCAAGCTAAACTTCATGTAAATGGTGGGAATGCAGTTATCAGTGGCAAGGTCGGCATTGGTACTACAACTCCTAAAATTCATCTAGCAATTGGTGATGATGACACGGGGCTACAGCAGCAAGGAGATGGCATATTAGCTATTTACACAGATAATATAGAGCGCGTGCGATTTGATAAACAGGGCAATGTCGGCATCGGTACGTCTAGGCCTAAACGCAAACTTCAGGTTGTCGGCGATTTAATTTTAGGGAAGGATGAAATAAACAAAAAATTCATATTTCACTGTCGTACAGAGGGTGAAGGATTTCTGCAAATCACCCATGACAAGAGTGGTGATGATGATACTTGGGATTGGGGTCAAGGAATCACTTTAAAAAGAGGTGGCAAGGTTGGCATCGGTACGACAGATCCCCAAGCTAAACTTCATGTTGTAGGAGCTATTCGTGTAGACTCTGTACCAGTTTGGAATGGATCTTCAGAGTATGATGTGACATGGGCGGCCTATAAACGATCGGAAGATCCCAACGCGCATTTGAATTATATTGCCCGCGAAGGATCATCTGAAAGATACAAACAAAACATAATGCCCTTAGAAGATGATTTCCAAAAAATATTGAGCTTAGAACCTAAAGCGTACCAAATGAAGGAAGGTCATGGAAATGAAGATGAATGGCAATTTGGCTATATAGCTGAGGAGCTTGACCAGCTTGGGCTAAAAAGTCTAGTTGTTTATGACCGATCTGGGCGGCCGGATGGTATTCAATATAAGAAGATGTGTATCTATTTGAATGAAGTCGTCAAGAGTCAACAAAGTTATTTGGAACGACTTGAGAACAAAGTTAATGAGTTAAATCAGAAACTCACCGCTGGTCAGTAGAATTTTTCATTCTTCACTCTTAAAACTTATCAACCACCCCCAAAAAAAACATGGCTACAAACACCGAACCCAAATTAAAAGAAAAACTAGAAGAAGGTCTTTCAACAGCCTCAGATGACTCACCAGAAAAAGGTCCAAAAATAACAATTTCTCTCGGGGAAGACATCGACTTTGTCTGTGAAACTAAACCTGATAAATCACCAGATAAAGGTAAAACCATTGTCGCCTATACAGCTTACAAAGAAGAAAGAGAGGAACCCTTCAAAATCACCCTCCATGATTTGATGAAAACCCTCGATGCAAGCATGGCTGACTTGTTACCAAGTGGACTCAAGGATAAATCCATCAATTTCAAAAATTTGATGGTGATTTACCGGAAAGAACAGAAAACAAGTAAAGGAGAATGGCTGTTTGTCCTAGATTTAGATATCGCCACCAAGATCAAATTAAAATCCCTTCCCGTAGTGGGTGATTTAATCTCCGATGAAGTCGGGAAAGAAGAATTAGTTCCGTCCCTGCGACTCGTCGTCGCTTCTAAAGCCTTTAGCATCAAAGAAATTCGCGTTTTAAACGACAAAATCCCTGACAAAGAAGAAGAAGAGGAAGAAGAAGAAAAAGAAAAAGAAAAAGAAAAAGAAAAACTCATCCCCCCAATGCCGGTTCCCAAAAAAGTGGGTACAGACGAAAGCGAAGCCAAACGCTCTGTCCGTAAAGGTTTAAGCTTATCAGGTAAATTGGGATTACCCGATGCTGCTAAGATTTTGAGCTTGTCGATAAGTCCACAACAAGCAGAAGAAGAACAAGAAGAATTAGCTCCTGGTGGAGAAGAAGAAGAAGAAGAAGTCACCAACAGCAACTTAGCCGTTTGGTTTGATATAGACAAAACCTTCGGCCCGTTTTCACTCAAACAAATTGGCTTCCAATATGAGGAACAAAACGACGAGGCAGAAATAGCCATCGTCATTGATGCTGTCCTCAAAATCGCTGGTTTGACCCTTTCTTGCGACGATTTAGGAGTCGGGATTTCCTTAGACGACTTAACGCCATCCTTTAAAATATCGGGCATTGGCATAGAATACAAAAATCCAAGTATTGAAATAAGCGGAGCCTTACTGCGTGCCGACAAAGAAAAAAACGGCATAAAATACACAGAATATCTGGGTTTAGCCAGCCTCAAATTTGATCTAGCAGGTAAAAGTTTTGGTGTCAGCGCCATCGGTGCCTATGCCTACTACGACGGTGAACCCTCCCTATTTCTATATGCCGTTCTTCACGTCACTATAATAGTTGATCCCTCCTTCATTATCACGGGATTTGCTCTGGGTTTCGGCTACAACCGCTATCTAAAAGTACCCTCCATCGACAAGTTACTAGATTTTCCCCTAGTTGCCGAAGCAGTAAAACCCACCGACAAGAAATTTTCCGATGATAGTGAACTGATTACCAAAAAACTGGGCGAGATGGATAAATATATGCCCATATCCATCGGCTCCGGCTTTGTTGCCATCGGACTCAAGTTTACCTGCTTCAAGATGTTAGACTGCTTTGCGCTGCTAACTGTCGCCTTGGGGGATGATTTCGAGATCAACTTGTTGGGAATTGCCAAGATGAAAATTCCCACTCCGGCAAAAGACTCGAAAAATACAAGCTGTATTCTCAATATGACGATGCTCCTACGAGCCAGATTTTCTCTGAGTGAAGGAGTAATCTCCATAGAAGGTCAATTAGCCTCGGATTGCTATCTCTTATCCCCAGATTGTCGCTTAACTGGTGGCTTTGCCGTCTGTCTCTGGGTTTCTGGCCCTCATGCCGGTGATTTTGTCATTACTTTAGGTGGTTATCACCCCCTATTCAAAAAACCTGCCCACTATCCTACAGTCCCTCGTCTCGGTTTCCACTGGAAAGTCGGAGATTGTCTATCCCTCAAGGGAGAAAAATACTTTGCTCTGTGCGCTCATGCCATCATGGCCGGTGGCCGACTAGAAGCCAATTTCAAACTTGGTAAACTGTGGGCTAACTTTGTCGCTGAGGCTCATTTCCTCATCTCTTGGAAACCCTACTACTACGAAATCCTAGTACAAATCCGAATCCAAGCTGGCTTTGGAATACTCGGACCTGTTAGTTTAGGGGTGCAACTGCATTTGTGGGGTCCAGAATTTGCCGGTACAGCCACATTTAGAATTATCTTCGTCAAAGTCACTGTGGAATTTGGCGATCAATCTTCTCGCTTGCCAGAGCCTATCGATTGGGAAAGTTTCCAAAGTTCCTTCTTACCCCCTGCGAAATCAACAGCACAAGGTTCATCAACAGCTGCAGACGTTTGTAGTGTTGTTGTCAATCAAGGAGTCACTAAACAACTCTCCCCAGCAACAACCAAAGAAGTCGCCTTTGTCGTCAATCCCAAAGAGTTAGAGCTAGTAGTTAATTCTGCTATCCCCAGCAAGAAAGCATCTTACCAAAAAAATACCCAAGATACCGAACCTCTCCCGGTTAGCAATGCGAACACCGATTTTGGCGTTCGTTCCATGGGCATTAAAAAGGAGCAACTCGACAGCAGCTACAACATCAAAATTACCCGGAAGACAAAGGCAGGAAACTCACAACCTGTTGATCGGAACCAGTTCCGATTTATCCCGATAACTCAAGATGTGCCAACCGCACTTTGGGGCGATGCTAAAGTTAAAGAGGTCACAGTAAAGGGTAAAAAATCAGAACGAATTCTTCTCCCTGAAGCTAATGATCAGCAATTTGTTAAGAACATCCTCTCCGGTTTCCGGATTGTTCCTCAAATCAAGGAAGATGCCTGTAGCACCAATAGTATTGATGTCAAGAAATTGGAACACGATACCTACTGCATAAATAATGTTTACGCTTGGCAACAAATGACGGCTTTTTCTGGGGTTTCTACCGACAATGAAGCTCGAACTACAGCCATCAACAACAACATTGTCAGCACCAATACTCAGAATAAGCGCAACAATCTGCTCCAATCTCTCGGCTTTAATCTAACCGATGATGTTAAATTAACTGATTCAGTGGCTAATTCTTTTGTCATTGCACCCCAGATTAAAGCGTAATTGAGGTAGGGGAGGTAAGCAGTTACGCATTTAAACCGGGTATTCTAGAGTTAGAAAACTCCTAAAACTCCCCCCTCTTTCCCACTCTCTAACTTCAATCCACAATCCACAATCCACAATCAATTAATCATGTCCACATCAACAGTTAAAGTTCAATTTATCGAATATCGTCAACCTCCCCTAGATAGTGGTACTTATACAGTCGAGGTTGAACAAAAAGTTAAAACCCAACAATCCAACAAAATACCTGAGCAGACATTCAGTAAAGAGCTTACCTTTTATGTAGATGGCCACCGGTTTGCTCCCCTAACTCCTGATGCCATTTATGCCGTTTTTCCCCCTGCGGGAAACTTAGGTGAGTATTCTAATGCCTTGCCCCATATCATCCTCAAACGCGGTACCCTGCCTTGGGAGCGCACTATCAAATCAACAGATTCTGATCTCCCTTGGTTAGCTCTTCTTCTGTTTCAGGAATCAGAGAAGCCTGAACCAAAAACAATTAAATTAAAGGAACTCAAAGAAACTTCTGGTAACATTAAATTCCCCAAATTTGACTACGAGCCAGGGCAAAATGGTGAAGATGTCCTGACTGTAATTGATGTCCCTAAACACATTTTAGAAAAGATTCTACCCACGGAAAAAGATCTAACTCTCCTTGCGTCTGTGAATCAAATAACCGACGAGAATGATAAACCTCTCAGTGAACCTTTAGCCACTATTTTAGGCAACCGTTTACCCAAAAAAGGGGAAGTAAGTACCGTTCATTTAGTCGCCCTGGAAGAGCGCTACAATAACGGAACATTTGACTATCAAGGTGCAGGAAATAACGATTTAATCCGTTTAGTCAGCCTTACCAGTTGGAGCTTTACCTGTGTTGATAGTAAGCACAATTTCGATGCCCTGCTCAAAGAAATTAATCGCGACCCCGACACCCTCAGACTTCCCTCCTTCGGTAATGATGCAGCGAAGCAATACCTAGATTTAGGTTATGTACCTCTCCACCACGATCTACGACAAGGCTCTCAAACCGTTTCTTGGTATCATAGTCCTTTAAGTACAGGACAAAGCCAAGATAACCTAGCCGCTTCTGTCGCAATGGCTGATGAGTTGATACGTTATGATTCTAGTACGGGTATGTTTGACGTTTCATACTCTATGGCTTGGCAATTAGGACGAATGCTGACTCTACAAAATCAACCCCTTGCTGTCGAGATTTTTAACTGGAAACGTTCCAAAGCTCACGACTTACATAAGATACAGCAATATATCCTTCATCTACCTTTTCAAGGCACAACTGAAATTAACCAGGAACTACCAACAGCGATCGCTACTTGGTTTCAAGATTTGGAATTACTTAAAAACGTTCCTTTTAACTATCTGGTTCCTGATGAGCGGTTACTTCCCCTCGAATCTCTACGCTTCTTTTGGGTGGATTCCTATTGGGTTGACTGTTTACAAGATGGGGCTTTTAGTATCGGACGAGTTACTAAAGAGGACTTAAAAATGGATGTCAGAACTCGGAGTTTAAAGCAGGGCAGAGCTTACGCTGATCAAACTATTACCGGCTTTTTGTTACGTTCAGAAGTCGTATCCGGTTGGCCTGGTTTGGAAGTAGAAGGTTACAGCGATCGCGTAACTGGCTATGATTTTGCTGTACCGCAGAATAAACTAAAGATAATCCGAAGAGATCTCCTATCAGATCAGATCTTACTTTGTTTGTTTGCGGGGGAAGTCAAGACCCTTGATATTTCCATTAAGGCATCATCCGTTAATTGTGGTGTAAATCCGATTCAAAAGGGAGCTAAGATTACTAAAGGGTTAAGAAAACTCGACGGTGGGCAAATGGATGGTAATATCGACGTTCCTTTCCGCAATGATCTAGGAGTGATTAATATTCAGGACATGGCCAACAGGCTCAAAGCGGCTTTACAACTTGCAAATAATTTCACTTCTGCTCAATTTGCAGCAACTATGATTGAGGGCTCCCCCAAAGTCAGATTTGTCGCACGGGGTTAGAGTTGTTGGGTAATGTCTTTGGGCTTTTGGGAAATCAAAAAGTACCGGATCTGGGGGTTTCGGGGGGAAAATCCCAGGACTTTTTCCTTGAAAATTAGGTAATTGACCCCCTCAAAATCGGTAAAACCCCCCCCGATGTCGGGGGGGTTGGGGGGGGCCACACCCTACCCCCACGACAAACTTTTTCAGCATACCCTAACTAAGTAGGTAGGCGTTAAAAATTATCAAATGCCCCCCTGATCAAGGGGGGATTAAGGGGGGATCGAACCCAAAATCTATCTTCAATTTAATTATAACCAGCTACTTAACTCAACGCTTCAAAATAATCGCGAATTTGCTTACGTCGCTGGGGTTGACGCAATTTTTGCAAAGCTTTCAACTCAATTTGTCGCACCCTTTCCCGGGATAATGCCAAAGTGCGACCGATATCACCTAAAGAATAGGATTTACCATCGAGAAAACCATAGCGCAATTCAATCACTTCTCGTTCACGAGCGGTTAAATCTGCCAATAATTCTCTCATATCTCTTTGCAAAGATTCATAGACAAGATGATTTTCTGAAGACAGTTCTTCGGTTTCCAAAAGGTCTAACAATTCCGTATCTTTTTCCTTACCTACCTTAATTTCTAAGGAAACCGAACGCGGCACTTTCATCAACACTTCCCGCACAGCTTCAGGAGTCAGAGCTAACTCTTGGGCAATTTCCTCTACGGTCGCAGTGCGACCGCGCATTTGCGAGATTTTCCGTTGTGCTTTCTTAATTCTGTTGAGTTTTTCGGTAATATGAAGCGGTAAGCGAATAATCCGGCTTTGAGTTGCGATCGCTATCGTAATTCCTTGACGGATCCACCAGTAGGCATAGGTACTAAAACGATAGCCTTTGGTGGGATCAAATTTCCTGACGGCGCGTTCCAAACCAAGGGTTCCCTCTTGAATCAAATCCAATAATTCTAAACCGCGATTCTGATATTTTTTGGCCACCGACACCACCAGACGCAAATTGGCCTTGATCATCTGTTCTTTGGCACGAGTACCAAGGGCAATAATTTCTTCTAATTCCCCCACTTCTAAGCCCGCTAGGTGCGCCCAACACTGTTTTCCTGCTTGTAAAGCATTTTTTAACTCAGACACGGTTATTTGGGCAGTTTTTGCCCAACGTTCTAGGGAGGGACGATGGGCTAATTGAGCGGTTAGCCGATCGCAAATTTCAATTAACTTGACAAATTGCTGTACTTGTGCATCACCTTGTTTAACGGCGGTGGCGCGTAATTTCAGTAAAGACAGATGACGCTGCACCTGTTGCGCTTGTTCAACTTCCTCGTCCCGTTTGAGTAGAGGCACTCTGCCAATGTCTTGTAGGTATAAACGTACTAAATCGGTGGTTCTGCCGTTGCTGTAGTTTTTTTCGGGACTAGATACTAAATCATCTTCTAAATCACTGCCGATCGAGTTTTCCTTCATTTTTAAGACAGAAAAAGAGGGAGAGATAAATTCAGTTTCGAGCTTTGATGGTTTAATTGCAGGCATAGTGGCTTCTCTACGGGCGACTGTGATAGAGTTTGATAGGAATTAGAAACTTCTAAATCGTTCACCGTAGTCATAGATTTCCCGCTTGAGCGAGGAAATGATGCAGTCGGGAAAAATTTTTTCTCAAAAGTATTGATCTTTAAACCTAGAAGTTACACCAAGTCTGGGGGTTACCTTCTTGGCCCAACTTCTCAAATTAATGATTGATTTAGAAGTAATTTCCCCTACAGCCCTATTCCTATCTATTCCTGATTTTCCAGATAATTACGGATTTGTTCTAGTTTAGCCAGGGCTTTTCCCGACTGTAAAGATTGTTGTGCTTGCTGGAAACCCGTGGGGATATCTGGGGCAATTCCACAGCGCCAAAGATAAAAACCACCGTTAAAAATTGCCGCATCGGTTAATTCGTTATTTTCTCCAGCTAATAAACCCTTTAATTTAGCGGTGAGCATCTCTAAAGATTCGAGGGGATAATCTGAGGGACAGAAGCCATAATCGCGAGGATTTAGGAAAAATCGCTGAAAGGAAGGCGGATCGGTGGGATTTCCCAGACCAATAATCGCCGTCCGATTACAGGCTAAATCACAACTGCCCTCTAATCCTTTCACAGTGGTGAAATGAGAGATATTTCTCAGGGCAAAAGTTTCGCGAAAACGCTCCTCGGTGGGGGGATGAACAAAACCCGATATCTGATGAATATTACCGACAAAAGGCGACCAGATTAACTCTACCGTGGCCATGGGCGGACGTTTACCGATTTGCTCCCGATAGGTGATGAAATTCTGTACTAGAGGGAAATGGCGCGGAATATAGAAAAAAGTCAATCCTGTGGTGATTAAACATTCTTTCACTGCTGCTAAGGATAATTGACTAAAATCTGCTCCTAATTGCTGCCAGATTTCCTTGAGAGAAATACCGTATTTAGTCGGCATTCGATCGCCCCCGTGCAGGACTACGGGAACCCCTGCCAACCCTAAGATTAAAGTAGTGATCGGAGTAACTGGGGCAGTGCGAGAGCGTCCATCGTAGGGATTGCCAAAAATAGTGATCGGATGCTGAAAAGAGGCTGATTCTAGGGTTATTTGCGGGCCAAGCTCGGCGTAGGCATCAAGCATTCCCGCTAATTCATCGCTGGTGGGGCGTTTAATGCGATGGGCAATCATAAAAGCACCGATTTGGGCCGGGGTTGCTTCTTGGGTTAACATCATCTTGGTGGCCATCGCCGCTTCAGGACGGGTTAGATTTTTGCCCGTATGGGTGCCACTACCGATCGCTTTTAATAATTCTCGAAAAGTATCGCTCATCTCAAGGAAGAAAATAAAGAGTAAATAGGGTATGCGGCAAAAAGTTTTTCCTGGGGGCAGGTGGGGTGTGGGGTTTGACTGGTTTTGAGGTGGCCAATTACCTAATTTTCAGGGAAAAAGTACCTCAATTTTCCCCCTGATCACTCCCAGGCCTGGTACTTTTTGATTGACAAAAAGTCTAAAAGTCTTACCCAACAAGGTTTTTAGATTTTTTCAGCCAACCGTAAATAGGATTGATTGGGATTGCTAAGGCTGGACGGGGTGGTTTTCTAAGCTTTTAACCACACTTTGCTTCATTTGCCGCACTAATTGACAAAAATGAGCGATCGGTGGTATCTGTAGGCGATCGCTGGTGGTGACAAGGACTACCTGACGGGTGAGACGATGACTAAATTTACCATGGTTAAGATGGGGATTTTCGCCACTAGGGGAAGCAAGAGGACGAATGGCGAGGGTGGCATCGCTACGCGCTTCCATCAGGGCAGATTGAGGCAGAAGAGCGATAATATTACCCTGACGCACCACACCGCGAAAAGCATCAAGGGTGTTTAATTCCATGACAGTTTTTAGGTGGGCATCCTGACGGGAAAACCATTCTTGTACTAATCTTTGCATTCCGTAGCCATCTTTGAAAACCACTTGCGGATAGGGGATTAATTCCGACCATGGCACTTCTTTGTATTGGGCAAGGGGATGATTAGCGGCCATGAGAATTTCGATCGCTTCTTCGTATAATATTTCTACCACCATCTCTGGGCTAGAGGTGAGAAAACGATTATTCATTACCAAGGCCAGATCTACTAAACCATCCCGCAGCACTTTTAATGCGCGATCGCTGCCTAGGGCTGTAACTCTTAACTGCACTTCTGGATATTCAGCACAAAATTTCGGCAAAATCGGCGGTAAATAGTGGGCGCACACGGAATGAATCGCCGCCACGCACAATTCTGGCTGTTTTCCTGCCTGTAAGTCAGTGATTTCCTCGTGAACATTCGTCCATTCTTGACAAATCCGTTTCGCCCGGGGCAGTAATTTCTCGCCGGCAATGGTTAATTTCGCTTGGGCGGTACGATGGAAAAGAGGTAAGCCCAAATCGGTTTCTAGGGATTGAATCTGGCGGCTGATAGTCGATTGGGTGACTCCACACTGGCGCGCGGCTTGACCGAAATTGCCCGTATCGGCTACGGCTAAAAAGGCTTGCAATTGCTCGATCCGCATTCTTTCTCGTTTTAATTACATTCCCTCATGACTTTATGACAATAACGAATTTTATTGGGACTTTTGGTAGAAATTGCTACCGTTTTCTCAGTTACCAGTTACCAGTTATCAGTCATAATTCATAATTCATAAAAGCTCAGATCGAAGAATCATCGCTAGAATCCCAGAAAACTCCTGTTATTTCAGCTTATTGTCAGAAATCTACTTAGGGTTGGCTGAATAAATCTAAAAACCTTGTTGGGTAAGACTTTTAGACCTTTTGTCAATCAAAAAGTACTGCATCTGGGAGTGAGCGGGGGGAAATTTCAGCTACTTTTTCCCCAAAAATTAGGTAATTGACCCCAGCGGTTCGACGGTGAGACTTCGACGGTGAGATCACGGCCGAAGTCTGTCTCCTTGCCTAAGGGAAGATTTTTGATTTTTGCAGGAGATCTTCTAGTTTTTCCCTTGACTTTTTCCTTAACGAAAGAATGTTAGTCTAGGAACAATCTACGACCACGCTTGCACTCTCAGGGTAATGAATCTAGTGCTTTTAAACAATCGCTACCAAATTGTTAGTACCCTTGCTAGGGGGGGATTTGGGGAAACTTATATCGCTATCGATACGAATATGCCTTCTCAACGGCGCTGTGTGATTAAAAAATTGCAGCCGGCTATTCAAAGTGAGGAGATGCCAGAATGGTTAAAAGAACGTTTTCAGAAAGAAGCAAGTGTTTTAGAGGAATTGGGGGAAAAAAATCGCCAAATACCCCGTTTATACGGCTATTTTGCCCAAGATAATCATTTCTATCTGGTGCAGGAATGGATTGAAGGGGAGACACTAACCCAAAAACAGCAACGACAGGGAAATTTATCCTCCTCAGCAGTGCGGACGATTTTAGAGAATTTGCTGCCTGTTCTTGATTTTATTCACAGTCGCCGCATCATTCACCGGGATGTGAAACCCGATAATATTATCTTAAGAAATAGTGATAATTTGCCCGTTTTAATCGATTTTGGGGTAATGAAAGAAGCCGTCGCCACCTTACTCGATCCTACGGGAAAAAGTGCCTATTCGATCGCCCTTGGCACCCCCGGTTATATGGCTTCGGAACAGGCTGCTGGGAGACCAGTCTTTTCGAGTGACCTTTACGGCCTAGGCTTAACGGCGATTTTTTTATTAACGGGAAAAACTCCCCAATATCTAGAAACTGACTCGCGCACGGGGGAAATTCTCTGGCGACAGGAGACAGAAAATGTTAGTCCTAATTTAGCTATGGTAATCGAGCGAGCGATCCGTTTTCATCCCCGCGATCGGTTTGCTACTGCTAGGGAAATGTTGGCAGCTTTGGGAGAAATATCCCCCGATTTGTCCACCCAACCGACTGTCGCGGTTTCTCCCCATAGTCCCCGATTAAAGTCCTCTACACCCCAAAAACCAACCGTCTCCCCCACTCTGGTTATTCAACCCAATTCTGGGCAAAAAAAGAATCCTTGGCTGTCGATTTTGCTGATTTTTGCGGTGATAATTGGAGCTTTTGCCTTGGGATATCTGGGATTTATGGCTCTTTTACCCAAAAATGAGGAAATTGAACCATCACCACCCCCTGAACCTTCTCCTAGTCCTAAAATCATTCCTCCTCCCTCCCAAGATTTTCCCCCCATCCGACGACCTTCTCGCCAACGGACTCCTACCCCATCCCCGACTCCTACCCCATCCCCGACTCCTACCCCAGAGGTGATTACTACTCCAGAAGCGACTCCGGAATTAACTCCTAGTCCCACCCCAGAAGAAGTAATTCCTATTCCTGTTCCCCCTCCTGAAACGGAGCCGAGTCCTCAAGTTTCTCCCCTTCCTTCTCCCCTTCCTTCTCCCCTTCCTTCTCCCCTTCCTTCTCCTTCTCCTGTTCCAGGGGTGATTAATCCCCCAGTTAATGATGATAAAATTGAACCGATCGCTCCTCCCGTTTTATCACCTTCTCCTCTTCCCACGGTGGAAAATAGTAATTAGGGTTGGCTGAATAAATCTAAAAACCTTGTTGGGTAAGACTTTTAGACTTTTTGTCAATCAAAAAGTACCAGATATGGGAGTGATCGGGGGGAAAATTCCGGGACTTTTTTCCTGAAAATTAGGTAATTGACCCCGGCGGTTCGGCGGTTCGGCGGTTCGGCTGAGCGTTCGACAAAAGCTGACGCGGCGGTTCGACGGATTCGACAAGCTCACCGTCCACAGGCTCACCGTTAATAAAACCGTCTCTGACGAAACCAATATCAAAAAATTGCTCAGACGATTTTCCTAAAGCTCGCTCTTTTAAATGAAACAATTGAATGTCCGAATTGCCATCAAATCTTGGACAGAATCAATCAGACAGAGTATAATCTAGTCAGAGATTTGTCAAGATTAGGCAATCGGGTATATTTATTTAGAAGTACCACGCCGCCAGTTTCATTGTCAAAAGTGCCAAAAGTATACAGGGTAAGCTCATCTAATTTGGTATAAATTGTACCTGATAAATATCTCAAAGTATCCTGTCTGTCTCTTCCCTCAAATCCCATTTATAATCAGTCTTAATCTGAGCATTATCAATTAATATTAATCAGGAGAGAATTCATGGCAAAAGGTTTTGCCCCCGTCTTGGAACCAGAAAAGAAAGTTCAACAGCCAACTCCAGGGCAGTTAACACCAATCAATGAAATTCAAGCCAGTTTATTGAATTATGTTCAAGCTCTTCCTGATCCGCGAGTTTCTCGAACTCAAAAACATTTGCTGACCGATATTTTAGTGATTGCTATTTTAGCAGTAATCGCCGGGGCGCAAGGTTGGGAAGACCTGGAAAATTATGGCCTCAGTAAGCAGGCTTGGTTATCGGAATTTTTAGAATTACCCAATGGTATCCCTTCTGAT
>SFAU01000147.1 GCA_007096045.1 Microcystis novacekii Mn_MB_F_20050700_S1 | reverse complement strand
GCATTTCGTACAGCTATCTCTTACCGTTTTTATAACTGGTTAAAGAGTAATGCCGACGTATTTGCCATGTATAAAGCGAGTTTAGGCTATATTTGGGCTTGAAATAGGCTAAAGTCCCATTAATCAAGCGGATTTGATATCACCGAAAAGCTAATGCGCTCCGGGATTCGGGGGAGGCACTTCGACAAAGCTCAGTGCCCGCGCTTCGTCCCCCGACGGGGGGTTTGGGGGTAGAACCCCCCAAAAGTCTGGATTTAAGACAAAAAATCTAGAAAGCACAGTTTTTAAAAAGAGGTTATGATAAAATCCCAACTTAGTAGATTTACAAAAATGAGATGCAGCCTAGTTGCCTAGGGATGACTCAGAAAGATTAGCTGATTTTTCTTGCCAATCTTGACCGATTTTAATCGTCACATCAGAAGCGAGATTCCCCGTACTTTCCACCAAAACTTCCCCGACACCAAGGCTATTATGCAGGGCAGCAGCCAGGGAATTATCCCCTTTTTGAGCAATAATTTTGGTAGTTTCTAGAATTGGCGATGAAGACTTAGAGACAAAAACATTTTCATAACCCAATGAGCGCAGATATCTGACTAGAGTTTGCACCGCTTCTGGATTATCGGTGCTATCTTCCACAGCTATGCGAGTCGGTTGCGTGGTTTCCTCAATGTCAGCCATAAAAGAGCCGTGGTTAAAATGTTGAGCCACTAGCTCTTGAATTTTACTTTGATTGGGCAACCAATAACTGATCCCTTGCCGACCATCACCATTAAAGTCTCCGGGTAGCAGTAGCATTTGCACATCAGCGCGCTGAGTTTTGGAGGCAAAACCGGCTAGAGCGAGTAACTCCTCTACACTGAGATTAGTATCGATATGATTGCGGATAACCTTAATAATATCGGGAATTTTCAATAAAGTTGCTGGTTTTAGGGTTTGTTCCACTAAAGACCGCATTAATTGCTGTTGTCGTTGGATACGACCGATATCGCCGTTAGCATCGTAACGAAAACGGGCAAACTGGAGGAATTTCTCGCCGTTGAGGTGTTGTTCCCCTTTTTTCAGGTCAATGTAGAGGTGTTGACTAAAATCTTTATACTTCATGTCTTTGGGAACATATACCGTCACCCCCCCCAAAGCATCAATTAATTTTTCCACACCCTGCACATTAATGCGAATATAGCGATCGATAGCGACTCCGTCCAAAAGATGACTAACCGTTTCCGCCGTTAAAGCAGGTCCACCGAGGGCGTTAGCTTCATTGATTTTTTTCTCCCCATAACCCTCGATATCGGTGCGGGTATCCCGGGGGATGGAAAGCATGGTTAACTTCTGTCTTTGGGGGTCAAAACGCAGTAACAGCATGGTATCGGTTAAACCCGCCAAGGAATTAACCGGGGCATGATAACCCAAATCTGGGGTTTGTGCCTCCTTGACATCGGATGTCAACACTTTAGCCCCAACTACCAGAATATTAACGGGACGGTTGAGGGCGGGAAGTTGCAGATTTTGATAGGATATGGCCTGCTGATTGTTAAAAGCGGCGGCTTCTTGGGGACTAAGAGCAGCTTGTCGCAAAGGTGTGGAGGAGAGAGACACAGCCAACATAGCGCCGGCCGTAGCGGAAACTAGGGCGCAGCCGGTTAAGCCTAGGGCTGTCAGGAACCATTTACCGGACAATCGCCGCTTTTTAACAGGTTTAGCCGCTAATTTGCTTGATTTTCCGCTTTTAAGCCTTGATTTTGTCTTATTAACCACAAATTGCCTCACACGGTCACTAAATATCTCCCTAAAACCATATTTAAAGAGATGAACTATTTTTTTTCTCAGATACCCGGAAAAGATTATGAAACTAATCGGGTTTTCTAGAGAGTTAGCAGATAATATAGCAGAATTTTTCCTTATAATTGTTCTGCATCGCAATTTTGTCGAAATATCTAGGGTTTGCTGGTGGGGAAGTGGGGTGTGGGAAAGTGGGGAAGTGGGGAAGTGGGGAAGTGGGGAAGTGGGGAAATTGAACTAAAACCCCAAAACCCCAAAACTCCAACCCCCAACACCTAAAACCTGTCTCGGAGTCTCCTATCTCCTATCTCCTATCTCCTCATTGGCTGATTTTCTTGTGCAGAAATAACTTTTGTGGTCGATTAAATAACCAATTGCTCAACCAACCGTCGGTTTTTTGCAGACGATAACCGCTACTTAAGTAGAGTGACTGGGCCGCTAGATTATTATCGAGAACATGGAGGGAAAGTTCCTCAAAACCCCATTCTCTAGCGATCTGTTCACACTTGAGCAGCAATCTCCGGGCCAGACCGGCACGCCGGCGATCGGGACTAACGGCTAAATTAGAAATATAAGGAATAGGAACGGCTAAAAAAGAACTGGATTTTAAGCAGATTTCCGCCGTAGCGACAATAACTTCCTGAGGACCGGTGGCGGTGACGCTGGTTTGACTGACTACCAGACAGTGATAGTAGGGGGTATCGGCGCGCAATCGTCCCCGTAAGTCCTCGTAAATGCCCAATTTAAAGATAGGACGCAGAAAAGACCAATAATTGGCCGTGGGGAAAAAACTATCGGTGAGAATCTCCGCCAAGCTTTTGAGATCTTGGCTTTGGGCCAAACGCACCTCGATGGTAATGGTGGCATTGTCACCGGTCGCTTCCGAGTCGGAGGGGTTAGACAATAGGTATGAGATAAAACAGGAGTCCACTTTAATCACAGGAGTCGGCAGGGAAGGTGGGGATAACAGTCCTTATCTGGGAAGGGTAAATAGGGGTGGGATTTAGTTGGGGGAATCAAGCATCTATCTTAAGGAGAAGACCGCAATTTTTCAAGACTACTGAATCAAAATCTCATCCATTCTACTGCCTATAGCCCCAGTTGGGGGAAAGACCGCTATTTTTCGGGAATTTTTTTTGATCGCCGGGCTATGGTTAAGATGGGACGATGCCGGTCAGAACTAATTTCTTTCTTTTTGGGTCAATTAACTATATTCTTTAATCTAATCTATCCTCCTATCCCCCTCTATGATCAAGGAAATTTCCGCTTATTTGCAAGTGTTCCGCAGTCAAAAAATGGCGGCTTTGTTATTCTTAGGTTTCGCTTCCGGATTGCCCTTCTATCTCACCAGTCGCACCCTGCAAGCTTGGATGACTACCGAAGGAGTTGATCTGAAATCGATCGGTTTATTTAGTTTATTCGCTCTCCCCTACTCTCTCAAATTTCTGTGGTCTCCCTTACTCGATCGCTATGTTCCTCCTTTTCTTGGTCGTCGTCGCGGTTGGATTTTAATCGCTCAAATTTGTTTAACTTTAGCGATTGGTTTCATGGCTTTTCAACAACCAAAACAATCTTTGGAATTATTGGCAATTAATGCTCTACTGATCGCTTTTTTTAGTGCCACTCAAGATATTGCCTACGATGCCTATCGCACAGATATTTTAGAAAAATGGGAGATGGGTGCTGGGGTAGCGATCGGGGTTTTAGGTTATCGTTTGGCTTTAATTTTAACCGGTTCGATCGCTTTAATTTTAGCCGATCACTTTCCCTGGCCCCTCGTCTATCTTTTCCTAGCTGCACTGATGGCTTTAACGATTATTTGGTCTTTTTTCGCCCCGGCTACTCCCCCTAGAGATGATACTCCCCAAACTCTTTTAGAGGCGGTTTGGTTGCCTTTCCAAGAGTTTTTTCAACGCTATCAAATAGGTCAAGGAATCGGCATTCTCGCCTTTATTGTTCTCTATCGTTTAGGGGATGCTTTAGTTAATAATATGGTGACTCCTTTTCTCTTAAAAACTGGTTTCAGTCAAACCGATATCGGGGCGATACAAGGCGGTATGGGCATGATAGCAACTATGGTGGGAGTTTTATTAGGTGGTTCCCTGTTAAGTCGTTGGGGAATTAATCGATCGCTCTGGATTTTTGGTGGCTTGCAAGCTATTAGTAATTTAGCCTATTTTATTTTAGCAAATTTAGGGCAAAATTATCCTTTTATGGTCTTAGCTATTAATATTGAAAACTTCTGCGGTGGCTTAGGTACTGCCGCTTTTGTGGCTTTTTTAATGAGTCTTTGTAATGCTCGTTTTACCGCTACTCAGTACGCCCTCTTATCAAGTTTAATGGCCTTTAGTCGCGATATTTTAGTAGCTCCCGCCGGACTTTTAGCCGAGGAAATCGGTTGGCAGTGGTTCTTTTTAATCACGGTAATTGCCGCTTTACCTGGGTTAGCTTTATTGCCTTTATTTGCTCCTTGGCAAGAGCAGAATTAGGGTCTGCTGAAAAAGTTTTTCCTGGGGACAGGGTGTGGGGTGCATCTGATTTTTCTAAATCTACTAAGTGGGGATTTTATCATAACCTTTTTTAAAAAACTGTGGTTTCTAGATTTTTTGTCTTCAATCCAGACTTTTGGGGGGTAGAACCCCCCAAACCCCCCGTTGGAGGCGTGGCGCCGCCCCCAAACCCCGGAGCGCATTAGCTTTTCGGTGAGATGCTTACACGCGGTTGTTCATATATTTGTACTAATTTAAAGGTTACTGATAATTGCTGATTGTCCTTATTGTGTCTAGCTACTTAGGCTAATTGATTAGCTGGGAACTGATAATTTATTCCTCCGATTTCCGATTTCACTCGCATAACTACTAAAGTCATATCGTCGCTACTGTCATTTTTCAACCCGGTAAAAGCGGCAACTTTCCCAAATAAATATTCGAGAATCTGTTCGGGATTAGTATGCTGTTGACAGGCTTCTTTAACTGCCGATAGCCAATTTTTCTGATCAAATCTTTCCCCTTTCGAGTTGACTGCATCGGTAAAGCCATCGGTATAATAAATCAGCGTATCTCCCGCTTCTAATTGCACTTGGGCATCATCATAGATAGAATCGGCCTCTAAACCAACTAATGTCCCTTCCGTGTCGAGAGGCTCTAACTCTCCCGTTTTGGCCCGCCACCAGAGGGTGGGATAATGGGCAGCATTACTGTAGCCAAGACGGCGCGTCAGGGGATCATACTCGGAATAAAATAATGTCACGAAACGATGAGAATTATCGAGATCGGCATACATAACCCGATTGAGATGACGCAAAATCTGGGCCGGGGAGTGACGATTTAACACTTCTGCTCGCAACATTCCCCGGGTCATGGTCATTAACAATCCTGCCGGGACACCTTTACCCATGACATCACCGATGACTATACTCCAAGGAGCGGTACTAGCTTCCCTTTCCGCCTCCCTTGCCGGTTTAAATTGATCGTAGTTGCAGGGGATAAAATCATAATAATCGCCACCAACGCGATTAGCCGTTTTGCAGTGGGCTGCCAATTCTACCCCCTGAATTTTCGGACATTGCCGGGGTAAAAGACGTTTTTGGATTTCGGAAGCGATTTCTAACTCTCGATCCTGACGTTCCTTGGCCCGTAATTCGAGCGTTAATTCATTATTAGCTATAGCCACCGCCGTTTGATCGGCCACTAGCTGCAGCAGTTTACGACGGGTGGGTGTCCAACCATAATCGGGATCGCGACTGAAAACGTATAAACGTCCCCGCTCACTATTTTTTACTAAAACAGAAGTACTATATACCTGCGTACCCTGTCCGAGAGTTTGCCGGATCTGATGGTCGAGACTATCGAGAAGCGATCGACTATTTCTGTTCTCAAGTGCCGCTTCTTGGTTTAATTGTCGGATAATTGCCTCTAATTGTCGGCGTAGTTCCCCATTAATTTGATTATCTTGGCAATGGAGTTGATCGAGCACCACTTGACCGTTATTTTTGCTCAAAATCAACGCCCCTCCTTCTGCATCTGCCACTCGTGCGGCCATCAAGGGGGTAAGATCGAGGAATTGGTTTAAATTATTGAAACTCCGCAGAGCAAAACCGAGGGAACTCAAGAGATTTTGAACTTTGTTTTGTTCGCGATATAAACTGGCGACCAACTCTTTTAAGGCTAAAATTGGCTTAATATCGGCACTTTTATCGGCCATATTGACGGTGGGATTGGTGAGGGTGTCGCTCGGTTCCGGCTCAGAAAGCATAAAATGATTTTTGTGGCGGTGACATGATTATAGCTAGATGGTCATTGGGTTATGACCTGTTTAAGTCTAACAGTATAGTCGATCTTTTCCTGACTGCCACAATTTAACCCTGATCTTTTACTATTTCTGTTTTTTGACGCTCCCCGCTCTAAAGAGACGGGGATTCCAGCAATTCTCATTTTAAAAAGTAACAAGTGATACAGACAGAAACAAAGCTTTAAGCAAGCTACAAAATGCGCTCCCGCGAGTGCGACTGCATCGCAGAGAAGTGAGTATATAGAGTA
>SFAU01000146.1 GCA_007096045.1 Microcystis novacekii Mn_MB_F_20050700_S1 | reverse complement strand
TTCTTTAGGGAAGAGCAAAACCTGCGGAGGCTGAGTAAGACCAAAGCTAAGGAACCACTTGGCGGAGGCATTGGCCTATGAAAGAGGAAGCCCTCGCTTTTAGCGACGGGTATGTCACCTATTGTTTCTGATTCTGGAAGTCATCTTAATACTGAGGTACTAATTTTTCCTTTTGGGGAACCAGTCGTCGGGATTCAGCAGTCAGGAGTAAATCCGGTTGTACTTCACCTTTAGGAAAAACGCCGTCAGAATCGACCTCAAAAATGTCTTGACTATGGAACCCGATTCGAGGTATTCTTTCGGGGTAAATCAAATAGTAATGCAATTCGGATTTAAATTGGCCATGTTAAACCAGTTAAAAATTTTAATTGTTGATGATGAGGAAGCGGATCGGAATACTGTGCGCCGATTGTTAGAAAAATCGGGGATAGAGACAGAAATAACAGAAGCAGCTGACTATCAAGAGGCTAAGGAAAAGATGTCCAATAATCTTTTCGACTGTGTATTGATCGATTATCTTCTACCGGATCAAGATGGTTTGACGTTGGTGCGGGAAATTCGGCAGCAGGGAGTTAAAATTCCCCTAATTGTCTTAACGGGTCACGGAAACGAAGAAGTTGCCGTCGATATGATGAAAGCTGGTGCTTCCGATTATCTGAGTAAATTTCGTCTTACTCTCTCGCGCTTAAATCAAGCGATGCAAAACGCCCTACGCATCTATAAAGCGGAACAAGAAGCGGCGATTGCCAAACAAGAAAAAGAGCATTTAGCTAAACAAAAAGAAGATTTTATTGCGAGGATGACTCACGATTTACGAACTCCCTTAGTCTCGGCTAATCACATATTAGAACTATTTCAAGACGGTTTATACGGTGAGATTACTTCCGAAATGAGTCGAGTTATTCAGGTGATTATTCGCAGTAATAAAAATCTCTTGGAAATGGTTAGTAATCTTTTGGAAGTTTATTTTCATGAAAACGGGGAAAAACAACTTAATTTTACTAAATTCAAGATTATCGCTCTTCTCGAAGAATTGTCTCAGGAGTTAGCTCCCCTTGCCCGAGAAAAAGGACTAGAATTAAGCTTAAATGCCGAAAATACTGGGGAAATTTTCCTAAATGGAGATATCTTAGAACTGCGGCGCGTTTTTAGCAATCTCATCAGCAATGGGATTAAATTTACCGAACAGGGTTATGTGAAAATTCATCTCATCCCCGCCACAGAGGAAGATGCTTTTGTCACCATTGTCATTGAGGATACCGGTATCGGCATTGCAGCAGAAGAACTACCCCGGATTTTTGATCGCCTGTACTCCGGTTCCCTAGAAAGTTCCACCAGTGGGTTAGGACTTTATCTCTCCCGTCGCATTATCGATGCTCATGGGGGAACTATTACCGTCACCTCAGAATTAGAACGGGGTAGTAGGTTTTCTGTCCGTTTACCCGCCTAGAAAGATCGATAATAGAAAAAATACTTGCTGCCGATCGGTCACTGTTAATGGCTTCTAATTGGGATATCTTATTAATACAAGCGGCACGTCAGGGCAATCTGGCGCGGGTTCAAGCTTTACTAAGTCAGGGGGCAAATGTCAACGCCACTGATGGCCAAAATACGACGGCTTTAATCTATGCCGTGCAGGGGGGTAATGGGGAAATTGTGGCAATTTTGCGAGAATTTGGGGCTGATATCAACAAAAGTAAACAACCTCAAGGTTTAACCCCTCTCATGTTAGCGGCTGCCCTCAATCACAGTGAAATCCTCGCTCAATTAATCGCCGCCAGTGCTAATGTCAATCAGGTCAATCAAGATGGTACACCAGCACTAATGATCGCCACTTATAAGGGTCATACAGCGATCGCAGAACAGTTATTAACCGCCGGCGCTCGGGTCAATATGCGCGATCGGGATGGAGATACGGCTTTATCTGTAGCCATTAGCCAAAATTACGCCGCAATTGTCGGTTTACTGCTCGATCGTGGTGTAGATGACGAAATACTTCAAGAAGCTTGGTTACAGGCTCTCAACGCTAATCGTCCAGAAATCCTCGAATTGTTTATTAACCGTGGTCTGCCCCTCGATTCTCCCACTTTATCCAGGGAGACTCCCCTAATTTTGGCGGTAGAGAGGGGAAATCTCGGCAGCGTACAAACTTTACTGCAAGCGGGAGCAAATCCGAATATCAGCACGGAGGAGGGAGAAACTGCCCTGATGATCGCCGCTGCCGAGGGATATTTCGATATTGTCCGACTTTTACTCGCTCAGGGGGCTAGTGTTGACAATCAAAATCACGCTGGAGAAACGGCCCTGCATTTAGCGACGATCGAAGGACATTTAGAGATCGTCCAGGCCTTACTACAAGCCGGCGCTTTTGTCAATCACCGTAACCATTTTGGTGATACACCCCTGATTATCGCCACGATGCAAGGATACGAAGCGATCGTTTTAGAATTGTTAAAACAGGGAGCCGACCCTAACCTAACTCAGCAGGGAGAAACACCGTTAACTTTGGCTCTACAGCACCAATTTATGGAAATCTGCCGTTATCTCCTCGATTACGGGGCTAATGCCAACGCCGTTTATCCCGATGGCAAAACCGTCCTCATGAAAGCTTGTGAGGACAATAATAGTCAATTGGTGCGCTGGTTAATCGCTATCGGTGCTGATGTCAATAAACTCGATTTTAGCGGCGCTTCCCCGTTAATGTGGGCCAGTTATCACGGTTGTCTCGACACGGTTAAAGTCCTGTTAGACGGGGGAAAGGTGAACTTAAATCAGAAAAATCAAGGGGGAATGACCGCTTTAATGTTAGCTAAATTTAATCACCATCAGGCGATCGTTTCTTTATTACAACAAGCAGGAGCGATCGACTAAGCTGCCCGCGCATTTAAATTGCTTGTGGAGATGAGGCGATCGGCGATCGGTAGGAGATAGGGTGTTAGGGTGTTAGGGTGTTAGGGTGTTAGGGTGTTAGGGTGTTAGGGTTTTAGGGTGTTAGGGTTTTAGGGTTTTAGTTGAAATTCCCCCACTTCCCCACTTCCCCACTTCCCCACTTCCCCACTTCCCCACTTCCCCACTTCCCCACTTCCCCACTTCTCCACTTCCCCACTTCCCCACGAGAAACTTTTTGCCGCAAACCCTAGATAGTCAACAGCTGACCATGACCACAGTGATATTATCGGAACCGCCGGCTTCTTTGGCCGCTGCCACTAAATTCTCGACAATTTCCTGACAATCGGCACCGGTTTGCAAATAATCGCTAATTTCCTCGTCGGACAGTTCTTCCGTCAAACCATCGCTACAGAGAATTAAACTATCGCCGGATTGCAGATCGAGGGGAGATACCGTCACTGGGTGCAAATCGCGACGACCGAGACATTGAAGTAAAATGTGTCGCCAAGGGTGGTTTTTCGCTTCTTCTTCGGACATATCGCCCATTTTTATCGCCCTAGCTCTCCACGTATGATCTTCCGTCACCTGTTCTAATTTTTGCTCACGAAAGCGATAGAGACGGGAATCCCCAATATGGGTGTACCAATAGCCCTCATCTCGGAAGATAGCCATGACTAGGGTTGTCCCCATTTCCTGTCTTTCGGGATTTTTCAGCTGATCTTCAATAATCTTCTCGTTAGCGGTGGTAATTGCCTCCTCTAGCAATTCCCTGGCAGTCAGGGGCGAATTCCAGTGTTCTTCTAGATGAGCTTGGATAGTTTTATTGGCGATTTGACTAGCTTCTTGGCCACCCGCATGACCCCCCATCCCATCAGCAACGATAAAAAAGCGCCCCTCGGGGTCGATATAATAACTATCCTGATTAACCGATCGCACCATACCAGGATCGGTCATTCCTCCAAAAGAAAGATTGTTCATGGAAATTTCTGCTGCTAACACAATAATTATTATCCTGTGATCGATTACATCATGCGATCCTGACGTTCAATTTTTCGCCAGAGTCTCACAAGAGCTATCCCCGGCAGCAGGGAAATCGCCATCGGTACTAAAGTTAACCAACCAAAACCACTGACAAATAGAAGCGTTGCTGAGATGAGCAAAGCACTGATCAGTAAAGTATAGTTGGTTCCCATTTGAATCATACCCAATCGCCGCAAAAGTCGATCAGATTCGCTCGAACGTACCCGGACACGGATATCACCCCGTTCTAATTTTTCGATCGTATCATCGATGCGTCGGGGTAAACTCAGGGCGGTGCTGCTCACTTGGGCCGCTTGTCGTCCTAACTCATCGAGGATATTACTGCCATTATTTCCTGTCATATCATTTACTAATTGCAGGGCAAAAGGTTGGGCCACTTCCATGAAGTTAAATTCGGGATCGAGTCCTTTGCCTACCCCTTCCAGGGTAGAAAATGCTCGCATGACGAAGGTAAAGGTAGCGGGAAAGCGAAAAGGCTGATCGTAGGCGATTTCATAGAGATCATCGCTGATAGAGGCCACGGACTGCTCCTCAAAGGGTTTATCCATGAAGTTATCGAGCATATACTGGATCGATCGCCGCACTGCTCCCATATCACCATTAGCAGTTAATGCTCCTAAATCTACCAGAGAAGTGACCACGCGATCGGCATCTTTTTGGGCAATTCCCAAGAGAGTCTGCATTAATTTTTCGCGCACGTTGGTTTTAATTTGTCCCATCATGCCGAAATCGTAGAAAATTAAAGAGCCATCACTATCAACAGCGATATTGCCGGGGTGGGGATCTGCGTGAAAAAAGCCGTTATTGAGTAGTTGAATTAGATAAGCTTTGGCCCCTAGTTTAGCCAACAATTTGCGATCAAGTCCGGCCGCTTCTAGGGCCTCATAATGACTGATTTTGATACCGGGGAGATATTCTAGGGTTAAAACCCGGGGAGCGGTGTAGCGCCAATAGACTTTCGGTACTTTCACCCAATCTTCCCCGCGAAAATTACGGCGAAAAGTGTCGGCGTTACGACCTTCATTGAGATAATCGGTTTCTTCCCAGAGAATTTTACAGCATTCTTCATAAATACCCGTCCAATCGCGACCTTTACCCCATTTGGGATGATTTTGGAAGTATTGGGCGATTTTTTTCAGGATGGTCAGATCGATACTAAATAATTTTTTCAATCCGGGCCGTTGGACTTTGACCACCACATCTTCCCCGGTCTTCAGTTGGGCCCGGTGAACTTGCCCTAAACTAGCGGCTGCTAGGGGGATAGGATCGAAGCTTTTAAAGAGTTGATTGAGGGGTTTACCGAGGGATACCTCGATAATTTTGCTGGCCTGTTCGTAGGTAAATGCGGGAACCTGATCCTGTAGTTTCGAGAGTTCTTCCACATATTCGAGGGGAAAAAGATCGGCGCGGGTGGAGAACAGTTGACCGACTTTAATAAAAGTTGGCCCCAATTCTAGCATGGTTTCCCGAATCCAAGAGGCTTGTTTTCTGCGTCTGCCGGCGAGTTTTTCCTCGCTATAGCCGCCGTTATAGCTCCATTTTTTACCGTTGAGCCAGAATTGATAAAGTACAGTCAGAACGAATCGCCAAATATCTAGACGACGACGATTGATGGAATAGTTTTCTCGATTCCAACGATAGCTATTTTTGGCGACTTGGAGGGCCGGCATTGCTGGGTTTAACTCTGGGGTAACGGGGACGGGGAGAAGGGCTGACACGCAATTTTTTGGGTTTTAAAGGGACTAAAAGAGGGTTTTGGGTTAATTCCAGTAGTTTTTTAGTTCCGAGCGCAATTGGGCGATTTCGGCCCGCATTTCGTCGATGTTTTCCTGCACATCAGCACTAGAGGAACCACTGGAGTCTGTACCAGTATATACTCCCTTTTCCATGGCTCGATCGGCTCTCATTTGCACTTCTTCGACGAATTGCCGCAGGTTTTCCCGTTGTTCGGCATCAAATTTGCCTAATTCGCTTAAAGCGTTGGTGAACGCATCTTCTAGCTGTTCACTGACCACTTCAGCGATCGCTCGTCCGAGGAAAAAGGCGTGAATAACGGGGTTAGTCATAATCTTAAATGGATGTTTTCGCTTGCTGGGTTTTGTGAACGGGAAGGGCGATAATAAATTCCCTAACTACTAGGTTAGGCGACAGAACCAGAAAAGGCAAATCGTTTTTCTGAAAACTGAGGTGAGACGGGGAGGTTAATCGACAAAATCAGGGGAAACAAAGGACGCTAAGGGAGCAGAATCCGGTTCGATCTCGTCGAGGATTATCGCTGAAATCAACCCGATTAGCGAAATAATAGTGTCATCAACAATATCAGCCCTAGGAGAGTTAAGATGCTCAGAAAACGTTTATTAATCCCCTTAATACTATCCCTAGTCACTTTTGGTCTAGTGGTGGCCTGTAATTCTGGCACTCCCACCAGTCAAACTAACCCCAGTCCCGCAGAAAACGCCGCCACCAATGCTATTCCCATCGGTGCAGCTTTGGCTCAAACTAGCAATCTCGCCCTATTGGGACAGGAACAGGTGATCGGTGTCAAGATGGCTGAAACATATTTTAATAAAAAGGGCGGAGTCAATGGAACACCGATTAAAGTTATTATCCAAGATGTGGCGGGGGATGAACAGGGCGCGATCAACGCCATTAATACCCTAATCACTCAAGATAAGGTGGTGGGTATTCTCGGTCCGTCTCTGTCCCAGCAAGCTTTTGCCGCTAGTCCGATCGCCGATCGAGCTAAAGTTCCCATTCTCGGCCCGTCTAACACGGCTAAAGGTATCCCCCAGATCGGTGAATATGTGGGTAGGGTGTCTGCTCCTGTGGCTGTGGTCGCTCCCAATGCGGTTAAAACCGCTTTAAAAATCGATCCCAAGATTAAAAAAGTGGCTGTCTTTTTTGCCCAAAATGATGCTTTTAGTAAATCGGAAACGGAAACTTTTCAAGAAACCCTAAAGAGTTTAAATCTTGATATTGTCACCGTGCAGAAATTCCAAACCACCGATACAGATTTTCAAAATCAAGCCACCGCCGCTATTAATATGAAACCGGATTTAGTGGTTATTTCTGGTTTGGTTGCTGACGGGGGCAATTTGGTCAAACAGTTGCGACAATTAGGCTATCAGGGGTTAATTATTGGGGGCAATGGTTTAAATACTTCTAATATTTTCCCGGTTTGTCAAGCTCAATGTGATGGCATTATCATTGCTCAAGCTTATAACCCGGAATTAGATAATCCTATTAATCGGGATTTTGTCGCCGCTTATACAGCAGAAAACAAAAAAGCACCGCCCCAATTTACTGCTCAAGCTTTTACGGGAATTCAAGTTTTTGTCGAGGCCTTAAAACGGGTAGATGATAAAAATAAACTCAGTACACTTTCCCTCGAACAAATTCGCCAACAATTAAATCAGGAAATTTTAGCGGGTAAGTATGTCACTGTCCTGGGAAATATTGCTTTTACTCCCGAAGGGGAAATCATTCAGGATAAATTCTCCGTAGCACAAATTAAAATGGATGCCGATGGTAAAAATGGTAAATTTACTTTTGTGGAAAATCAATAAGTAAGAGGTTCGGCTCATTTCCACCTCGTTGCAAGGGTATCCCTTGCAACGCACTTCCAGAGGTTCTACCTCTTGTGTAATACTAAATCCTGTTTAAATTGTTCAAGACTATTAAAGTCGATTCCAAAATCAACATAATCCTGTTCTGACTTGCAATGTTCTATTCAATTAATTTCTCATAAAAGAAAAATGTAGGTTGGTTTTCACTTTCTTCAGAAATTCTTCTTAAGTTTTCGTGTACCCTAATTCCTGCTCTCAGCTAGTTCTGGAATTTCGGGCGATTATTAGTAGTGAAATTTACAGGAAATGATCACAATTTCTTGATCAGACACGCTATAAACTAGGCGATGTTCTTTTGTATGCGTCGTGGCCATAATCCTGATAGTTCATGTTTTAATGCTTCTGGTTTTCCTAATCCAGAAAAAGGCTCTCTTTGAACATCTTTAATAAGGCTGACAATTTTAGCGTCAACTTTTTCGTCTGCGATCGCCAATTGGTTAAACTCATCAAAACTTCGGGTTAGAAAGGCGACTTTCCTCATAAGTTAGCAGCATCTACATAAATATAACTATCAGGATTTTTCAGAGATTCTATTGCCTCTTGGAGATGTTGACGGTTAGCTTCTGTGGAAAGCAGATAGTCGGTTTCATCCATTTCAGCAGCTTCTTTAATCAATAAAATCGCTTCGACAACTGTTCCTTCTGGTAAGTCGAGGGGAGGTAAACTAAGTTGACCATTTTTGATGATTGTTTGGTATTTCAGTGCATTCATAGAATTTTACTATTCTTGAGATTTTATCTTAAGTGTCGGGTGAAGACCCTCGATTTTATCGACGGGATGAAACCCGACCAATAGAAACAGCGAAGCACGATTAAATACTTGACAATTTTGGGCTGAATATGTTAGCATAAATAAGTAAGTTGTTTGAGGTCGATAAACAATGATTGTCTTAGAAATGAAGGCGGTATTAAAACCAAATCAATGTACTGCTATTGACGATGCTATTCGTACAGTTCAGTTCATCAGAAACAAAGCTTTACGACTTTGGATGGATTCTAAGCGAGAGGACAAAATCGATAAATATTCTCTCAATAAATATTGTGCAGTTCGCAGCCATTCAGTTCAAGTTTGTTGATACTCTAAATTCTACAGCTAGACAAGCATCAGCAGAACGGGCTTGGTCAGCTATTGCTCGTTTCTATGACAATTGTAAGAAAGGAATAAAGGGAAAGAAAGGCTATCCTAAATTCCAAAAGAATAATCGTTCCGTAGAATATAAACACTCTGGATGGCAACTATCGGAGGAGAGAAAGAAAATTACTTTTACCGACAAGAAAAACATCGGCACGGTTAAACTGAAAGGAACTAGAGACCTAAATTTCTATCCCTTAGACCAAATTAAACGGGTAAGGATTGTCAAACGTGCTGACGGTTATTATGTCCAATTCTGTATTAATTTAGATGTTCGGGAATATGCAAAACCTCTTGAACCTACTAAAAAATGTGTAGGGTTGGATGTGGGATTAAAAGTTTTCTATGCTAACAGTGATGGGGAAACGGTAGAGATACCGCAATACTATCGTAAAGCAGAGAAAAGATTAAACCGTCTGAATCGGAAAAAATCTAAAAAGTTTAGAAAAGGTCAACCCCAATCAAACAACTACCAAAAAGCTAGAAAGAGATATGCTAGAAAGCATTTAAGAGTAAGTAGGCAACGTAAAGGCTTTGCCTCAAAAGAGGCATTGCGCGTCATTAAATCTAACGATTTTATCGCTTACGAAGATTTAAATGTTAAAGGCATGGTAAAAAACTCGAAACTAGCTAAATCTATTAATGATGCGGCCTGGTCAACCTTTCGACAATGGTTAGAGTATTTTGGCTTTAAGTACGGTAAGGCTACGGTAGCAGTACCACCCCATAACACGAGTCAAAACTGTTCTAATTGTGATCAAAAAGTACCTAAATCTCTATCTACGAGAACCCATGTTTGTCCCGATTGTGGCTATGTAGAAGATAGAGATATTAACGCCGCTATCAATATTCTCAAAAAGGGACTAAGTACGGTAGGGCATACCGGAACTCACGCTTGGGGAGAGATTTCCTCTAATTTGGTTGGATACGTCCTATCAGATTAAGAAAACTCGTTGAACCAAGAATCCCTCGCATGAGTGCGATGGGAGTGTCAATATGGCTAATTTGTTGCCGTTAGCAATTATAGCTCTCAAAAGGGGGTGGGAATGATTAGGTCAATTTTAGTTTCGGTCTGAGGATGACGAAAAGATAATTGTTTAGCGTGTAGGTACAAACGGTCAGACTGCTTACCATTATACAAGCGATCGCCTAAAATTCCTATCCCTAATCCCTGTTGACTATGAACACGAATTTGATGGGTTCTTCCCGTGTAGGGAATAAATTCGAGGCGAGAATAATTGCCTTCTTTACCGACAACTTTAAAATAGGTTTGACTAGCTTTTCCCCTTTGCCAATCCACAGTTTGATAGGGTCGATTTTGCGGATTTCCCCAGAGAGGTAGGTCAATTATGCCCGATTCTCGCTCAATAATTTCTGATAATATAGCTTCATAGATTTTCTCCACTTGTCGCCGTTGAAATTGTAGGTATAAACAACGATAAATATCTAAACTTTTAGCTAGTAATAATATGCCAGAAGTTTCTCGGTCTAAACGATGAACGGGAATGACATTTTTTCCTTGACGACGAAACCGATTAACCACAGCATCTTGACTATCTTGATAACGTCCTGCTACCGATAATAATCCCGCGGGTTTATTAATAGCAATTATTCCCTCGTCTTCGTAGATAATTTCTAGAGATGAACGTAAACCAGAGAGTAAAAAACCCATGAGAGGTTGACATCTTTCTTGACAAGCGCCATAAAATTCTCCCTGTTTTCTATCTCGATTCGATTCTCCCCACCAAAATTCGGCCATAGCGATAGGTTTTAATCCTTTCATGGCGGCATAATTTAATAATTTTGGGGCGCAACATTCCCCTGTTCCCGTCGGTAACAAATTACTGCCCATCAATTTAGCTAAGGGGAGAGATTGTCCAGAAAAGTTGTTTAAACAGTAGGATTGATACAGCAATTCCTGTAACTGTTTGGAGAGGTTTCTACGCTGTTGCTTAAGTTCAATAATTCTCTGATTAGCTAAGTTTATTGTCTCAATTAAGGGTTTTAAAACTTGTTTTTGTTCCTGTTTTAATTGCTTTCTTGCTCTTTTTTCCTGACGACTGAGATTATTTAATTTTTCTAATACTTCTGAGTTTAAATTCCCTAAATTTCTTAATCTATCTCGTTCCTGTTTATTGCTTTGATGTTGTTGCTGTAAAGCTTGTATTTTGCGCTCAAAACTTGCTTGATTGAGTCGATATAAACCAGGTTCGGGAATTGATTGTAGGGTGATAATTTCCTGTTTAATTGTCTCCAAAAGTTGCAAAACTCGCTTTTCTTCCCGAATAATTTTTTCTCTCCCCACTAGGGACGGAACCCAGCCAGTAGCTTCTCCCTGTCCAGAAAAAGCTTTTAAAATCTCTATTTCGCCAGCAGCATTTTCTCCTAATAAAATCCCATACATTTTACCTTGAGGATTGGTGATAGTTGTCATCAAATCTTGGGCAATTTTTTCAGCCAAAAGAGTGCGGGGCAAGCGCAATAACTCGCCCGTTTCGGGACAAATTCCTTGATAATAATAAGTAACTTCCTTCACTCTTTAAGAACAGGAAAAGGGCTAGAAATCCCCCTAAGAAAAACAATTGGCAAAGAAATCAATAGTTTCCTGTAAAGCGACAATAAAGTGCTCGATTTCTTCGCGGGTATTATAAAAATATAGACTTGCCCGCGCGCTGCCGGAAGCATCAAAAAGGCGGTGTAGAGGTTGGGTACAGTGATGACCGGAACGAATAGCGATTCCTTCGTGGTCTAATAAAGTGGCTAAATCACTAGCATGAATCCCTTCCACATTAAAGGCGGCTAAACTAGCCCGACCCTGGCCCGTTAAACTAGGTGATGGCCCGTAAATTCTTAAACCCTCAATTTCTCCTAGTTTTTTGAACAAATGGGCGGTTAATTCTTCCTCGTAGGCATGAATATTATCCATCCCTAAACCCATTAAATATTCTACCGCAGCACCGAGAGCAATCGCTTCGCCGATAGCGGGGGTTCCCGCTTCAAATTTGTGGGGCAGTTCGGCACAGGTAAAATGGTCTAAATAGACTTCTGCAATCATTTCGCCACCACCAAAAAAGGGCGGCATTGCCTCTAAAATGGCCTCTTTGCCGTACAAAAATCCAATCCCAGTGGGGGCGCACATTTTATGACCACTAGCCACCAACCAATCACAATCTATGGACTGCACATCAATGGCTAAATGGGGGACACTTTGACAGGCATCAATTAATACTTTCGCCCCGACTTGATGGGCAAGGCTAACTATTTCGGCAACGGGATTAATACAGCCTAAGGTATTGGAAACATGGAGGACAGCAACTAATTTAGTTTTCTCAGATAACAAGGATTTATATTGTTCTAAATCAAAGCTTTCTTCGCCGGTTAATTGCACATATTTAATCACCGCCCCCGTCTTTTGGCAGACAATTTGCCAGGGGATTAAATTACTGTGGTGTTCCATAACCGAGAGAATAATTTCATCCCCTGCTTTCAGGGTATTTAATGCCCAACTGTAGGCGACTAAATTAATCGCTTCCGTGGCGTTGCGAGTATAGACAATTTCCTGACGAGAAGCGGCATTAATAAACCTAGCCACCTTATCTCTGGCCCCTTCGTAGGCTTCCGTTGCCCGAACACTTAAAGTATGCGCCCCCCGATGCACATTGGCGTTATCTTTTTCGTAATAGTTTCGCAGGGTTTCCAATACTTGAATTGGTTTTTGGGAAGTGGCAGCACTATCGAGATAGATAAGGGGTTTATCCTGTACGGTTTGATGGAGGATAGGGAAATCGGCGCGGACTTTTTGGGCGAGGGTTTTTTCTTGGATAATTGTCATTTTAGTCAGGAGTCAGAGGGGTACTTTGGGCAGGTTAACACCCACCCCGGTAGAGTTATTCCACACTGCGACAGGCGACGCATTGCCCCAGTCTTTGGCGGAGAGATTCTAGAGGAATTTTAGCTAAAATCTCGGCCGAGAAAGCATCAATTAACAAACTGCGGGCGGTGTCGGCACTTAAGCCCCGGCTTTGCAGATAGAATAAATCATCGGCTTCCAGTTGGCTAACGGTTGCCCCGTGGGAACATTTGACGTTATCGGCGGTAATTTGTAATTCGGGTTTGGTGTTGACTCGTGCCTTGTTAGAAATTAACAAATTCCGATTTAACTGGGAGGCGTTGGTTAATTGGGCTGGTTTGGGAACAAACACTTTACCATTAAAGATGGCGTGAGCGCTACCATCAACGATACATTTATGCAGTTGGTTGCTGATTCCGTGGGGATGGTTGAGATAGATGGCGCTGTGGGTATCGGCGGTTTGTTGTCCGGTAATCATGGCTAATCCGTGCAGATTTGTCTCGGTTTGTTCTCCTTTTTGCAGGATATCGAGGTTATGACGGCAGAGTTTAGCGCCTAGATTTATCTCGTTAAGAGTGTAACGGCTATCGCGCGCTTGTTCAATTATCGTGCGTCCGATGTGAAAACCATCTCCCGATTCCCGTTGTACTCTGGTATGGATGACCTCGGCGTTGGCTTCGAGGTAAATTTCCGTGACAGCGTTGGTAAAATAAGCGTAATTTACAGGTAAATCGGAGCAATATTCGGCTAAAGCTCCGTAATTCTCGATAATATTGACACTAGCTCCCGTTTCCGCCACGATTAGGCTATGGGGCTGATAAAAGCGGGGAATTTCCTCCACAACGGTGATAAATAAGAGATGTATGGGAGTTGTGACGACGGTGTTAGCGGTGACGTGAATTACTGCCCCATCGCTTAAACCAGCTTGGTTGAGTGCGGTAAAAAATTCGGGTGTTTTTTCTTTCCCTAGATAGTTGACAAGAACATCTTTTTGTGCATTGGCGAGATTGCTGACGCTGACACCAGGGGGTAAAGCGGTTATATCGGACAATTCGGGCTGATAAATGCCGTTAACGAAGACTAAACGGCTGTTTTTGGCTTCGGGCAGTAAAAAAACAGCTAGGGCATTTTTATCGATTGTAACGGTTTGGGGAGCGCGAAAATCGATCGCCCAGAGTTGACTTAAATCGGTGAATTGCCATTCTTCATCTTTTTTGCCCGGTATGGCTAATTCTTGAGCTTTGCTGGCTCCCGATTCTCTTAACTCGAGAATTTTACCGTTATCGATAGTGGGAACCGTTTCTCGGGACAATTTTAACAATAATTCTCCTGATTGTTCAGGTTTCGTGATTATGGCTGTCATTGGTAGGAGGGGATGTGGGGTGTAGGGTGTGGGGTAGTGGGGTAGTGGGGTAGTGGGGTAGTGGGGTAGTGGGGTAGTGGGGTAGTGGGGTAGTGGGGTAGTGGGGTAGTGGGGAAGCTGTCTCATCACCCTATCACCCCAAAACCCTATCACCCTATTTCCTGACTCCTGACGACCGGCTACTGACTCCCCAGACTTCTGATAACTGATAGCTAGATTACTTAACGGCTAATAATTGTTCGTCGAGGAAATCGTAGCCAGTTCTTTCTAATTCGAGGGCTAATTCTTTACCGCCACTGGTGACAATGCGCCCATCGTACATAACATGAATAACATCAGGTTCAATGTAGTTGAGCAGACGCTGGTAGTGAGTGATAAGTAAAAAAGCGTTATCGGGAGTAGCTAATTGATTGACTCCCTGGGCAACAATTCGCAAAGCATCGATGTCTAAACCGGAGTCAATTTCATCGAGAATTCCTAAAGTGGGTTCTAATAAAGCCATTTGGAGGATTTCATTACGTTTTTTCTCACCACCGGAGAAACCTTCGTTTAAACTTCTACCAAGAAAGCTAGGATTCATCTGAACAACTTCTAGTTTTTTCTCGACTAATTCCTCAAAGTCAAAACTATCTAATTCTTCCGAACCTAAATATTTTTGTCGGGCATTATAGGCAACGCGAAGAAAATCGAGGTTACTAACGCCGGGGATTTCTAAGGGATATTGGAAAGCGAGAAAGATACCCATAAGCGCTCGTTCATCGGGTTCTTTGTCCAAAAGGTTTTCGCCTTTATAAATTATTTCTCCCCCAGTTACTTCATAATCGGGATGTCCAGCGATTACTTTGGAAAAGGTGCTTTTCCCTGAGCCATTGCGTCCCATAATTGCGTGGGTTTCCCCTGCTTTAATTTCGAGGTTAACTCCTTTAAGAATCTGGTTTCCATCAATACTAGCGGTCAGATTTTTTACCGATAAAATTACTTCACTCATGAGATGTTTTTCTAGAAAAAATATTAGTTTTTGGGTTGACGGCGAATCATCAATTGATGGATAAATTGTCTTAGCTTTTGGTGGGTTACGGCTATCGCCTAACTTAGCTTTTGGTGGGTTACGGCTATCGCCTAACTTAGCTTTTGGTGGGTTACGGCTATCGCCTAACTTAGCTTTTGGTGGGTTACGGCTATCGCCTAACCCACCCTACTTTACTGATTATCCGACGGTTCCTTCGAGTTTGAGACTGAGGAGTTTATCAGCTTCGGCGGCGAATTCCATCGGTAATTTACTGAGGACATCCTTACAGAAACCACTGACTAACATAGAGACGGCATCTTCTTCGGAAATACCCCGTTGTGCGAAGTAGAATAATTGGTCTTCACCGATTTTAGAAGTAGAAGCTTCGTGTTCTACCTTAGCACTGTTGTTATCCACCTGAATATAGGGAAAAGTGTTAGCTTCGGCATTATCTCCAATCAGCATAGAATCACACTGGGAGTAATTTCTTGCTCCCTTGGCTTTCGGTCCCATTTTCACTAAACCGCGATAACTATTTTGGGAGTTACCTGCCGAAATTCCCTTAGAAATAATGGTACTTTTGGTGTTGCGGCCAATGTGAATCATTTTCGTACCTGTATCGGCCTGTTGTTTGTTATTAGTTAGGGCAATTGAGTAGAATTCCCCGACGGAATTATCGCCAACTAAGACACAACTGGGATACTTCCAAGTAATCGCTGAACCAGTTTCCACCTGCGTCCAAGAAATTTTAGAATTAACTCCTTTACAAAGACCCCGTTTGGTGACGAAATTATAAATACCTCCCTTACCATTGGCATCGCCAGCGTACCAATTTTGTACAGTCGAATATTTAATATCCGCATTATCGAGGGCGACTAATTCCACGACGGCGGCATGAAGTTGATTACTATCGTACATCGGAGCGGTGCAACCTTCTAAATAACTTACCGATGCCCCTTCTTCAGCGACAATTAAAGTTCTTTCAAATTGTCCTGTCTCACCGTTATTAATCCGAAAATAGGTGGACAATTCCATCGGACAGACGACACCTTTGGGGATAAAAACAAAGGAACCATCGCTAAAAACGGCAGAATTAAGGGCGGCAAAATAATTATCACCCACGGGAACCACACTGCCGAGATATTTCTGCACTAAGTCGGGATGTTCCTGTAAAGCTTCCGAAATAGAACAGAAAATAACCCCCTGTTCTGCTAGTTTTTCTTTAAAAGTTGTGGCGATAGAAACGCTGTCAAAGATAGCATCGACGGCGACGTTAGAAAGGCGTTTTTGTTCCGAAAGGGGAATGCCTAATTTTTCAAAGGTTTCGATTAAAGTGGGGTCAACTTCTTCAAGACTGTTGAGTTTTGCTTTTTTCTGTTTGGGTGCAGAGTAGTAGATAATATTTTGATAATCAATGGCAGGATAGGAAACGTGCGGCCAACTGGGTTCGGTCATCTTTTGCCATTGATGGTAGGCCCGGAGACGAAAATCGAGCATGAATTCCGGTTCTTTTTTTTTCGCTGAAATTAGCCGAATAATCTCCTCATTCAAACCGCGAGGGATGGTTTCCGATTCTATATCGGTGATGAAACCGTACTTGTAGGGTTGGTTAACGAGGTTTTTAACGGTGGTTGCACTCATGGGGGTTAGTGTTCTCTCTACGCGGTAGGCAGGGGAGGCAGTTAAACAACAAGAAAGTTGTTTAAATTGATTATATAATAGATTAACAACAAAGCTGTTGTCAAAGTCAGGGAAAATTTGAGGGGATGCTGATAAACCTCTGTTATTCAGGTTACTCTGGAAGGGTAATCGGCCCCTCCCTGACCCTCAGCAATTGTACGCTAAAGCCTCTGTTTTTGGTATCTTGACATCCTCACCGCCGTAAACGGACGGTGATTCCCAAACCTCACGATTTAGGTTTCTGCTTCTTTCCCTTGCGGGGTTCCGCACCGGCCTTAACAGATTTACTCTGTTCTGGTCT
>SFAU01000145.1 GCA_007096045.1 Microcystis novacekii Mn_MB_F_20050700_S1 | reverse complement strand
ATCCTTGGTCATCAGATAGGTTGGCGGGAGTACAATGAGCGAAAAAGGGAAAACCAAGACTATCCGTCCCTAGATGACGTTTAATTCCATTGGTGCACTTGTAGAAACAAAATCCTTTCTATAGAAGTATGTGAGAATAATTGCAAGGGTAAAGCCTTCCCCGGGAAAACTATCGTCAGTCTCGTTCTGTTTAGTGAATTTAAGCCACAGGCATGAGTGCGCGTTCATTATTATCAAGAATGCGATCAAGAGTTATTATTGGCTACCTAATTAGCATCGCCAATCAAAATAAATGGCGACCAAAAGAAGGGATGGCTTTTAATTTGACTCAGTTTGGCCTTTTGCATGGCTTCACTTTTAGTCATGCCATTCTTGAGATTTTGATAAAATTGGGTCATAATTTTCGCACTGGTATTATCTTCAGCATTCCAAAGACTGGCAATTACTGATTTAGCACCGGCTCTTTCTAGGACGTAAGCAAGTCCCGATATTTCCTGTCCGTCTGCGTTGGCTTCCTTGGCGGTTTGACAGCCACTCAGGGTGATTAATTCGGTGTTTTTTAAGCCTAATAATGCGGCATCGGCAATGTTATATTGTTGGTTATTGGCGAAAAGAATAGTATTAGCTCGCATATCCAAATTAGGACAACCAGCGAGGTCAAAACAGCCGTGAGTTCCTAAGTGTAAAATCGAGAAGCGCGCCGCTTGAATTTTAAATGTGTCTAGGGTGGCTTTTTCCCCGAGATATTTTTCACTTCCCGGAAATATTTTGCTGATAGTTTCTGCTTCTATTTCTGTGCCTTTAAGTTCTTGTTGGGTGGGTTTAGGGTTAGCAAATGCTAGACCTTGTAAGGGTTTTCTTTCGGTCGCAGGAGGGGTAGATGTGGAGATGCGAGTTAAATAATAAATCGGATATTTTTTTAGGAGAACTTGTTTATTTTTCTCATCGTAGAGGGTTTCAAAGGGAATATAGCGCAGTTGTCCGGTGGCGATGATGGCGATATTTTTTGGGGAATTGGTGGCGATTTGGGACTCGATGGGACGGATTAAAATCTCGTACAATTTACTACCAGTAACGCGCCAGTAGGCATTTTTATAGTCGGCTAATTGGTTGTGGTATTGACTGACAAGTTGATTAAAATCATCGCGTTTTGCATCACTTTGAATAACGATTAATTTTTCTCTAGTAACGAGAAATAGGGCGACTTTATCGCGGAGGGGAACGGGTTGAATAACGAGGGTATCAGGAGCGATATTTTTCTGGAGTTGGGCGATGTCGGTGGGTTTGGTTTCAAAAAGTTCAGCAATTTCGGGATATTTATGTCCGATAGTTTCCGCATTTTCATACACTTTTTCCTCGAATTGTCGGATCTGTTGTGCCAGTTCTTCCGAGTATTTATCCTGTAGTTGTCGGCGCATTCCTTCGAGTTGTTGATTGTCGGTGTTCCAGTTATCAAGTGCTTTTTGTGCATCGGGATCGGCAACTTTGGCATTAATCAAGCGATTGTAATCGGCGAGATCGGCGGTAGTGGCGAGGTTTAGCCATTCAAAGGCTTTTTCTGGTTGGTTTTGCTGGATGAGGATTGTGGCGAGGGTGATGACGGTTCTTTCGTTAGAGGCTAAAAACGATTTTCGATTTTGACCTGCAATATTTTCCCTCGAAATATTTCCCCGTATCTTGAGGATAATGTTGAGGGACTCTTCCAAATTCTTGATCGCTTTTTCGTACTCTCCGAGGAAGTAGTAATCAACTCCTAAATTATTTAAAGAATTAGCTTCCCCTTGTAGATCGTCGATTTTCCTCGCTATGTCTAGATTCTCTTGATGGTAATCGATCGCTTTCTGATATTGTCCGAGTGAAAGATAAGCATTTCCTAAATTGCCTAAAGAATCGGCTTCCCCTTTTAGATCGCCTATGTCCCTCGCCATGGCTAAAGACTCCCGGTGGTAATCGATCGCTTTTTTGTACTCTCCGAGGGATTGGTAAGCGAGTCCTAAATTATTTAAAGAATTAGCTTCCCCTTGTAGATCGTCGATTTTCCTCGCTATGTCTAGATTCTCTTGATGGTAATCGATCGCTTTCTGATATTGTCCGAGGGAAAGATAAGCACTTCCTAAATTGCCTAAAGAACCGGCTTCCCCTTTTAGATCGCCTATTTTCTTCGCAATGGCTAAAGTCTGTTCAAGGTAATCGATCGCTTTTTCGTACTCTCCGAGGAAGTAGTGAGCAACTCCTAAATTGTTTAAAGAAGACCCTTCCTCTTGGCGAAGGCCTATATCCCTCGTGATGACTAAAGACTTTTCGTAGAGATCGATCGCTTTTTGGTACTGTCCGAGGGATTGGTAAGCGAGTCCTAAATTGCCTAAAGATCTGGCTTTACTTCCTCGATCGCCGATTTTCTCAGCGATTTCTAAAGACTTCTGGTGGTCATCGATCGCTTTTTGGTATTGTCCGAGGGATTGGTAAACGTTTCCTAAATTGCCGAGAGCATTGGCTTGCCCTTTTAGATCGCTTATCACCCTTACGATTTCTAAAGACTGCTGGTGGTAATTGATAGCTTTTTGGTACTGTCCTAGTAAGTGGTAATCAACTCCTAAATTGCCTAAAGAACTGGCTTCCCCAGAACGATCATCTAACTCCCTCGTGATGGCTAAAGACTGCTGGTGGTAATCGATCGCTTTTTGATACTCTCCACGCGATTGGTAAGCGTTTCCTAAATTGTTTAAAGAGGCCGCTTCCCCCTGTCGATCTTTAATCTCCCTCCTGATGTTTAAAGACTGCTGATGGTAATCGATTGCTGTTTGATACTCTCCACGCGATTGGTAAGCGTTTCCTAAATTGTTTAAAGAATTGGCTTCTCCTTGGCGATTAACTATCTCCCTGTTAATGACTAAAGACTTTTCGTAGAGATCGATCGCTTTTTGATATTGTCCGAGGGAAAGATAAGCACTTCCTAAATTGTCTAAAGAAGCTGCTTCTCCTTGGCGATTTTTGATTTCTTGATAAATTTGTAAGGCTTTTTCCCACGATTGCAAGGCTTCTCGAAACTGACTTATTTTATATTGTTGAGCGCCTTGCTCGAAAAGCTTATCCGCTTCTTTTCGCTGTTTTTCTGCTTCCATTAATACTAAGAGTTTTTCAGCACTTTTTTCTAAATCAGCATCCTTAATTTCTTTTGCGATGATTAAAGTCTGCTGAAAAAATTCTATGCTCTCCTTAAATTCTCCTAACTCATAGTAAGCCCCACCGAGATATAAAAAAGCGAGGGCTTCTACACGACGTTCTTTTGACTCTTGTGCTATTTTAACCGCATTTTCTAAAACAGAAATAGCTTGACGGTATTGACCGTCGTTAACATAGGCATTGCCTAAATTAGCGGTAGATTTAGCTTCTCCTGAAAGGTCTTTAATTTGCTGGTAGGCTATCACCGCCTGTTGACAGGATTGAATCGCCAATTTTACTTGATTATTATCAAGATTCTGGCGACATAATTGCAAAAGCTGATCGGCTTCTGCTTTCCTCGCGTCGGTATTTTGTGCCATCACTGCGGGGACGAGAGGGGGTAGCTTCCCGTTGGCGACCGGTAGGGTGACGGTAGCCACTAGAGAAAGGGTAAGTAAGGCGTAAAATTTGGGATTCCTAGTCATTTCAGCTATCAGTTATTCGTTAATATACCTCGTCATGAGTTCCAATGTTAATCAAAACTATCCTATCTGTTTGAGTTTTTTCATCTCGCTCTAAATAGAAAATGATGCGGCAATCATATCCACAGGAACACGCTCGCAATCCTTCATATTCACCCTTGAGACGATGAACCATTAAACTAGGTGCGAACATATCCTCTTGCATTAGCTTCAGCGTTCGATCGACTTGTTTCCGCAACAGCGGATCGCGTCTGACAAACTTTTTCAGCGATCGCTTAAATCGTACTGTCAGAATGATTTCCCTCATTCGTCTTCAGAATCCTCCAAATAACGATCTAACTCCGCGATCGCGTCTTCTACTGTCATCGGTTGGAGATTACCGGACCGATACTCTGCCAAACCCTCCTGACATTCTCTCAAAAACTCTTGTCTTCTTACGTCCACACACCGCTTTTTAACAATCTCGATTAACATCTCTTGCTGTTCCCTGGGTAATTGACTAACCAACTCCAGCGCGTTTTCAAAGGTAATCATATTGAACTCCTTTGTTAAATTTAATCCGATAACAGTCTGATTTAAGTACGAAGATCTGATCAATGACATGATTTTTCCCCTCGCTAACCCGACATTAGAGGAATCTTTAATAGACCTCCTGCAAAAGTCTTATTCAGCTACTTGATTATAGCCTAAAGCAAGTTCGTAGTTGTAAATGCCAGCGATTAAATTAAATCTCAGACCAAAACGTCGTCTCCGATTCCTG
>SFAU01000144.1 GCA_007096045.1 Microcystis novacekii Mn_MB_F_20050700_S1 | reverse complement strand
TCCCACTTTTCCCCTAGTTCCCAAAACTAAACTCTATGAATTTTTAGCCACTGCTAAAGAGGATGAAGTCAGGGCAGAAAAGAATTTAAGAGCATGGGTTGTTAGTCAACTAGCTAAAAATAATTAACTAGGGTTTGCGGCAAAAAGTTTGTTGGTGGGGTTAGGAGCCGGTCGTCAGGAGTCAGGAGACAGGAGAATTAAGAATGAGTAATAATTAATTAAATGGTTTATTTAGAGATTTGCTGCCAGTTAATCTGGCTCTCCCCTACTTGTGGTCATAAGAAAAAGTTATGAAAAAGTCAGAGATTCAAATTTTCCTAGCTCACGCTAGTGAGGACAAACCAGCAGTTTTGGCACTGCATGAGCGCCTTAAGCAAGCGGGATATAAACCTTGGTTGGATAAAAAAGACCTGATTCCGGGTCAAATTTGGCGAGATGAAATTCCGAAAGCGATTAAAGCTAGTCAGATTTTTCTCGCCTGTCTGTCAGCGAAATCGGCTAATAAACAGGGATACATCCAACGGGAGTTGAGGATTGCACTTGATACCTTGGGAGAGATGCCATCGGGGACAATTTTTTTTATTCCCATGAGGTTAGAAGAATGCGAAATTCCTGATCTGCGACTTGCAGAAGTTGGCTTGAATCTGCGAGACCTCCACTGGCTTGATTATTGGGAAGAAGACGGATTTGAGCAACTAGAAAGAGCAATTACCTATCAATTCAAGCTTGAACCAGAAGAGCCAAAACAACTGTTATCAGTATTTAACTTTGAGGTGGTGGGAGTAAATGCGAAGGGTGAGCAAATTAGAAAAGAGTCGAAACAGTCCCAATATTTCAGGGAAGATCTGGGCAAAGGCATCACCTTAGAAATGGTCGCCATTCCGGGGGGAACTTTCCTGATGGGAACAGAAGATGAGGAAATCGAAAGACTGGTGAAAAAATTTAATTGGGAAGGATTTAGAAGGGAAAGATCCCAACACAAAGTAACGATTCAACCTTTCTTCATGGGTAAATATCCCATCACCCAAGCTCAGTGGCAAGCGATCGCCTCTCGCACGGATTTAAAAGTTAAACAAGACCTTGATTTCAAGCCAGCCTATTTTAAATACCGTCCCGATAGCGATCGCCGTCCCGTGGAACAAGTCAACTGGTACGATGCGATCGAGTTCTGTGCGAGATTATCAAAACTAACGGTTCGGGAATACCGACTACCGAGTGAAGCGGAATGGGAATACGCTTGTCGTGCTGGAACCACCACCCCGTTTTACTTTGGGGAAACCATTACGGGGGAATTGGCTAACTACAATGCCAGTAATACCTACGCCGATGAACCGAACGGAGAATATCGAAACGAAACAACTCCCGTGGGACAATTTCCCCCAAACGCCTTTGGACTGTACGATATGCACGGCAATGTCCGGGAGTGGTGCGCCGATACTTGGCACGATAACTATGACGGTGCGCCGACGGATGGCAGTGTCTGGATAGAAAATGGTAATGATAATCGTTCTCCTCTGCGGGGCGGTTCCTGGGGCTACAATCCTACTTACTGCCGTTCCGCGATTCGCTACGACTACTACTTCCGCCGCGTCAACCGCATCAACAATTACGGTTTTCGGGTAGTCTGCATTTTCGGGAGAACTCTCTAACCCTTTTTCCTTTTTCCCCTTTTACCCTCATTCCCTATTTTTTCTTTTTTCTTTTCTTTCCCGCCCTTAGGCGGGTCGATTTTGTAGGGGCGAACTCGACCAAATGGGTCGATTTTTGCTTAACAATTGTCAAGGATTGTTAAGATGCGCTTACCCTGCACTTTTCCCCTAGTTCCCAAAACTAAACTCTAGGAATTTTTAGCCACTGCTAAAGAGGATGAAGTGAGGGCAGAAAAGAATTTAAGAGCATGGTGTCAACAGACTTGCAAAAATTAGGTGGGCAATGCCCACCCTAATCTTAGGATGGCGGTTTGTAGGTAGAAGCAACGGATAATTCCTTTAATTGCTTCGCTGCCACTGTCGAAGGTGCAGAAGTGAGTAAACAACTAGCTTGCTGGGTTTTCGGGAAAGCAATCACATCGCGAATCGATTCTTCTCCTGCTAACAACATCACCAAGCGATCTAAACCGTAGGCGATGCCACCGTGGGGAGGGGTTCCGTATTCAAAAGCTTCTAACAAAAAGCCGAATTTATTATCGGCTTCCTCTGGGGATAGACCGATGGTGGCGAAGACTTTTTCCTGTACTTCCCGTTGATAGATCCGCAAACTGCCGCCACCGATTTCAATACCATTAAAAATCATATCGTAGGCGAGGGCGCGAGCGTGGGCTAGATCGTCTAAATCTTCGGGATTAGGGGCAGTAAAAGGGTGATGCAATGCTTCTAGGCGTTTTTCCTCGGCGTTGTATTCAAACATCGGGAAATCCGTCACCCAGAGGAGGTTGATTTTATCGGGATCAATTAATCCCAATTGTTCCCCTAAAACTAAGCGTAGGCGGGATAGGGATTTATTGACTGTATCGGTATCTCCTGCCCCAAATAAGAGCAGATGGCCCGGTTTTGCACCAGTCTTCTCGATTAAAGCCTGTTTTTGTGCCTCTGTCAGGTTATCTTTAATCGCACCGATGGTATCAAAATCGTAGTCTTCGCGCACGCGGATATAGGCAATTCCTTTGGCACCGGCATCGGTGGCTTCTTTGAATAAATCCCCACCCGGTTTGATTCTGACGTTAGAAATCGCCTCATTACCGTTGGGAATCGGTAAAACTTTCACCGTCCCACCACTAGCGATCGCACCTGAAAAGACCTTAAATCCCGAATCGGCAAAAATCTCCGCCACATTGACCAATTCCAAACCAAAACGGGTATCGGGGCGATCAACCCCATAGCGATCCATAGCCTCAGCATAGGTTAAACGGGGCAGGGGCAGGCTTATATCGATATTTTTGACTTTTTTGAAGATATGAGCGATTAAAGCCTCATTCAGGGCTAAAATCTCGCTTAAGGAGAGAAAACTCATCTCCATGTCTAACTGGGTAAATTCCGGTTGACGATCAGCGCGCAGATCTTCATCCCGGAAACAGCGAGCGATTTGATAGTAGCGATCCATTCCCGACACCATTAATAATTGCTTAAATAGTTGCGGTGATTGGGGTAAAGCGTACCATTGGCCCGGGTTGACACGGGAAGGAACTAGATAATCCCGCGCCCCTTCGGGAGTCGATCGAGTTAAAATTGGCGTTTCCACTTCGATAAAATGCTGTTCATCTTCGAGAAAACGGCGCATTTCTTTGACAACTTGGTGACGTAGTTGTAAATTCTGACTCATACGCTCCCGGCGTAGGTCTAGATAGCGGTATCGCAAGCGCACATCTTCGCGTACCGATTCACTTTCGGAACTGGAGACGACAAAAGGCAGTTGTTTAGTTACCCCGTTGAGAATCTCGATGCTGGTGGCGTAAATTTCGATTTCTCCTGTGGCAATGCGTTGGTTAAGGGATTCGGGAGGCCTTTGACTGACTGTTCCCGTCACCTTGATGACATACTCGTTTCTAACGGTTTCAGCGATGGGATAGGAAGCGGGGGTTCGTTGGGGATCACTGACGATCTGGACAATACCACTGCGATCCCGCAGATCAATAAAAATAACGCCACCGTGATCGCGACGACGATCGACCCAACCAAAGAGGGTGACACTTTTTTCAATTTTGATCGCGCTAAGGTTGCCACAGTAGTGAGTTCGCATAGTCTAACTAGAGAATTACTTAATATTACGAATGTAGTATAGAAAGGATGTCGCCAGAAAAAATAAGACGGCCTTGCTCATTATGCCAGTATTTTGTCGCTCTTGTCCTCTTGTTTAGGGTATTTTTATGGTCTCTTAGTCCCCGGCTATCCGCTTTTCGCAGATCGGCTATAATCAACAAGGCTCCTCTAGCAGTTACCGATTTTGAACGATTAAAAACATGAATTGCTTAGAAAAAAAAATGGTGCAACTGTTAAGAGAACTCAGGGAAGATCACCATGTTTCAGGGGTAAAAGCAGAATTCGAGACGGAAGGAACCCGACTGACGGAAGCGATGCGGTTGAAAGAAATTAGTCTGAAAGCGGGGGTAGATTTTAATCTGAAAATCGCCGGTTGCGAAGCGATCAGAGATATCTTTGATGCGGTTAATTTAGGAGTTGATCGCTTGATTGCTCCTATGGTAGAAACAGCTTATGCTTTACAAAAATATCTGCGGGCAGCTAGGAGGGTTTTAGCTGACCAAGGGGTGGAAGATGTGGAGTTATTGGTTAATATCGAAACGATTACTGCCTGTGAGAATTTTCAGGAAATGTTGGCGATTCCAGAGATAAAATCTCTCGATGGTATCGTCATCGGACGCATGGATTTAGCCTCTTCTTTGGGATTAACTCGCCGGGATGTCAATAGCGAGCAAGTTTTGGCTCTGGCTTTACCTTTGGCAAAAAAAGCCAAGGCTGCCGGTTTGACTGTGGCTATTGGGGGTGGGGTGTCACTAGATTCTTTACCGTTTTTTAAAATGTTCTGCCAAGGACATTTTGACCGCTTCGAGACGCGCAAAGTTATCTTTAATTGTCCCCAAGCTTTGGATAATTTTAGTTTAGCTTTCCAAAAGGCGATCGAGTTTGAATTACTCTGGCTAGAGAATAAAAAAAATTATTATGGTGCTATTGTTCGTGAAGATGACCAGCGTTGGGAAATTCTCCATGATTTACTTTTTGGTTAAAGATATTGGTCCTTCGATCGATCGTGCAAAACCTAAGCAGAGCCAATCAATCTGACAAATAAAAGGTAAGTGGGTGGGTGGAATTAAATATAAGATGAACGTAGGTTGGGTTGAAGCATGAAACCCAACGCCCGATTATGTTACGCTACCGTAACCCATCCTACAAATAATTGTGCCTACCTACTTAGGACTGGCTGCATAAATCTAAAAACCTTGTTGGATCAGATTTTTAGGCTTTTTTGAAATCCAAAAGTGCCAGGGATTGGATTGATCGGGGGGAAATTGGCTCTCTTATTCTTTGTGTGATCAGTTTAACTTAATATAGGAACGATCAATCTTTGTGTCCTTTGTGTCTCTGTGGTTCGTTCCACACCCCACACCCTGCTCCCACCAACAAACTTTTTGCTGCAAACCCTAGATAGTTAACAGTTTCCCATCCCCAGTAGCTAATCTGAATACTTTCCTCGCAGCACATCTGGTACATTTTGTCAAAAAAACTTTTTCGTTTTAACATAAGTACACATATTTTTGGCAAAAGATCTTTTTCGTCAAAGGAGCAATTGGCAAGTTTTTCCTAGGAACGAATTAGTCATCCTAGACGTGGTAAGGGTTTCAAGGGACAAGGACTAAAAATGCAAATAGTAACCCAATTCTTGGATTTTAGCAGCAGGCTGTAACTATTGCAATCTCGTTGACAAATAGAAATTTTTCTCAATTATTTTTTAAGAAAAGTAAAGATGAAGGAATGTAAATTTAAATCTTCTCAAGTATATTCAGATTTTGATAAGTTTTTGTTATACAAAGACCAGTTATCAGATTTGAGTTTTAAGTGAACGGTATTAAGTGGGGAGTATAGAACCCACATTCCGCACCCTAAGTGTCACAACGTCTCAAAAGAGGAAGGGGCGTGAGTCAAAATACTTATCTAGAGGAGTGAGTTGGCGGCAAGCTGCCGGCAACTAAGCCGAAAATT
>SFAU01000143.1 GCA_007096045.1 Microcystis novacekii Mn_MB_F_20050700_S1 | reverse complement strand
CATTTTACGCAGGGGGTACTTAGATAAAATTACTATAGCACAATAAAAGTTAAGTTAACAAGCTATAGTTTAAAAAGCCGTCCTAAAAGGACGGGGCTTTAACCCAAAATTTCGGTAAGGAGGCTTTTTTGAAAGGTGGCCAGATCGGGCGCGCTGGTGATTTTTTTCTGGTTGACCGCGAAATCTGCCGATTCCTTAAGGATTCTGGCAAAGTCACCCGGATTGTCGGTCGTCCCCAGATATTTCGGCGATCGCTGTTCGCTCGAATCCAACCAGATCAACTCTTTGACCGCGGCGGCCGTTTCCTCCGGTGTGATATTCAGTTCCTTAGCTAAAGCTTTGATCGCGTTTTCTGGATCGCTCCGGTATGTCTTAACCGCCTCATCTAACACGGCGATATATCGCTTCACCACCTCGGGGTACTGTCCGGCGAATTCCGTTCGCACCACCGCGAGATCCGCCGTGATAATGCCTTTTTGGGCGAGATCGGCCGAGGATATCAGTACCGTTCCCCCGTCTTTCTGGAGTTTACCGAGATTCGGTTGCCAGACGTAACTCGCGTCGATATCCCCCCGCTGCCAAGCGGCGACGATATCCGGGGGTTGTAGATCCAATATCTTCACGTCCTTCTCCGGGATATTTTCCAGGGCCAGTAGGGATTCCAAGGAAAAGTGAGCGGTGGAACCGAAGGGAGTGGCCACTTTTTTGCCCTTGAGATCGGCGATCGACTTGATGCCTTTCTTCACGATCAACGCCTCCGCCGCGCCGATCACGTCGAGGATAAAATACACCTGATAGGGTAATCCACTGGCGATACCCACGCTGGCGGGAACCGTACCCAACGCCCCGAAATCGATTCCTTTTGCGGCGATTGCGGTGTTCACGTCTCGTCCCGAATCGAAGCTGATGTATTCTACCTTGGCATCAGGAAAGGCTTTGTCCGCCAGTCCCAAGGCTTTCGCGAGTAGTTCGGGATTGGGGATCACCTGATAGCCGATGCGGATTTTTTCCGGAAGTGTTCCGGTTGTGGGAGGGGACGGGTTAGAAGAACTCCCGGTCTTCTCGCTGACACAGCTAGAGACGACCAAAGGTAAGCTCGCGCCCAATAAACCTAACAATATTTCTCGACGTTTCAAACGCATAAGATATCTCGTTACAATCACTAAAAAAAAACTCAGGCGTCGCGACCGATCCAGGGCAATTGGGTTTTCTCTATCCAACGGATCACTGCGTCGATCGCTATGGCGACCAACCCCATGATGGTAATGCCCACGAAAATGACATCGCTGCGGAGAAATTTACTGGCATCAAGTACCATCCAACCGATACCCGAAGTAGCGGCGACCATTTCGGCCGCCACTAGGGTGGAATAGGAAACCCCGATCGCCGTTCGCAATCCGGTGAAAATTTCCGGCAGGCAGGAGGGGAAAATGACATAGACAAATAACTGCCAGCCGGAAGCACCGAGGGATCGTGCGCCGTTGATCCGGTCGCTCGAAATCCGTTCCACCCCGGAAACCACCGCTAGAAAAAGTGGGGCGAAGGCGGCCAGGAATAAAAGGGCGACTTTCGACGGATTCTCGATGCCTAACCAGAGGACTAACAGGGTGTAGTAAGCGAGGGGGGGTAGCGGTCGGTAGAACTCGATAATTGGGTCAAGGGCTGCTCGGATCAGTTTGGAGAAACCGCATAACATACCCAAGGGGATGGCGGTAACAGTGGCCAGCACTAGCGCCGCCATCAGTCGGTACATACTCTGAAAAAGATGATAGAGAAGCGAGTGGCCCTTGTAGCCACTTTGCAGAATATCGACAAACGCCGACCAAACCGCTGCAGGCGTTGGGAGAAACAGGGGATTGGCCCAGCCTAAAGACGTACTGAGATACCAGAGGGCGAAGATTAGCAGAACCGCTCCCAGAGAGATCGCTCGCTCCGGGGTCACAAAACGATAGATCGGGGATTTTCGAGAAGGATTTCGGGTGGGTGTCCTTTCCGGTTTCAAAACCATACAACTCCCTCGCGGCTGATAGTAAAAGAGCGATCGTTTCTCGAAAAGAAATGATCGAACTACGGCTAATTTCTCTCGTGTCGCCTAATCACGAATTCGTAAAGTTAGCTAGTCCATCGAGATTTCATTATCCTACGGCAAGCTGACCAAAAAAGTCAAGTTTGTTAATCAAAATAAACTCATATAATTTTGTATAAATTGTACTTGACAAAGATTTCTGGTGTTGCTGGTTTGAGATATAAATTTTCTTCTGTGAGATTTGTAAAACCTAGACCTAAACTAGCTTTTAGCTGGGTATAAGTTTGTAATTTATACCTTGATTCAGCAACGCCCAAAAAAGTAACTAGGCAGCCATGAATAATAACTAATGAAACGACCTGGCGAAGAGTCTGGATATCCTGACAAAACTTGCACCGCTCGGAAATTTGTGTCATACTCCTCGATTAATCAATAAATACAGTATGCCTATCAACTTACTGTATTTAATTCACGGTGAAGGAGTCTAGAATTATGTTCGATGGATTTCTGGTTCGATTATTTTCGGGTTCGGTTTTGGTCGGGATGGCCCTGGCGAGCGCGAATCCGTCGCGGGCCGAGGAAAAATTTTTAGAAAACCAGCCGCCGATGGCCCAGATCACTTCGGTTTCCCAATTGCGGGACGTATCGCCGAGTGCGTGGGCCTATCAAGCACTGCAACAATTAGTGGAACGGTACGGCTGTATCGTCGGCTATCCCGACAGAACCTTTCGGGGCGATCGAGCCTTAACGCGATGGGAGTTCGCCGCGGGCTTAAACGCCTGTCTGAACACGATCGAGCGGTTACTTCAGGAAAATGTAGCGATCGCACGCGAGGATATCGTTCGGCTTAACCGATTGGCGGAGGAATTCGCCGCCGAGTTGGCGGCCTTGGGTGCCAGGATCGACAATCTCGAACAGCGCACCGCTTTTCTAGAAAATCATCAATTCTCGACGACGACAAAACTGAAGGGAGAAGCAATCTTTGCCCTGACCGACGCGTTCCAAGGTTCGATACAGGGAAGTAACCTTGTGTTTCAAGATCGGGTTCGTCTATCCTTGGAGTCTAGCTTTACTGGAAAAGACCTCTTAACCGTCCGATTGGCGGCCAGTAGTACGACCCGATTGCAACTCCCCGGATTCCCCAATAACGCCCAGGGCAACCAAACCTTTAACCTCCCGGCGGGGAACGGCAACGATATCTTCCTCGACTGGCTCGCCTACGAGTTTCCCGTGGGCGATCTGTACGTCTATATACCAGCCTATAGCGGTCGCTGGTGGGATTTCGCCCCGACCCTCAACCCCGTGATCGGGGGAGGGACGAACGGCCGGAAAGCCCTCAGTATCTTCGCCCAATTCAATCCCGTCTATACCCTCGGCGGGGGTTCGGGAGTCGGTCTCAATTACAACATCGGCAAACAGTTTACCATTAGCGCCGGCTATCTGGCGGGAGACGATACATCGGGAAATCCCAATCCGGGAAACGGTTTATTTAACGGGGAATATAACACCCTGTTCCAACTAGCTTGGTTGCCCGGCACGAACGCGGGTATTGCGCTCACCTACGTCCACGCTTATCAACCGGACGGACCTCTCTTCGACTTCGGCACGGGAGGGGCGAAAATCGGTACGGCTCCCGCGAACGCCCCCTTTAGCGGGCCGGTTTCCTCGAACTCCTACGGGGTTTCGGGTTTCTTCCAGTTTAACCCCTACGTCATTCTTAACGGTTTCTTCGGTTACACCAACGCCCGAAGGACTAGCGGTTCCGGTAGTGCCGATATCTGGTACTATGCGCTAGGACTCGGTTTTCCCGATCTGGGCAAAGAGGGAAATTTAGGCGGTCTCGTGGTGGGCGCAGAGCCGTATCGGGGAGATACTAGCCCGAACGATCTCTCGCTCCATCTGGAGGCGTTTTATAAGTACCAATTGACGAAGAATATCTCGATCACGCCGGGGGTAATCTGGATCACGGCGCCTAACCAGGATGCGGGAAATCCCGACGGGATCATCGGGACAGTCAGAACCACGTTTACTTTCTAAAAATCCCGTTATCGTCACATTTGCTCTTGCATTTTTCGTATTTAAGTCACCGATCTGAGACGGTGAGAACTAGGAACTAGAGGATAAATCTATGGGTTTCAACTATTTCAATATTCAACCGATCGCCGGGCGAATTGGGGCCGAGATCGTTGGCATCGATCTGAGTCAAAATCCGAGCGATGATCTAATCGCGGAGATCCGTAAAGCGTTGATTCAATACAAAGTTATTTTTTTTCGACAACAAACCTTAGACGAAAAGGGTCACATCGCTTTTGCCCGTCGTTTTGGCGAGTTGACGAAAGCTCACCCCACTGTACCGGGTTACTTAACGGATTACCCTGAAATTTTCGATTTAGATTATCGGCGACACCATGCCTATACGGATCTTTGGCATACCGACGTTACTTTTGTAGAACGACCGCCACTAGGCTCGATTTTACGTGCGGTTATTATTCCGCAATATGGAGGGGATACGATGTGGGCTAATACGGTGACAGCCTATGAAGATTTGCCAACCCATTTGAAAGCCTTAGCTGAGCACTTGTGGGTTGTTCATACCAATCACTCGGATTATGCCGCTTCTACGGTTGAGATTTCCCAATCCAAAAGGGATTACGCCAAGGTTTTCCAATCGACAATTTATGAGGCTATCCATCCGGCGGTGCGCGTTCATCCTGAATCCAGTGAGCGATCACTGGTGTTAGGGTCCTTCGCCCGTCGTATTAAAGGACTTTCTTCAGAGGATTCTTTCGATACCCTAAAACTTTTGCAATCCTACGTCACTCGTCCGGAAAACACGGTACGTTGGCGTTGGCAAGTGGGGGATATCGCTTTTTGGGATAATCGTTCTACCCAGCATTACGCGATTGCGGACTATGGCGATCGCCCCCGTCGGGTGCAACGAATCACGATCGCGGGCGATGTTCCGGTCAGTATTGACGGACAGCGTGGTAGTGTGGTTACGGGAGACGTTAGCGATTATATTCCCGTTTCCCAAAAGAAAGACAGCGCCTGACTAAACTTACTCAAACTTAATCAAAACTATTCATTGGCTTGATCGACGGGGATTGCAGGATATCCTGGGCGAGATTAGCAGCCTGCACCCGGATTTCGGGAACGGCAATGGATTCCCAGAGATTACCATTGCGTAGCGTTCCCAAGGTATAAAACCGTTGGGAGACATTTCCACCAGCATCAATGAGGGTACCATTGGGGGCAGTGTCGATAGTTAGTAAAAGTATAGTCAAATATAGACAGACTGAATTCCATTTCAGAAATTCCCTTCACTTTTACTTCGAGAGATTGATTCTCCTTGGGTGAACTACGCACCTCTCTATCCCATA
>SFAU01000142.1 GCA_007096045.1 Microcystis novacekii Mn_MB_F_20050700_S1 | reverse complement strand
CCTCCCGAAAAAAACTGTTTCTAGTCGTTTATTTAGGCTGAAGAGGCTTAACTATGGGTGCAGTTTAAATTTCTTTACAAAAAGCTGGATGCCAACTATCCCTCTTTCATCCCAAAGATCAGCAATTCTCATTTTGAAAAAAATCAGATAAAATTCTCTTATTTAAATAGAGAACTTGTGTAGAAGCATTATTTTTTGACAGATAATTATCATCCAACGCTGGAGATAGACAGGTTTTAAGAACTCTGTCCATGAAAAATCGATTTCAACTCATAAATCTGGATGAAATTATAACAAAATTTTTAGTTTTTTTATAAATAACTTTCTTTTTCTCCTTCAAGAGATGTGACATTTTCAACTAGAATTTACTTTTTTAAATGGGACATATTCGGTGAGAATAAATGAGAAAAATTCCGACCAATTCTTAAACCAAATAAATTTTAATAGGGTACGAATATCACTAAAGAAAGAATTCCTAGTTACTAATAGCTCACGAATCTTTTGATAGGTGTAATTAACTAAATCCAAAACGGTATGAAATAAAAAAGCTAGTAAATTCAAAGACAATAAGAACTCGCACAAATGATTCTGACCATGACCAAAGTTATGCTCTAAATTATAACCGTGATTTTTAAGAACGTTATTGCCTTCATTTTCAACTTTCCATCTGCCGCACCCAGCTTTGACAATTTCTTCGACATTATTTTCCGTGATTTTATGATTAGTTATCCAATTATTTTGGTAGATAGTTTTTGGGGTTTTCTCATTAATAACAGTCACTTCACACCAATTAACTTCGAGACTTGAGTCGCCCTCTCTTAAGGGAACTCTAGAAGCATAACGATAACGATAAATTAGATTTTTTCGTCCATCCCATTGTTTCTTTTCGACGGTCGTAACTTCGCCACTTTTTTCTAAAAATTCTAGCCATTCATATAAAGTTTTATGCGATGTTTCTAAACAAACAAAAATAAAACTATAACCTAGTTTTACCGCTAATTCACAAACAGGTTCGTGAGAATATAAGTCGTCTCCTAAAAGAGTTACAGGATAACCATACTTATTTTTATGATTCTTATTTAACCATCTTTTAACGGCCGCATTTTCACAGTCTTGTTTTTGATGCCCATCTTGTTTTTTAATGAATTCTGGCTCTAAATTAATTACTTGTTTTTGCTTAGGAGAAACTACCATAGGTGTGACACAGCCGTGAAAATAAGTTGTAGTTCCATTTCGATGATTACGACAGTTACAATGAGGGCAATGAATTTTCTTGGATGAGAAATATTCTGTGCCGTCTAACGCCACTAAAATTTCTCCATCTAAGTAGAGAAACTTTTGCAAAACTCCCTTTTCCTTTAACCATTGATAGACTTTTTGAAAAGTCCTAGAGACATTAGATGCTGGCACTGGATCTAACAGATTTCTTATTTGATTATCCCCAGGAATTTTTTCAATTGAAAATAAACTTTCAGCATTATCTTTTCCCTTATTGCTTTTCATTAAACGTTGATGGTCTAAAAAAGACGGCGACTGAGTAAAAAAGACTGAAAATGCAGCCATCACGGCATCTTCTACCTCATATTTTCTATTATTTCCAGGTTTCCTCTCATCGGGTAAATCATCTAATTCTTGACGTAAAAATTGCCTTAATTCCGAAATTTCTAGGGTTGCCGCTTTTTGAGCCATCTTGGAATAATTTGACGTGCTGGTGGATTTCTAACTCACCCATTTTACCTTAGCTGACAATAATTATAAATTTTTATTTCCCTTGAATTCCCTATTCTAAAAACAGAACTATCTTCCTGAATTAACCCCGTTCGTTCTCAGCCAACCCCTTTGATTACTTGAGTATTTATACTTAATTTGTCCAACCAATTGTTTTTTTTAGCGATCGCCTCTCCTAGAAAGTAGTTTCTTTGTACTATATTTTCCCTGCCAAAATCGGGGTTAATGCTCTATTTATTTCAAAATGAGAATTGCTGCCCAAAGATAGAGCAAATATTCTCAACGGCAGTGTTTTTTCCCGATGGAAATCGTCTTGTGGGTAATCAAGGTTTCGATTCCCGTTTACAAGCTTGGGATAGTTTTCCCGCTTCCCTAGAATGGCATCCCATGTCCTACGCTAATTGTAACGATACTACCTGTGTAGTTAATCAGATCAAAAGAGTAGTGGCAAGCAGGGGAAACAACACTCTTGTTATCCCAGCTTTAGCCAGTTTATGGGGACAAACCTATAACAATCGTCCCTCCTTAGAAGTGCAAATGGAAGCGATTCGCCTAGCCTTTCCCACCATAGATAGTATCAGTCATTTTGCTTTTTCTTGGCAAGAACCACAATTCGATCAAGCCCGAAGATTTTGTCAAATATAACCCCATTTACACCTCCACTTTCACTTCCTCTGTCTCTGTTTGTCCCTGTGTTGGGGGAACTATCAAAGGCGGCAATTCCGGTTCGGCGGTGTTGAGAGTCGGTGTAATATCGACGTAGTTAATCACCGCCCCTAAAATTTTCACTTCCGCTTCTGTTAACTGGTCGGTTGCTTCACTCAAGAGACTAGAACGAGTTATGGCTGGGCGCGTTACCAGAATAATCCCATCCGCTAGTTCTTCTAAGAGCAGCGCATCATTACAGCTAGACAGAGAAGGAGTATCCACAATCACCAGATCGAAACGGCCGCGAGAATCTTTGAGAATTAATTGTAATTCGCTCGATTCAATGATAGCTGCCGCTTGTTTTTGCGGACCGGGACTAGGCAAAATCGAAAGGTTTTCAATATTTGGGGCCAGCCGGATCGATTTACTTTTTGCCCCGTAGTAAAGTAGGGGTTCTCGGAAAGAATTAGGATCGGGAATGACTCCGATTTCTTCGGCCTTAGAAGGACTTCTCAGATCTCCTTCTACTAACAGAGTCCGTCGGCCCGCTAAAGCCGCAGCGATCGCAAGATTATAGGCAGTGGCGGTTTTACCTTCTCCGCCAGTAATACTGGTGACAATAACCACTTTCACCATTTCGCCGCTGCCAATACGTCGCAGGGTACTGCGTAAACGTTCGTAGTAGGGGAGATAATTGGCATTAGCATCGGCGAGAATCGGCTCGATTTCCTCGCCCGCTAAATTCCGGACAATGGGCAATTGTCCCAAGAGCAGGATATCCCGACTAACCAAAGCTTCCCGCAATTCTTGGGGACTGTGTAGGCGATCGTCGATCACTGCTAACAGGAGAATCGTACCCAATCCGGCTAAAGTTCCCAAACCGGCGCCCGCCAAGAGAATTAAGAGACGATCCTTGCGGTGAAACACCTGTTCGACCTGTCGAGCAACCGGTGGTTGGGCGACGGTGAGACTACCCACGGTTTCCGCTTCTGCTGCCTGAGCATCCACCAGAGCATTGAGAATATTCTCGTAGATACCCCGTTGAAAGGCGACGGCTTGGGTTAAACGAGCTTGCTGTAGCTGTTTATCAGGGAATTTCTCGTATTGGGAGCGTAATTGCTGTTCCTGAGTCACCAAGGATTCTAATTGTTTCATCAAACCCTCGCGCTGGGTTTGCAGGGTGACTAATTGAGCCGCTAGTTGTTGACGGGTGGCATCGAGATTACTTTGCTGACGGATGCGACTGCTGGGGAGAGCGGTAAGAACGCCATCTTTTCCGATCACCTCGGCGGCTCTTTTTTGTAAGAGAGACTCGTTAACTTCCTGTTGTTTGCGTAATTTAACTACCGTGGGATGTTCGGGACGTAAATCCTTCTGTAGTCGCTCCAACTGGGCTTCCGTGTCCAATATCTGCGCTCGGATACTGGCAATAATCGGGTCGGCACTAAGGGCCGAGGAGGTGTAAGCTTGATCGGGGGTTAAATCGAGTTGTTTACTCAGACTATCAATTTGTCCTTGAATACCTTGCAGTTCTAGGCGAATTTCTCGCTGTTGCTGTTGACTACTGGTGATAGCGGTGAATAAACTCCCATCTTGAATCGCCAATAAATCTGAGCCCTGGGTGCTAATGTAGCGATAAAACTTTTCTTCGGCTCTGGTTAAATCTTTTTGGACTTCGTTCAGTCGGACACTGAGAGCTTCTATGCGGGCGCGTAACTGGGAAGTATTAATCCAGCGACTGTATTCCACCATTTCATTCATCAAGGTTTCGAGAAATAACTCCGCCTTGGCCTGAGAGTCGGCCGTTAACTCTAAAAGCACCTCTTGGGGTTGGTCGGTTGCTGTGGCCCGATTGTTATTATTGTTTTGTTCCTCCGCTTCACCGGGGAAGGTAATTTTTAAATCTTGATCGCGAATTTTAACGATCTGTTCTTGATTAAATTGCAATTTTTTGGCTGTATTGACCAATACCCGGGGAGACAGCAGCAAATCGCGATTAATAGCCCCCCGCCCTTGTTCTTGTAGTTGAGTTCCTGTACTGGTAAAAGCCGGCGGTGGCATCCGGTAGGCTAATTGTCCCACCGCCCGATAAATGCTTTGGGGTTTCTCAGGATCGGGTAGGAGAGCAAAGATCACAGAACCGCCTAAACAGACGAGGAAGACGAATATTCCCACAAATTTGTTCTGATCTAGCGAGATGAGAAATCGTTTTACAATTGGTAGAGCCATAGCTTTTTAATATATTCCCAGATTCTTTACATTTTAGCGGTCAAGAGTTATTCTTGGCCCCGCAAGTCCTAGCTTATGAAGTTGTGTTAAGGACTGAAGGGAGCAAGTTGCCCCTCAATTATTGGAAGTTATTGAATTGATTGCTAAGGTTGAGAATTGTATTGGTAAAACTGGAAATATCCCGAATGGGTTGGGTAATAATATTAAAAGCGGCGAAAATTTCCCCTAATAGGGTGCGGGTGACAATAATTACGTCTTGATCTTCTAAGGGAACATTTTGCGAGATATCTCCCCTAACTGCCGCTATCGGACTCAAAGTTTGACTAACAATTCCCCCTTTGGCACTGTCAAAACGTAGCAGGGACACTTCATTGACATTAATCCGCAGGCGATCGGAAACTGGTAAACTAGCCACCACATCGAGGAAGGTACTGCCATTGGGAATCGAAACATTTCTCAGGGCAATTCCCGAAGGAACTAAGGGAGCTAAAACCCTGATAGTGATATTCTGCTGGGTGAGGGTGGTTCTAGCCACTAGGGTGCGATTATATCCCGTTTCTTGGCCTACTTCCAGCTTGGAAACAATCACGGCATCGCCCCCTTGCAGACGCAGATCTGGCAAGCGGTCTCCTTTAACTAAGGGAGTATAAAGGTCAAGTTTCTCCTCTAATACTGTACCATCGACTAAAACCCGACGGACAACGATCGAACGCAGATCTGCTCTGGGGGTGCCGCCACCCGCCGCCAAAAGTACCTGCGCTAGGGGAGTATTAGGAGCAACATTATAAAACCCCGGTCGCTGTACCTCTCCCAGAATGGTTAACTGGACGGGACGGGCAGTGGTTAAAACCGCAATCACTTCCGGTTCTTCCCGCAGGTATTTTCGCCCCAATTCGAGGCGGATCTTAGTTTGCACTTCGTCTAAAGTCAAGCCCAGCACCGGAATACGCCCTAAAATCGGCACCAGAAAATTCCCATCGGGATCCACTGGCCCCGTGGAATTAAATTCGGGAAAATCGGGAACCGAGACAGTAATTTGATCGCCGATATCAAGTCGATAGGCCTGAATTTGTCGGGATTGGGAATTATTGGGAGAGTAAGCCGGTGGACTATAGCCGGTAGGGGGAATCGTGTTTTCAGGAAAGGTGGGATTAGGCGGTTCGGGGGGCAAAAATTCCAACCCAGTTCCGGGTTGAGTCTGGGGTATGGACAAAGAACCCTGGGCCTTGAGGCTCTCGGAGGGAATTACCCAGAAGAACCCTGTCAGACTAAACCCTGATAAGGCTATGGCCCCGGTTCTGAATAAACTAACTGGCAAAAACTTGTTGAGCATTGGTGGAATCATACAGATATATCAATTTATTTTCTGAGAGTTATCTAGTGGGAGAGGAACAAAGAAGCTATTAAGGACTAGAAAAGTGCCTTGAGCTAGTTTTTTTTAAACAGATAGTTGGGAGCAGCAAAATCACTTTTCTTTTTTGGTCTCAGGCAGAGAAGTTAATTGACTTAAGACATTTTGTTCTAAGTAACTTTGAACTTTCCAGGCGAGACTGAGAGCAAAGGGAGTGAGGGTTTGCAGTTCTTTCGTCGGCTCTAAGGGAATCAGCAAGGAAACGGCTATCCAGGGTACTCTCTGTCTTTTTAATTGCGCCCATTGGTCAAGCCAGTACCACACAGAGGGATCGTAATGACCACCACCTAGCCAAGCATACCATTGCACCACGGCAAAAGTGTTTTGTGTCCAAGCCCGATAGAATCGAGCGGTGGCCTTTCCTCCCGACTGGGTGGGAATTGATAGCTCGGTTGTTTCCCCCTGATTCCAACGACTAATCGAATTGATATCCGACCATTCTAACCCTGGTTGATTTTTATAATAGTCCTGTGGCTTTAAAAGCACGGTGATCCTCTTGCCATCGGGACTTTCCACCACTTGTACCGACCATTTTCCCTCACCGATTTGGCCTTGGCTCTGGTCGATGATTTTCAGGTCAGACAACTCGATTCCCGATTTTCCGATGACCCGCATTTTCTGAATATTACCGATTTTCGGTTGATCTGCCCAAGACCAATGGCCAGAAATTAAATTGGGCAGGATACCGCCTAAAATCAACAGCAGCAGCAGGCACAACAGCAGTAAATAATTACCCGGGAGCTTTTTTTTGACTTTATCTAACACTAAAGTTACCTCGTCTGGAATTTTTTGACTAATCATCCTGGTTACTTTCCTCTTGAGCTAGGGACTGCTTCTTAACCGCCTCGCGATACTGCATGATTTGGAAAACCAAAAGGATGAGTAATAACATAAAGACGGAGTATAAATCGCCCCCCCAGCCATCGTGGAGTAATTTAAAGTTTTCGTCCTGTCCTGTGCCGTGAAACCAAGCTAAAAGCGCGTTACGAATGATATTAGCCCCGATACTAATTCCAAAGGCACTGAGAAGCATAAAGCGGGTTTTACGACCGTTTTCGATAGTATTAGTCCAATGGAGCAGCAGCAGCGTGACGTAGAGACTGGTAAATAACATCTTCAGCCCCGCACAGTAGGGAGCGACTTCCACCATCCTACCTTCTACCGCTATATAGATACCGTCAACGGAGACATCTAAGCCTGCTTGCTGGAGAATAAAACCAGAGCAAGCGGCAATAAAAACCTGTAGGGGTAGGGTATAGGGAGTGATCAGGTAGGGTATGGGATTAGGAGTCGCTAAAGCTGTTAAAAGTAGGGGAAATCCCTGTAATTTAAAACCTTCTTTTCCTTTTAACCAGAGACAGATTCCCGCTAAAATAATCGGGAAAGACATACTAACCCAAAGAGAGGAACCGAGGAGATAAAAAATCGCTCCTAGGGTTAACAAAAACGCTCCGAGGGGGTGGGAGCGATCTTCGAGGCGTTGCCATTTTTTGCGATTCTGCCAAACAATATAGGCGGCGTAGGGGAGGCCAATCAAGCCGTGGCTAAAGTATTCGTGTTCGATGCCGATCGATTTATTCAGCCAACCATCGTACCAGTGAAAGATCACCGGACCATAGATAACCGCCAAGAAACCGATAATCAGCCAAGATTGCCGATTTTTGTGGGAGACGGGGGATAAGGAAGGACTAATACCCATAGGACAGAGCGATTTAGTGACAAATTCTGAATTTATGTTACCCGATGATCGCAGTGATCTGTTCAACCACGATGTCAATTTGCTCCTCGCTGATGCCGGGGTACATGGGCAGAGAGACAATTTCTTCACAGAGGCTCTCTGCATGAGGAAAGTCTCCCTGTTGATAACCCAGGTAGCGATAGGCCGGTTGCAGATGACAAGGAATCGGATAATGAATGCCGGTTTGAATACCGACGGCAGTTAATTGTTTTTGTAGTTGTTGGCGAGGGACGGGACAATGGGCAAGGAGGCGAATAACGTAGAGATGATAGACATGACCGGTCTCGGTTTCGTCTCGTATGGGTAAAATGCCCTTATCGGCCAAAGGGGCCAAAAGCTGATCATATTGTCTTGCCGCTCGCTGACGGGAGCGATTCCAGCTGTCCAGATGGGGTAATTTAATGTTTAAAATGGCGGCTTGTATGCTATCCAAACGGCTATTAGTGCCGATATCGGTGTGGAAATACTTGCTCGGTGCGCCATAATTTCTTAAACTGCGGGCTTTTTGGCTAATTTCGCAATCATTGCTCACTAACATTCCGCCATTGCCAAAAGCACCTAAATTTTTACTGGGATAAAAACTAAACCCCGCCGCCACACCGACGCTGCCGGCGCGATAACCTTCTCTACTGGCTAAATGGGCCTGGGCTGCATCTTCAAAGATAATCAGATTATAGCTGCGGGCAAAATCCTGTAATTGTTGGGGTGATACCATCTGTCCGTACAGGTGTACTGGGAGAATGGCGCGGGTGTTGGGGGTAATTTTTTGGGCGGCCGCTGCGAGGTCAATTAGGGCCGTATCGAGGTGACAATCAACTAAAATCGGTTTGGCCCCCGCTTGAATAACACCCATGAGGGTGGCGACAAAGGTATTAGCGGGTACTAGCACTTCATCCCCAGCACCGATGCCGTAAGCTTGTAAAGCCAGGGCAAGGGCAGCAGTGCCAGAAGCTACTCCCACAGCATACTCGACTCCGCAAGCTTGGGCAAAGGCGGTTTCAAATTCGGCTAAAGCTTGGCCTAAAACAAAATCTCCCCGGTCGATAACTGTTTGGATTGCCTCGGTAATTTTTGCTTGTAGGGGCTGATTTTGCCAAGTTAAATCGACAAAGGGAACTTTGATTAAATTGGAATTCATCTAGTGCTTGTTTAGGGAGATGTTATTAAGTATTCAAGAGACTAGCATGGATTTGAGCAGTTTGGCTAGATTTGTATTCAGGGGGTTTGACCTTGACTTGGCCAAAATAATCAAGTTGACTGCCTAGCTATTTATTTTTGCCGCCAAACTTTGAAGATAATTCCTAGGCAGAGGAGAATATAAGCAGAAGTTAATAAACCGTTCCAGTATAAAAAGCGAAAACTCAAGGTTTGGTCGGTGAAAGTGGCCCCAGTCCAGAGGAAAGCGGAAAAAAGTAGCCATCCTAGCGTTAAATTCAAGGATAAGCGACTAATTTGCCGTTCTTTTCCCTTTCCTTCTCCTCGATACCATGTCCAAGCGGAGGGAATCACTCCTAGAAAGGGAATTAGATATAACATTAATTGCAGGCGCTCTAGTTTGCGATCGCCGAAAGGATCGTGATTAATCATGGTATTTTTCCGATAGAACTGGTTATTATGAGTGATTTTACCGCTTTAACGACGTTAATTCTGGCTGGTGGTCAAAGTTCCCGTATGGGACGAGATAAAGCATTGTTATCTTTTCAGGGTGTCTCTTTTCTGGAAAATATCTGTTTAATTGCCCAAAATTGTGCCGTACAAGTGTCTGTGATTACGCCTTGGCCGGAACGTTATGAACTGATCATTCCCCAATGCTGCCGGATAATTAGGGAACCTCTCCCCACTAGGGGGCCTTTATTGGCCTTTGCCTTGGGATTAACTTTTGTATCAACCGATTGGGTTTTATTGCTCCCTTGCGATTTACCTTTACTAACGCCCCCAATTATTCAAGAATGGTCAAGATTATTAGCCACTGTACCAGAAAATGCCATCGCTTTGGTTCCCCGCTGCGGCTCTCGTTGGGAGCCTCTCTGTGGTTTCTATCATCGTCGTTGTTTAGAATCTTTGCAGACTTATATTAAGCAAGGGGGAACTTCTTTTCAAAAATGGTTAAATGTCTCCGTGGTGGAGGAATTAATCATCGATAATTCCGAGATTTTATTTAACTGTAATACCCCAGAAGATTTAGAGATAATAATAAACTCCCCAGATATTAACCGTGAGAAAACCTAGCACAAAAGGGAGTAAAAGTAAAGAGATCGGCCAAGAAATATTGGATAAATGGCGATAACCATAGTAGAGCAGTCCAGTTAGATAACCGCCCGTTACACCGATAATTGCGCCAATAATATCACCATTTATGGATAAATAGGAAGTGAGCCAAATGACGAGGGAAAATGGCAAAATTATTAGGCCACCTAAAAATATATCGCCAGTGAGACTACCATATTTATTACTTAATTTTCTGCCTAACCAACTAGATAAAGTCAGAATAATAAAAGGAAATACTGCCCAGCCTAATAACAGCACAAACTCAGATTTAACTGTCCAGTTTTGCCAAGTCAAAGCGATGAAAAAACTGCTGATGATTGCTGCCAATACCCCCTTAGCTAAAGCCTGATTACGGTTAAGCTTTAAAAAAGCCTCTGCCATACCAGTCTTAGGTTTGAGCAAAGATGAGCCAGAAATTTTCAGCAAATTAAAAACAATAAAAATAGTTTTTGACCACTTGATCGATTGCTGTTGTCGATAAATTTTCCGATGGTCTCTTAATTTATTTTCAATAGCATGATAGCGGCGAAAATTTCCCTGTTGCTTAAATTTCTTGGCCGCTATTTGGAAATCTTTTCGTGCTGCTGACAGTTCCGAGAGTTCCTCGAGAGCCAATCCTCTTTGATAATAGAATTGGGGATTATTTTGGTCAATGGCGATCGCTTTTCCATAAGCTTCTAGGGAGGATTGGGTGTAACCGAGTCGTTGACGGGATAAACCGAGATAATAGTAAGCTTGGGAACAATCGGGTTTTAACTGCAAAACTTGCCGACAATCGCTTAAAACTTGCCTATCCTGCTGATTATGGTAATAAACTTCCGCCCGTTGCAGATAGGCCTGCCAAAATTGCGGATTAATTGCGAGCGCTTGCTGGTAAAATGCGATCGCTAGTTGATAATTTTTCTCTTGAGCGTAGTGCCATCCCTGTTGATAAAAATCCTCGGCACTGCGGTTAAAAGTGGGTATTTCCGGGGATAAACTGCGATCATACTCTTTTCTTTGCCCTTTATCGCTCAAAACCCGATAAGCTTGTTCAATTTCCCGAAATTTTGTCACTGCTTCTGGATCATTGGGATTATAATCGGGGTGATATTGCCGGGCCAGACGACGAAAAGCGGCTTTTATCTGATTATTACTGGCATTACGGGGAATTTGCAGGATTTCATAGTAATTTTTCATACTCGAATGCGGGGGGAATTTTCAACTACTGAAAATTGTTGCCAATGGCTCGCCGAAACGACTATCATTGTCAATTAAATAGCTTTTATTGAGAGTTGATCGCTTATGTCTGCCTACACTGCTTCCTCCCTGAAAGCGGAACTGAACGCGCGGGGGTGGCGCTTAACTCCCCAGCGAGAGAAAATTCTGCACGTTTTCCAGAATTTACCGAAAGGCAATCATCTCAGTGCTGAGGAATTGCAGGAATTACTGGATAAACGGGGGGAAGGAATTAGTTTATCGACGATTTACCGCAGTGTTAAACTAATGTCGCGGATGGGAATTTTGCGGGAGTTGGAATTGGCCGAAGGTCATAAACACTACGAACTCAATCAACCCTATCCCCACCACCATCATCATTTGGTCTGTATTCAGTGTAATAAAACCATCGAATTTAACAATGATTCCATTCTCAAACACAGTCTCAAACAGTGTGAGAAAGAGGGTTTTCAGTTAATTGACTGTCAGTTAACGGTGATGGCCATCTGTCCGGAAGCTTTGCGGATGGGTTGGCCGTCAGGAATACCGAGTAATTGGGGTTGTACCCGTTCGCTGGTGGATACTCGTTTCCAAAACTGCGAGATTCCCGAATCAAAGGAACCGGAACCAGAAAACTAGACATCTAAGCGGACATTCCCAACTGAAAACCGAGAGCCTTTTTCTGCATTAACTGGAAAATATTATAAAATCCGTTGGCGCGGGAAGGGGTAAGACTGACTTTTAAACCGGTTTCTTCGATAAAATCCGGGGTGACTTGCAGGATTTCCGAGGGAGTCAGTCCATTTAACCCCTCGATTAACAAAGCAACTAAACCTTTGACTAATTGTGCGTCGGAATCCCCTTTGTACCAAACTTGGCCATTTTCGATGTCGGCAGTGATATAAACTTGGGATACACAGCCGTGGACTTTATTAGTGGGTATTTTGGCAGATTCTGGTATTGGTTCTAGTTTTTTAGCAAAAGCTAGTAATTGTTCGTATTTTTGCTTAGGATCGGTACGACGTTTGAGGCGTTCGACGATGCGATCGAGATTAGACGGGAGCATATTGCAAGTTAAAATAGGAAAAAATTAGCCAATAGCTTTTTTATATTAGCATTCTTGCGGAAGTTGAGTGCTGTGGTTATCGGTGCTAGGACTGCCTTGGTCAGAGCGTCTGGAGGCTATCTGCTAGAATTGGCATCAATCAAACACCACGCTTGCACGAGCTATGGTTAACCTTTCCTACAATAAAAATCGCCTTCTTCCCACTGCCGAAGAATTGCCCTGTTCTGACGAAACACCCGTGGATAACCAGCTACAGAACGACATTCCCAATCTATTACT
>SFAU01000141.1 GCA_007096045.1 Microcystis novacekii Mn_MB_F_20050700_S1 | reverse complement strand
GATGAAACCCTTATAGAGAAAGATATTTGGCGATTTTTGTCAATTATTTTTGATCTAGAGCTAACTAATCAATTAAATCTCTTGCCAAATAAGGATTTAGTCGATTTATGCCCCCCTATTGAACCATACCAAGTAACGAAGAGCCAAATGTTGCCGTTTTGGAGTGCATACCTAATTGCCAAGTCAGGCTGACTGCCCTCAAACAGCAAAGAGCTAATGATCACGTTGGTATCAAAAACGTATCGCACTTTATTCACTTAGCAAATTACTCAAAATTTCGGGAGTTAAGCCTCTAGCTTGTGCTTTCCGACTAATATCACTCATAACAGTCTCTAGTGGGCGGCGTTTTCTAGCAAATTCTTTCAACCTCAAACTAAGAAGAGCATCCAGCTTTTGACGATCAGCAAATATAGCTGATTCATAAATTTTTGCTGATTCCGCGTCAACACGAATTTTAATCTCTCTAACTTCCATAGGTTTTACATACCAAAGAATGTTTCTAAACTATCTAAAACTCTCTCTGACTATATACTAGACTAATTTTTCCAGATAATACCCCCAATTAGAATTTTATTGAGAATTTATTCATCTAATCCCCCTGATGGAAAGACTCTAGGGAAATTTTCCTTCTCATCTCTCCATTGGGGATATTACAGGGATTAATCTATTTTGATTGACTTGTATCACCTGAAATGCCCATGCGGATCACAAAATTTGCCAATTGTCAATAGCTTTTGAGATGCTCTCACCCTGTTATAACATATAATTAATTTGCAAGAGTTCGACTTAACTTGGTTAGGGCTATGGATTTATTAAAAAATCGTTTTGTGCAGTCGTTGGGAGTCGGGGCGTTTTTTTACCTCGTAATGCTTTCCTTAAATTGGGTGGTGTTGTTCACCCTGAGAATTCTTGAATCTTTTTCCAGTTGGTATCGATACCGCGCCGCTCCCTATTCCTTCCAAATCAGTATCGGGGTGACGCTGGCCTATTTGCTAATCACGGCCGTCTTGAGTAGCCGGCGTGATTAGTAAAACTTAGTTAGACGGCAAAAATTGCTGCTGTGACTGGAAGGTGACAATCCGTCGTAACGCACCACCTATGATCAACATTTACTCATACCGGCGGTTACGTTTGCGGATAATCCAGAGGATAAACCAGATAACGAGGGCAAGTAGAGCTATTTTTGAGACGGGAGCCAGATATTCTTCCACAAGGGGGTAATTTTGCCCTAAAAAGTAACCTGCTGCCGTTAAAAAAACGACCCAGAGGGTCGTGCCGATGGTGGAGTAAACTAAAAAGGGAATCATCGCCATGTGATTCATCCCGGCGGGTAGGGAAATCAAAGTTCGTACTCCAGGGACCAAACGACAGAGTAAAACCGCTTTACTACCGTGACGGTTAAACCATTGATTGGCTTTTTGAATATCTTTAGCAGAAACGGTAATCCATTTGCCGTATTTATCGGCTAGTTTTTCGATTTTTTCCTCATCCACAACCCGCCCAAGATAATACCAAGGTAGCGCTCCGATGACTGTACCAAAAATCCCCGCTACCACTGCCGGAATAAATTCCATTTGTCCCTCATGGACGGTAAAACCGGCTAGGGGCATAATTAATTCTGAGGGAATGGGAGGAAAAAGATTCTCTAAAAACATTAATAGGGCTATGCCTAAATAGCCCATAGAAGTCATTGTATTTGTAATCCATTCAGTCATATTTTTTGAGGATTTAGAAAACAGTTTAAAAGTAAAGTAAGTAGATGGGTGGAATTAAATATAAGATGAACGTAGGTTGGGTTGAAGTATGAAACCCAACGTCTGCTCATGTTACTAAGTGCGCTAACCCATCCTACAAATAATTGTGCCTCCCTACTTATTTTCAGTAGACAGTAAACAGTAATCAGTAAAAAGATGGCAAGAAACTGCTATTTAATACTGCACACTTAAAAACTCACATCTGATAACTGTTAACTTACCCACTGATAACTGATAACTGATAACTGATAACTGATAACTGATAACTGACAACTGATATTAGGTTCCGGAAGTCCAGGAGTTGATATATTCTAATTGGGCTTCGGTGAGAGTATCGATTTCAATCCCCATGGCCTGCAGTTTCAAGCGGGCGATTTCTTGGTCTAATTCGTAGGGAATCGAGTAGATGCCGGGGGCCAATTTACCTTGATTTTTAACCAAGTATTCTACACCGATCGCCTGGTTAGCGAAACTCATATCCATAACGGCGCTAGGATGACCTTCGGCGGCTGCCAGGTTAACTAGGCGACCTTCACCGATAACAACGACGGATTTACCGCTTTTTAGTCTATATTGTTGGGTAAAGTTGCGAACTTCCTTAACATTATCGGCTTTTGCGCCTAAAGCTTGCAGGTCGATTTCAATATCAAAGTGACCGGAGTTGGAAACAATCGCCCCATCTTTCATCACGTCAAAATGTTCGGCCCGGATAACGTGCTTGTTACCAGTGACAGTGATGAAGATATCGCCTTCTTTAGCGGCTTCATCCATGGGCATAACCCGGAAACCGTCCATCGCCGCTTCAATGGCACGCACGGCGTTAATTTCGGTGACAATTACATTAGAGCCTAAACCTTTGGCCCGCATAGCGACACCTTTACCACACCAACCATAACCAGCCACAACCACGGTTTTACCGGCAAGGAGGATATTAGTGGCGCGAATGATACCATCAAGGGTAGATTGACCTGTACCGTAGCGATTATCAAAGAAATGCTTGGTTTCTGCGTCGTTAACGTTCATTGCGGGGAAGGATAAGACCCCCGCTTTGAGCATGGCTTGCAAACGGACGATACCGGTGGTAGTTTCTTCGGTAGTACCGATAATGTCGGGTAATTGGTGACTTCTTTCTTTAACTAGGGTGGCTACTACATCACAACCATCATCGATGATAATCTGGGGTTTGTGATCGAGGGCGATTTGAACGTGACGGTGATAGGTGTTGTTATCTTCCCCTTTGATTGCATAAACGGGGATACCGTAATCAGCGACTAAACAAGCGGCCACATCATCCTGGGTGGAAAGGGGATTACTGGCAATTAATAACGCATCAGCGCCACCAGCTTTTAGTGCGATCGCCAAATTAGCGGTTTCGGTGGTAACGTGACAACAAGCGACTAAACGCAGTCCAGCAAAGGGTTTTTCGATGGCGTAACGTTCGGCTAATTGACGCAAAACGGGCATTTCCCGACCGGCCCATTCGATGCGCTGTTTGCCGATGGGGGCTAAACTAATATCTTTAATGTCGTATTTCTGTTGAACTGGTGTTGCTACCATAAGGGGTTTTCCTTAAATAAAAGCCTAGGCTATTGGTTAATTTAACTTAACATTGTCTGGGGATTTTGGCCAATGTCAAGCTTTTCACCGATTTTTTATATAGGAAAAAGTTATCAATCCCTCGCTGACCTATCCAGAACTCAGGACATTGTCTCTATTTTGGGCGATTATTTAGTACAATGAAACTACTGTATGATCTAAATTAAGCTAGAAATCTCTATCTCGTGATGATAAGATGAACTGATGGGCGAGAAACTGACAGGCATTAATCCCAAGATAATCCAATGGGCAAGAGAAAGGGCAAGATATTCTCTTGAGTCTGTAGCGGTCAAGTTTAAAAAAGATGTTTCTGTTCTCGAGAAATGGGAGTCAGGAGAGGACTTTCCTACTTATAGTCAATTGGAAAAGTTAGCAGAAATATATAAACGTCCTCTCGCTATATTCTTTTTCCCAGAACCTCCCCTAGAAGCGGAGGAAAAACAAGAATTTAGAACTTTGCCAGACTTTGAAATCGAAAATTTGGCCGCCGATACTATCTATGCTTTACGACAAGCAAAAGCGATGCAATTGTCGCTCTCAGAAATTAATAATGGTATTAATCCTAGTACCAAGAAAATCTTTCAGGATATTGCGGTTAGCTCTAGTGATGATTTAAGGAAATTAGCCGAACAGATCAGAAATTATTTAAACGTTACTCTAGAAGAACAACTGACCTGGAATGATCAGGAAACTGCCTTAAAAAAATGGCGGAGTGCCGTGGAAGAAGCCGGTATTTTTATTTTTAAGCGTTCTTTTAAGCAGCGAGAAATTTCGGGATTTTGCTTGATAGATATTGAATTTCCGATCATCTATCTTAATAATAGCACGGAAAAATCTAGACAAATCTTTACCATTTTTCATGAATTAGCACATATTCTTTTGCAGACTAATGGAATTACTAAGTCTAACGATAGATATATTAATAGTTTGCAAGGAGAAAATAAATATATCGAGATATTTTGTAATAAATTTGCTGCGGAGTTTCTGCTTCCTAATCATGTTTTTTATGAGATAATCAGAGAAACAATAGTTAACGTTAACGATAAAGTTATCTCGAAAATTTCCAGTGATTATAAGGTTAGTCGAGAAGTAGTTTTACGAAAACTATTAGATAATAACTTAATCTCCCAGAAAGAATATACTCTTAAAGTAAGGGAGTGGTACAGTGAGCAGTTGGGAAAAAGTCAGGACAAAAATAAAAAATCTGGAGGTGATTACTATGCTAATCAGGCGACATATTTGGGAGAAAATTACCTAAAACTTGTGTTCAATAAATACTATCAAGGCCAATACGATATCGAGCGAGTTGCCGATTATCTAAACATTAAAAAAGTTGCTATGGTGGAAGAACTTGAAAAATATTTATTAAAGAAAGGACTGTTTTGATGGTTTACATTTTTGACACAAGTAGTTTTAAGGTTTTAGGAAACTATTTTCCCAAAAGTTTTCCCACCGTTTGGCAAAAAATCGATTTGCTTGTGTCAGAAGGTAAACTACAATCAGTACGCGAAGTGCTTAAAGAAGTAGAATATGGCAATAATAAACAATTTGTTTTAGATTGGATAGACTCCAATAAACAAATATTTTTACCACCCACTGCTCAGGAAACTTTATTTATTGCCGAAATTTTTTCTATAAGAAACTTTAAGGATTTAGTGAGTGAAAAAGCAAGATTACAAGGAACACCAGTGGCAGACCCATTTATTATTGCCGCTGCTAAGATAAAAGACGGTTGCGTAATTAGCGAAGAAGCCTTGAAGCCTAATGCTCCCAAAATACCCACAGTCTGTCAACACTTTTCTATCGATTGTACCAATGTTCAGGGTTTAATGGAGCGAGAAGGTTGGCAATTTTAAAATTAAAATTAATCGATAAATTGCCAATAAATTTATATGTTGAAAAGGCTCTTTCTGGAAAACTAATAACCATGTTCAGCCAGAAATTCTAGGCTAATCTCGCTAGGAGGGTGATAAGAGCGCATTCTTAGCAATTTTTCCACATATTTGCCTAAAATATCCCCTTCTAGATTCACCCAATCGCCTAATTTTAAATGGGAAAGATTGGTTTCGGCGTAGGTGTGGGGGATGACTGCCACTTTAAACCAGCTGCCAGAGACATCGCAATCGGCCACAGTTAAGCTAATGCCATTAACAGCTATGCTGCCCTTACCGACGATATAACGAGCTATATGGGCATTCCACTGGTCTTCTAGGGAACTAGGGGCAGAAAAAGTCATTTCCCAAGAATTAGCCACAATTATCGATTCGAATAAACAGCCAATTCCGTCCACATGACCGGTGACAAAATGACCGCCGATTTTACTACCCACCCGCAAAGAGGTTTCTAGGTTAACGTTGGTTTTTGTTTGAATCCTTCGTCCCAAAGTAGTGCGCTGTAGGGTTTCCGGGGAAGCGGTGGCCAAAAAACCCTCTGGGAGAATTTGCTCAACTGTCAAACAAACCCCATCCACAGCCATACTATCACCAATCATTAAATCTTGGAGAATTGTATTAGAGGATACAGACAAATATAGTCTATCAGTATCCACGACCCGAATCGTTCCCAAGGCTTGAATTAATCCTGTAAACATCTGCTTTTTTCTCGACTATAAATCCTTATGAGTGAAAGATTGGGCATTTTCCCCAGAATAATCGGCGACAATATGACCATCTCCGGCTAATTGATATTTGTAGGTCACTAATCCCTCTAATCCCACCGGACCGCGGGGAGGCATTTTTTGGGTACTGATACCCACTTCGGCCCCGAAACCGTAACGGAAACCATCGGCAAATCGCGTGGAACAATTATGAAAAACTCCGGCGGCATCGACTCGATCGCTAAAGGTTTTGGCTGTGTTAAGATTTTCGCTGACAATGGCTTCCGTGTGTCGAGAACCGTAATAATTAATATGTTCGATTGCCGATTCTAGACTATCAACAATTTTAATTGACAGGATTAAATCACTATATTCGGTTTGCCAGTCTTCTTCTGTGGCCGATGGTACTTTAATAATCTGACGAGTTGCTTCATCTCCCAATAATTTAACCTTTTTTTCCTCTAATAATTCTGCCACTGCGGGCAAAAGTTGTCTAGCGATGTCTTGATGAACCAATAAAGTTTCAATGGTATTACAAGCGGCAGGATATTGGGTTTTGCCATCGACGGTAATTCTAATTGCTTTGCTTAAATCTGCTTCTTTGTCGATGTAGAGATGACAGATACCCTCGGCATGGCCGAGGACGGGAATGCGGGTATTATTTTGGATATAACGAACAAATTCGTTAGAACCTCTAGGAATAATTAAATCGATGTATTGATCAAGTTTTAAGAGTTCCTGAATTTCTTCTCTTGTTGTTAACAATCGCACCGCCGCCGAATTAACTTTAGTTTGACTCAATGCCTGATCAATAATTGTTACTAAAGCTTGACAAGAACGGATCGCCTCTTTCCCCCCTTTTAAAATAACGCCATTACCGGATTTTATCGCTAAACTGGTAATTTGAATTAAAGCATCGGGACGAGCTTCAAAAATAACCCCTAAAACCCCTAAAGGACAGGTTATTCTCCGCAGAATTAAACCTTGATCTAATTCCCGATTAATTTGTATAGTAGCTAAAGGATCTGCTAATTTAGCCAGATCTCGCACCCCAGCAATGGCCGCTTTTAATTTGCCAGGACTTAACTCTAAACGCGCACATAAAGCTGGAGATAATTCCATCGCCTTGGCTGTTTGAACATCGGCGATATTCGCTGCTAGTATTTTATCAGCATTGGCAGTCAAAGCCTCAGCAATAGCCTCTAAAGCTTCATTCCTTTCTTCGTTAGTCAGGATAGCCAGTTGACGACTCGCTTGACGGGTTTCTCTGGCGATTTCGGGGAGGGATAGAGAAGTTGTAACCATAGAAAATTAAACGTAATAACCGCTATCTTGTTTATCTTATCTTATTTTTGAGAAAGTTTCAGGGTCATTAGACCTCTAGTCAGGAGAATTAAGAATCAATAATAATCAATTAAATGGTCTATTTACAGATTTTCTGGGTGCATCTCATTTTTGTAAATCTACTGAGTTGGGATTTTTAAGGGGAAACTCCCTGCTAAAATTGAGCGTTATTTCCGATTTTATCACTCAATCCAAACCTTTGGGGGGTTCTACCCCCCAAACCCCTAGGCTTGATTCAAGGTAGGGTTGATTCAAGGTAGGGTTGATTCAAGGTAGGGTTGATTCAAGGTAGGGTTGATTCAAGGTAGGGTTGATTCAAGGTAGGGTTGATTCAAGGTAGGGTTGATTC
>SFAU01000140.1 GCA_007096045.1 Microcystis novacekii Mn_MB_F_20050700_S1 | reverse complement strand
CAAGGATTTTAAGTCTTCTACTGACTCAGCAACATTAATATTAGGAACTCCACTCATTGCCTTTTTACCACACAAACTATACCTTTACCAAGTATGACATACTTTTTGAAAAATGGTATAACCCCAAGAGAGCCACTGATAACTGATCACTGATCACTGATAACTGTCTCGGAGTCTCCTGACTCCTAACGACCGACGACCGACGAAATCATGGCCATTTACAATTGCTTAATAATTGTTGCCGCTGCCGTGATAATATGTCTTGTGGCTTACCTGAGCGTCATAGCTGGGAAAGCAATCCAGATATTGAGATTAGTCTATCGCTGATTTAGGTGTACCTTGTCTGACCCATCGATCGCATCTCCCCCAACCCCAGAAACCAACCCGCCGTCAGATCCGATGCGGGAATACTATCAACTACAAAACACCCTATTGATCACCACCCTGATCTTAAGCGGTCTGATCTTTATACCCGTGTGGCTGTTTTATTCCCTCAATACCGCCCTTAATTACCTATTGGGGGCAATGGTGGGAGTTGTTTACCTAAAACTCCTGGCCGGGGAAGTGGAAAAATTGGGGGTAACGAAAAATCGGGTGGGCAAAAAAGGATTAGCCCTATTCGCCGGATTAATCATCATCGCCAGTCGTTGGCAAGAACTGCACATAGTGCCAGTTTTTTTGGGTTTTTTGACCTATAAAGGCGCAATCATCGTCTATACCCTGCAAACCATCTTCAAGCTGGAGCAGAAAGCCGATTCCTAAACCTTTTGACCGTTAAAAATAACCCTGATTTGCGAACCTGAATCTCCCCAAGGTGGAAATGTTAGACAGTTTAAGTGTGCTTAATTTTTATAGCCTCGCTTCCCTGGAAGTGGGACAACACTGGTACTGGCACATCGGCGGACTGAAAATTCACGGGCAAGTGATCGCGGTCTCCTGGATCGTCTTCGCTATCTTAATCATCGCCTCGATCGCCGCTACCCGCAAGCTCCAGAAAGTTCCTAGCGGTATTCAAAACCTGATGGAGTACGTCCTGGAATTTCTGCGCGATTTAGCCAAAAACCAGCTAGGAGAAAAGGAATATCGACCCTGGTTGCCCTTCATCGGCACCCTATTTTTATTTATTTTCGTTTCTAACTGGTTAGGGGCATTGATTCCTTGGAAGTTAATCGAACTGCCCGAAGGAGAATTAGCCGCCCCCACTAACGACATCAATACCACGGTGGCGTTAGCCCTACTGACTTCCCTCGCCTACTTCTACGCGGGCATCAGTAAAAAAGGACTCGGTTACTTCGCTCACTACCTAGAGCCGATTCCCGTGCTATTACCGATCAAAATTTTAGAAGACTTTACCAAACCCCTCTCCCTCAGCTTCCGTCTTTTCGGGAACATCCTCGCGGATGAGTTGGTAGTAGCCGTATTAGTCTTCCTTGTCCCCCTAGTCGTACCCCTACCCCTGATGGCCCTCGGTTTATTTACCAGCGCTATTCAGGCCCTTGTCTTCGCCACCCTTGCCGGGGCCTATATCCATGAGGCCCTGGAATCGGAACACGAAGAAGAACACGGTTAAAAGCGAGGGACGAAAAAAGAAAAATTTCTTAGGGAAAAGTGTCCAAATAATAGGATAATAACTAAGAAATTATTGGTCGAATTCAGGATGAGCAACTGAATTCCCAGATCGTTCTTTCCCAAAAACTCTTTCGGGAGTTTTGATCAGAAAACCAGCCATTTTTTACGGCTGAGAACGCGCTCTGTAAACAACAGATTGAAATTGATTAGTAAATAGAGGAAAAAATCACCATGAACCCCACAGTAGCTGCCGCTTCCGTTATCGCCGCCGCCCTCGCCGTTGGTTTAGCCGCTATCGGCCCCGGTGTTGGTCAAGGTACTGCTTCTGGAGAAGCTGTTTCCGGTATCGCCCGTCAACCCGAAGCTGAAGGAAGAATTCGTGGTACCCTTCTCCTCAGCTTGGCATTCATGGAATCCTTAACCATCTACGGCTTGGTTATCGCTCTCGTTTTACTGTTCGCTAACCCCTTCGCCTAATTAAAAAAGCAGTCAGCTATCAGCCTCCAGTCCCCAGCTTTGTAGGGGAGTTTTCAAAACTCTAAAAAAAGCCGAAGGAGCCAACTAAAAAATCTAGTTTTTGGGACGGAAGGCTGATAGCTAATTAAGGGAATTTTAGCGATTCCCCCTGACTGTTCATTGTTAAAGCAGGGGGATAATCTTCCTTTTTTGAACCTGTCTATAGCTTCTATTTATCAGGAATAAATCAATGTTTGATTTCGATGCCACCCTGCCAGTGATGGCACTACAATTTATTCTTTTGGCAGTGATCCTGAACGCCGTTTTTTATAAACCCCTCAGTAAAGTTTTAGATGAACGGGCGGAGTATATTCGGCAAACCGAAGGTGGAGCCAAAGAACAACTAGCCAAAACCGAAGCACTGGTACAAGAGTACGAATTGCAATTAAGTTCGGCTCGTAAACAATCCCAAGAGATTATCGCCCAAGCGCAAGCTGAGGCCCAAAAACTAGCCAGCGAACGAGTTGCCGCAGCCCAAAAAGAAGCGATCGCTCGTAAAGAAGCCGTCGCCGCCGAAATTGCCCAACAGAAAGAAGAAGCCTTTCGTTCTCTAGAAGGACAAGTGGCCTCTCTTTCCCGTCAAATTCTCGAAAAACTCCTCGGCCCCGAACTCGTTCGCTAAACCCCAGCCCTTGGTTAATAACAGTGATCAGTGAAAAGATAGAACTCAGTCGTCAGGAGTTAGAAGACTGATAACTTACCTCTGATAACTGATAACTGAATAACCTACTCCCCGCCCTCAATAATCATGATCATCGACACAGTTTTATTATTAGCCACGGAGGCGAAGGAAGCGGCAGCAGAAGGATTCGGCATCAACACCGACATCCTAGGAACTAACCTATTTAACCTCTCAATTCTGCTCGGTTTAATCATCTTCTACGGCCGCAAAGTTCTCGGACAAATCCTCGGAGAACGTCAGTCGAAGATTGCTGAAGCTTTAGCCGAAGCTGAAGACCGGAAAAATATTGCCGCTAACGCCCTCGCCGAAGAACAGAAAAAACTCGCCCTAGCAAAACAAGAGGCGGGACAAATTATCAATAATGCTCGAGATAGAGCTAAAACTGTCACCGCCGACATCGCCGCCCAAGCCGAACTCGATATTCAAAGAATGCGCGAAAGTGCCGCTAAAGATCTCTCGGCGGAACAGGATCGCGTTTTAGTAGAATTACGCCAAAGAATTACGGCTTTAGCCTTAGCTAATGTGGAATCCCAATTAAGCGCCGGTCTGGAAGAATCGGTACAACAAACCCTAATTGATCGCAGTTTGGCCAACCTAGGAGGTAAATAGATGCAGGGAAGTTTAATCAGTTCAGAAATAGCCGAACCCTACGCCCAAGCATTACTTTCCGTCGCCCAAAGCAGCGGACAATTAGAAGCGATCGGCGGCGAAATTAAATCCCTCTTGGAATTGCTAGAAAATGCTCCCGATCTAAGAGCTTTTATCGGCAATCCCGTCATCAAAGAAGAAGCTAAAAAAGCCGTTCTTTCCCAAGTAATGGGGAGCAGCACCAATCCCTATTTAACTAACTTCATGATGTTATTAGTCGATAAACGTCGGATTCAATTTTTAGAACCCGTTTGTCAACAATATCTCACCCTGGCCAGAGCGCTGACCAACACCGTTTTAGCAGAAGTTTCCTCGGCCACCGAATTGAACGATAGCCAAAAACAAATCGTCATCGACAAAGTGAAAACCCTAACTGGGGCGAACGTGGTCGAACTGAAAACCAAAGTTGATGGCAGCCTGATCGGTGGTGTGGTGATCAAAGTCGGTTCTCAGGTCTTTGATGCCAGCATTCGCGGTCAACTACAACGCCTCAGCCTCTCCCTGCGCTAAGGTCATCTAATCTCCCTTTTTTGCCGTTTTTTCACCTTCTAATTTTTTACCTTTTCCCAGATTAAACTATGGTAGCTATCAGACCCGACGAAATTAGCACGATTATTCGTCAACAGATCGAATCCTATAACCAAGAAGTACAGGTCTCCAACGTGGGAACCGTCCTGCAAGTGGGTGACGGTACTGCCCGCATCTACGGCCTACAACAGGCCATGTCGGGAGAACTATTAGAATTTGAAGATGGAACCGTCGGCATCGCCCTTAACCTCGAAGAAGATAACGTCGGCGCGGTGTTAATGGGTGACGGTTTCGGGATTAAAGAAGGCGGTACAGTGAAAGCTACCGGTAAAATCGCTCAGGTTCCCGTGGGTGACGCCTTAGTCGGCCGCGTCGTTGATGCTCTCGGTCGTCCCATCGACGGGAAAGGGGACATCCTCGCCAGCGAAACCCGTCTGGTGGAATCCCCCGCCCCCGGTATTGTGGCGCGGAAATCCGTCTGTGAACCGATGCAAACCGGCATTACCGCTATCGATGCCATGATTCCCGTCGGTCGCGGTCAACGGGAGTTAATTATCGGTGACAGAAAAACTGGTAAAACAGCGATCGCCATTGACACAATCATTAACCAGAAAAGCGAAGACGTGATCTGTGTCTATGTCGCCATCGGTCAAAAAGCCTCCACCGTCGCCCAAGTAATCGACACCCTCACCCAAAGAGGCGCCATGGATTACACCGTGGTGGTGGCCGCTAACGCTAACGACCCCGCCACCCTCCAGTATATCGCCCCCTACACCGGAGCTTCGATCGCCGAATACTTCATGTATAAAGGCAAAGCGACCCTAGTTATCTACGATGACCTCACCAAACAGGCTCAAGCTTATCGTCAGCTATCCCTGCTCATGCGTCGTCCTCCCGGTCGGGAAGCTTACCCCGGCGACGTTTTCTATCTCCACTCCCGTTTACTAGAACGCGCCGCTAAACTCAGCGATGCCCTCGGTGGTGGCAGCATGACCGCCCTGCCGATTATCGAAACCCAGGCCGGTGACGTTTCTGCCTACATTCCCACCAATGTAATTTCGATTACTGACGGTCAGATCTTCCTCTCCACCGACCTCTTTAACGCTGGTTTCCGTCCCGCAATTAACGCTGGTATTTCCGTATCCCGCGTGGGTTCGGCAGCCCAAACGAAAGCGATGAAGAAAGTTGCTGGTAAATTAAAACTCGAATTAGCCCAGTTTGACGAATTAGAAGCTTTTGCTCAATTCGCTTCTGACCTTGATGCGGCCACCCAAGCACAACTGTCTCGCGGTCAACGTCTGCGTCAAATCCTCAAACAGCCCCAAAACTTCCCCCTCTCCGTTTGGGAACAGGTCGCGGTGGTTTATGCCGGTTTAAACGGTTATCTCGACGATATCGCCACCGATAAAGTTATCGATTTCTGCGCCGGCCTACGGGAATACCTGAAAACCAGCAAACCTCGTTACGTTGAGATCGTCAGCACTGAAAAACAACTCAACGACGAAGCAGAAGGTCTGCTCAAAGATAGCATCAATGAGTACAAACAGGCTTTTAAATAATCTCGGTAATCAGTAAATGAATGTTGGTAATGGGGGTTAGGTTTTGGGTGTTAGGGAAATTAAATTGTCTCTTATCCCTATACCCCATACCCGACCCCCTACTCTTGACTGATGACTGATCACTGATAACTGATAACTGATAACTGAATTATGCCTAATCTCAAAGCGATTCGCGACCAAATTCAATCGGTCAAAAATACCAAAAAAATTACCGAGGCCATGCGTCTGGTGGCGGCGGCCAAAGTGCGTCGCGCCCAAGAACAGGTTCTCTGTACCCGTCCTTTTGCCGATGCCCTCGCTCAGGTACTCTATAATCTCCAAGGTCGTTTGGCCTTTAGTGATGTTAATTTACCCCTGCTGGCCCAACGGGAAGTAAAAACCGTGGCTCTGTTAGTAGTGACAGGCGATCGAGGTCTTTGTGGCGGTTATAATACTAACGTCATCCGTCGTGCTGAACAACGGATGAATGAATTAAAAGAGCAAGGGATTAACTATCAATTAGTTATTGCCGGCCGGAAAGCGGCACAGTATTTCGAGCGCCGGAATGCTCCCATTGCCGCTAAATTTATTAACCTCGAACAGATTCCCACTGCCGATGAAGCTGGCACGATTGGGGATGAATTGCTTTCCTTATTTTTATCGGAAACAGTCGATCGAGTCGAGTTGGTTTATACTCGTTTTATCTCCCTGATCAGTTCCACTCCGGTGATTCAAACCCTGTTACCTTTAACTACCCAAGGTTTAGCGGTACAGGATGACGAGATTTTCCGTTTGGTGACTAAAGAGGGAAAATTTAAGGTACAACGGGAAAAAATGGCCAGCCAACCGGCGCAGGTTTTTCCCCAAGACATGATTTTTGAGCAGAATCCCGTGCAAATTCTCGATTCTCTGCTACCTTTGTACTTAAATAACCAATTACTGCGCGCTCTCCAGGAATCGGCGGCTAGTGAATTAGCAGCCCGGATGACGGCGATGAGTAACGCCAGCGACAACGCCAGCGAGTTAATTGGGACTTTAAGTCGTACCTACAACAAAGCGCGTCAAGCAGCTATCACGCAAGAATTGTTAGAAGTAGTAGCGGGGGCCAACGCTCTCTAGGTTTAAGCCAGTTTTTCTTGTGATTATCAGTAGGAGTGAAAATAATCACTCCTTTTTTTTATATTAGCTGGCTTAATACTAAATCCGTTTATTAAAAACTGATTATCTATTCCTCCTCTCGCCTCTTGCATGAGTAGAAAACGGGTTTCTCGGAGAAACCCGTTTTCTGTGCGTTACTCAACGGATTTGGTATTAGATAGCCGTGGTTTAGACTTCTCTGGCCAGAATTAGCTTCAAATAGAGTCGGGGCAATCCCTTTTCTGATATCTTCTGGCCCCTTGAAAAGCCCCATATCATCCTGTATTGTAAGTCAGCGTGAGAACTATAAATGTCAATCGATTAAGCTAAATCTTAAACTATAATCCTTAAACTATAATCATTACCCGATCGCCCGGTATTGGAGGAACAAAACAACTCGTGAATATAACTGATTTAATCCAAAAAGGCGGAGTGGCCATGTGGCCGCTGCTTTTTCTGTCTATTTTAGCTCTTAGCACTATTATCGAACGAATTTGGTTTTGGAGTCGCACCCTCCTTAGTGAGGGCCAGATTTTAAACCGGATTATGGAATCGGCCATGCGTAATTGGGATGTGGCGGCAAAAGTCGCTAGGGATTCCCGCAATCACCCCATTGGTAGCTATCTTTATGCTCCCCTGCGCTTAGAAAATCCAGATCCAGAGGTTTTTCACTTTGCCCTCGAGTCAGCTGCCGATGAACAATTATCCCTGATGAAACGGGGCGATAAAATCCTTGAGGCAGTCATCGCCCTTTCTCCCCTGCTAGGATTATTAGGGACGGTACTCGGTTTAATTACCTCTTTGGCCAATATTCAATTAAGTGACCTGGGAACTTCCTCTACAGCTGGGGTAACTTTAGGTATTAGTGAAGCGTTAATTTCCACCGCTACTGGCTTAATTGTCGCTATTTTTAGCCTCGCTTTCTATCGTGTTTTTCAGGGACTCTGGTTCAATCAAGCTAGAATTTTTCGCAAGGCCGGCAGTGATTTAGAAATTATCTACCGTCAACGTTGGCTAGATGGAGAAGACCAACAATACGCCCTCAGTGCTAACCTAGAAAAACCGATTGATCGCTAAGTCTCTCCCTTATCAGCCATGGCCGAAACTAAAATCCAGCAAACCAAAACAACAAAAAGCAGCCATATCACCGCTCGTCCCCTGAAATTATGGCATGATCAACACCGCATTCAAGAGGATGTGCAGGTTAATATCATTCCTCTGATCGATGTAATTTTCTGTATTCTCACTTTCTTTATTCTCGGTGCGGTGGGATTGTCTCGCCAACAGGCTATCAGCCTCGATTTACCGAAAGCTAGTACCGCCACCACCCCGATGCGGGAAATGTTGGTGGTTAGTCTCGATGATTTCGGACAACTCTACGTCGAAAAACAGATGGTGACTCGCGCCCAGTTGTTCGAGGCAATCAAGAATTATCATCAATATAGTCCCAATGGACTGATGGTACTGAATGCCTCCCGTAATGCCAGTTACAACGAAGTGGTTGGGGTTTTAGACCTACTGCGACAGGTAGGTGGTGATCGCGTGGCTTTAGCGACTCTATCGGGGGAGGCTAACAATCCCACAATGGAAAATAGCAATCCTTTGCCCAATTTGCCGACTAATCCCACTTTATCCAATCCTCTTGGCAGCAATTAACTAGGAATGGATGCGATAGGTGAGTAATTGTTCTTCGAGAGCTGCAATGCGATTGTAGGCCGCTGTCAATTGTGCTGTTAATCGGCGAATTTGGATTTCATCGGAAAAAGGATTATCGCCATTGACAGCCGGAGCTTGTTTGCCACCGTGATCCCGGAGAATATCTTTATGATCGTAGAGGCTATTATCGGATAACTCGGAAAAACCGACCATTTCGACGGATTCTCGCAGGGAATGACTCGATTTATCCCCAGCTAGGATAGCAATTTGCCGGCTGAGGTTTTCGACAATATCCTGTAGATGATCGACTTTTCGATCAAGACTGATAATCTGTTGTTGTAGTCCATTCATGCAATTACCTAGGGATTAAGGATGCTTCCCCTCTATGCTAGGCTCTAGCGGAAATGGACTATAACAATTTATGATTGATTTAACGATTCCTTTACTGCCCTTAACTAATCTTAACATATTGCCCCAGTCAACCGGCCGCAGCCGATAGCACTTCTATCAACAATTAAGGTAAGCTGTTGAGCAGTAAGCCTCGATTTTAAGGAACTAAATTATGTTTAAAAATTGGTCTTTCGACGATTGGATGAATCATATCCTTTTTCTGGCTACAATTGTGGCTTTGCTGATGATTTGGTTGGGTAGATAAATAGGGTTGGCCGAATATCAGTGGAAGCCTTGCTAGAAAAGGGTTTTGGCACTTTTTGGGCGAAAAAAGTGCCAGAAACAAAGGTTGAGAAATCGATCCGAGGGACTCAAAACCCTGGCACTTTCGCTCTTCGATTGCGGGTTCCGCTTCCCAGTGCGCGAGGTAATTCTGTTATTCTGACTTCCCCGACCGACTCCTAACCCCAGCAACAAACTTTTTCAGCAAACCCTAATTAAGGAAAGACCACTGCTATTTAAACAGTTTTTTCTTAAGTTTAGCGAGGGAACTCTGCATCCATAATTTTTTAAGTCGCAGGGGTTCTAAACCTTCTATATCAGCCGGATAGCGTTTTTTAATATCAAAGAAATCATTAATTTCTCTTAAAATTGTTTCAAAACGTGGTAGTAATTTTTCAGGATGATAATCATCGATAAAATTAGCTGGTAAAGAATTAACGGGAAAATTACGGGCATAATTAAGAATACGTTCCAGATCGTATTGACTGGAATAAGCCCCGATTTTTTGACAATTGAAACCGGGATCGAGATAATCGGCTAAGGCGCTATTGACGCTAGAAAATACCGTACAACCACAGGCTAAAGCTTCGAGGGGCGGTAAGCCAAAACCCTCCGTTAAACCGTTTACAGCCCAATATTCAGCCGAATCGTAGAGATAAACCCGACTGCGATTGAATAATCCCACTAAATCCTCCACATAGCTATCTAAAACCTTAACGCGACAGTGGGGACGGAGGGCGGGAACTAGACGATTGAGAAGATACTTTGAGGATTTGCGCCCCTGTACTAGGACATCGATATCCCTTTCTAAGCCTAAATTGAGAAATTCTGAGCTAATTTGATTAGGAAGATAGTAAATCAAAGCATTAGGAGCCTTTTCTCCCCAATAACCCATAGTATTACGGCTAACGGTGATAATTGGTATTTCAGCGGGTAAACGGAAGCCGTAACCTGTACTATGGGCATGATAAATGATATTATGCGATCGCAATCTTTTTACCAGTTTAGGAAGATCAAAACCCCAGCTAACCAGAAAAATACTGTCATCGGAGCTTATTTTCGCGAGTATGTCCTCTAAAAAAGGATAATTTAACTCTTTTTGACGATAAGTCACAATCTGGGTGCTACAAATTTGACTAGCCAAATTGACAGTTTTCATTTCTGCCCACAGTCCACCCCCACCAAAAGGAGAAGTAGTACCGGGCAAGAGAAAATAGAGGTTTCTCATCAGGATAATAGAAGTTTTGGTTAAGCGGTAGTTTGGAGACTTGGCTATTCTATACTTAATTATTAAGGTGTGAGGTATCTAAACGCAATAGTCGATCGAGCATAGATATTATTAAATTATGTTTGCCACTGATAAATACTTAGAATTTTAAAGCAATACCCTCCTCGTCCTATTGACAATGAGGAAGACTTAGAAATGATGCAGGAGGTTATTAATCGCCTTTTAGACAAACCCCAATTAACGGTAGAAGAAAGGGAATATCTAAATGTTTTAGGGTCTTTAATTTATGAGTATTGTAAAGTTTTGTAAAAAATGTACGCAAATAATAGCAAACAACTGCTACTGTGGTTAGTGCAAGTTTACCTTACAGTTGAAATGAAACTATCAGATTATGCCAAGAAAAAGGGATTTTGCGCTCGACTGTATTCAATAAGACGGAGAACAAGAAAAACCGAATGTTTAATTAAGTGCTTGGAGGAAGAACATGAAATTAGTTCAAAGACATCTAATCAAATTTAATAAAAATGAATTTTTAGCATTTGATAAGTTGGCATTTTTATCAAAGAATCTTTATAATTGTGCTGTCTATTTAAACCGTCAAGCTTTCTTTTCACATCAGCCATTTCTAACCATGACTGAGTTACACCATGCTTTGAAAACAAGCGCAGATTATCAAGCGTTACCAGCTAAAGTAAGCCAGTTAGTATTAAAGCAAGTAGAAAAAACTTTTAAATCCTATCAAAAAGCACAAGAACAATTCAAAAAATCGCCGAATAAATTTACAGGAGAGCCGAAATTACCACGCTATAAAGATAAGAAAAAAGGTAGAAACGTTTTAACTTATAACTATCAAGCCATCTCTAAAAAAGCCTTGAAGCAGGGTTTAATCAAGCTCTCAGGAACTAATTTAGAGTTTAAAACCAATTTAAAAGAAGTCTTAGAGGTGAGAATTATTCCTAAATCGGGCGCTTATTGTCTAGAGATTGTTTATGAACAACCATCCCCAGCAAGTCAGGAGGGAGAAAGATATGCTTTTGTTGATTTAGGCTTAAATAACCTAGCAGCTGTCACCTCTAATATTCCCGAATTTCAGCCAACTTTACTATGTGGGAAAGCCTTAAAATCATGCAATCAAAAATACAACAAGACACTAGCTAAACTCAAATCAGAATTACCCAGTTTACAGAAGACCAGTAAAAAAATACAAGGTTTAACTTTAAAGCGTAATTGCAAGGTGGATTATTACCTCCACACCGCTAGTAAATATATTATTGATAAATTACTAGCTCATCAAATTAACCTTTTAGTTATTGGTCAGAATCAAGGCTGGAAACAAAACCTTAATATTGGGGATAGAAATAATCAGGCATTTGTGAATATTCCTCACTCAAGATTTATTGAACAACTAACTTACAAGGCAATTTTAGTCGGAATAAAAGTTATTACGACTAATGAAAGCTATACGTCTAAATGTAGTTTCTTAGATTTGGAACCAATTGGCAAACAAGAAAAATATTTGGGCAAGAGAGTTAAAAGGGGATTGTTTAGAAGTTCGTCAGGTTATCTCTATGGAGCAGATATTAATGGTTCATTAAATATAGGGAGAAAGGTAGTCGGAGAGGTTGCATTTAGCAAGAATCCGATAGAGAGGCTTGTAGTTAGCCCTGTACGGGTCAAAGCGTACAAAGCTGATTCAAAGTGCGACGTTTGCGTACAGAATTAGTAACTATGAGGAAAATCAAGAGCCAATACCTGATATTTATGGACTTGAATTGTTGAAATTTATATTAGAGGAAAGAAACCTACAAAAGCAAGATTTGCTATCTATCTTTGAAAGTAAGTCAACCCTGGATGACATTCTTGATGGCCAACAAGAGTTAACTCCTATCTATAGTCAAAAGTTAGCCAATTTTTTAAATATATCTCCTGATTTATTTTTTCCTAGTTAGTCACAAAAAATGCGCTAGACAGTTAGGCTTATTTCCTGTCTTAACGCATAGATTAACAGACTAAATTAAAGCCCGATAACGCCCCAAAGCCAGTAGAGGAAAATACTGCTGATAGAAGTGGTATTTCAGGTAAAAATGACAGGGAAAACCTGTACCGGTGAAGTAATCTTCATCCCATGTACCATTTTCTTTTTGGGTAACAAGAAGATAGTTAACGCCCTTTTCAATCACTTCTCGCTGATAATTGCCCGTGACTTTCCCGACGGCTAATAAACCGATTAATGCCCAAGCAGTTTGGGAAGCGGTACTATTTCCCTGTCCTTTAAATTTAGGGTTATTGTAACTAAAACAGGTTTCACCCCAACCACCATCAACATTTTGACAACCGCTTAACCAATTGGCTCCTTTTTGCAATTGCTGGCGATATTTATTCGGTTCCAGAAAAGCCAAGGCAGATAACGCCCCACTGGTTCCATAAATATAATTTACACCCCAACGACCAAACCAACTACCATCAGCTTCCTGTTCTTTTTCCAGATAATCCAAAGCTTTTTTAACTCGATTTTCCTCCATGTTAACATCACAAGTGCCTAACATTTCTAGAACTCTGGCAGTCACATCAGCCGTATTAGGATCGATCATTGCTTTTAGATCGGCATAGGGCAAAGAATTAAGCCAATTTTGATCGTTATCGATGTCAAAAGCTCCCCAACCACCAGCTTTACACTGCATAGTCGCCATCCAATTAACTGCCCGTTTCATCACACCTTTTTTAATATTTTCATCGGGCATTTTAATTAACTCTAAAGCCATCACCACCACTGCCGAATCATCTAAATCGGGATACCAGCGATTATCAAATTCAAAAGCCCAACCGCCGGGGGTTCCGATTTTATTTTTAATCGCCCAATCGCCATAATCAAGAATTTGTTGATCGATTAACCATTGTCCCGCTTTAATTATAGCTGGATGAGCAGGATTTAGCCCAGATTCAATTAGCGATCGAATTACCCAGGCCGTATCCCAAACTGGCGACACACAAGGCTGTACACAATAGGTATTATCCGTCTCAGTGGCAAAATTATCCACCGCTTTTAAACCGCGGGCAACAATTGGATCATCAACATCATAACCTAGGGCTTTTAAAGCTAACAGAGAATTTAACATCGCCGGGATAATTCCCCCCCAATCCCCTGTGTCTTCCTGTCGTTCAATTACCCATTTTTCCGCCGCTTTCAGACTTTCTTGACGGAAAGGAACTAAATTGGTTTTTTCTGCCCATTTAAACAGCCCATCTAACCAGAGAAAAACATCCGCCCAATCGTTATTTTTTGGTAACTCATACTTGACATTATTCACCCCTTCTGTATAGAGTTCATCGAGATTAAAACCCATTTTATACACGGGTTTTTTGTCGAAAACAATTAATAAAGGAACCGTACTTCCCCGCGCCCAACTGGACATTTCATAGATAGTAAAAGGGAAATTTTCCGGCAGTAGCATGATCCAAGCGGGGATAGAGGGAACCCCCTGCCAATCATAACAACCAATCAAAGCGAGGTGCATTTTGGTGAAAATGCGGGTTTTGCTGATGCCACCTTTAGCTAAGATAAATTCTCTAGCTTTTTCTAAAGCAGGATCATTAACAGGAATTCCCAATAGTCGCAGCCCCATGTAGGCTTCCACAGTGGTGCTAAGATCGCCACCATCCCCATAAAATAACTCCCAAGCGCCGTTAGGACACTGTTGCTGACGTAGATAGGTAGCTGCTTTGTCTAGGGGGCGATTTTTGTCAGTTTTCCAGATTTTGTGCAGTAAAATTGCTTCTGAGGTGATGGTGAGATTAGATTCTAATTCTGCCCACCAGTAACCCTCAGAGTATTGGGTAGAAAGTAAATAATTTTGAGAAAGTTCGCTCGCTTTCGCTGTTTTAGCCGCTATTTCGCTGATTTTGTCCTGAATCTGCATTTGTTTCCGTTCGACAACCTCTAGAGACCACGAGTGCAAATAAGATAATCTTATTTACAAAGTTTTTAATAAGTAGCTAAAGAATGGGGTTTTGTTCCCAAAGAATCCAGTCAAGGAATCTGCTTTGGTTGCCACTTTCTTTTTTCTTTTCACTGATTACTGTTTACTGTTTACTGATAACTGATCAAGTCCCCCCACTCCGGCACTCCCCTGAAGACAAAAAAGGGTACGAAACTCGCACCCCACCAGATTGATCTGAATTTAACTTACTTTTTCTTTTTGCCTTTAGCGGGCGGATTATCCTTCGCTGCCGGTTCCGGGGCTTTTTCCTCCACTTGCGGGGCTGCTGCCACGGGTTCCGGGGCTTTTTGTCCCATTTGGGCGGCTACTTCGGCGGCGAAATCCGTTTCTTGTTTCTCGATTCCTTCACCTAGTACAAAGCGTTGGAAACGACGCACCTGAATATTTTCTCCCAAAGCGGCGATCGCTTGTTTGATCAATTCCTCCACACTGATGTTCTGGTCGCGGATAAAGGGTTGATCGAGCAGAGAAAGTTCTTTCAAACGTTTTTCAATGCGGCCAGCTACGATTTTTTCTTTGATATTATCGGGTTTATTGGCTAAATCGTCCCGTCCCATCTCAATTTCTTTTTCTTTGGCGGAGATTTCGACGGGAATATCGGCTACTTTCACATATTCGACGTTAGGACAAGCGGCAATCTGCATCGCCACGTCATTAACCAATTTTTTGAACTCCTCGCGACGGGCAACAAAATCGGTTTCGCAGTTCACTTCCACTAAAACACCGATGCGGCTGCCGGTGTGGATGTAACTGCCGATCATACCTTCTGCCGCTACCCGACTGGCTTTTTTCTCGGCGGAAGTAATCCCTTTTTGACGCAACCATTCGATCGCTTTAGTTATATCCCCCGCGTTTTCCGTCAGCGCCCTCTTGCAATCCATCATGCCGGCGCCGGTCTTTTCCCTAAGTTCTTTAACCTGTTGTGCTGTAATTTCTGCCATAAAATTCCTAACCTACTGCTTATAGTTGATCATGCCACGAGAGGGGCAGGTTTTACTGATCGATAGGTCCGGAAAGTTTCCCCCCGAACCTAGCGGCAATCGATAGCTAATTTTCCCTAGTTATCGTCGTCTCCACTGGCAAATTCGGCGGCGTATTGGGAATAATCACCTTCTTCCTCGTACTCGGTTTCATCCTCGTAGTCTTCCTCGTATTCTTCCACCGCTGCTTGACCACCGCGACGACCTTCGATGATCGCATCGCTAATTTTGCCTAAAATCAGTTTGACTGAGCGAATTGCGTCATCGTTGGCGGGAATCGGCACATCTACTAAGTCAGGATCGCAGTTAGTATCCAAGAGGGAGATGATGGGAATGCCCAATTTTTGACATTCTTGGATAGCGTTGTATTCCCGACGTTGATCGACGACGACGACTAAATCCGGCAGCCGGCGCATGGTTTTAATGCCACCGAGGTATTTTTCCAGTTTGCCCAATTCCCGACGCAGTACCGATGCTTCTTTTTTCGGTCGTTTATCGAGGGCGCCGCTATTTTCTAATTCTTCTAATTCTTTGAGTCTTTCTACCCGGCCGCGAATGGTTTCCCAGTTGGTTAACATTCCCCCTAACCAGCGTTGGTTAACGAAGTGGCTACCGCTGCGTAAAGCTTCCTGTTTAATGATTGCTGCTGCTTGCCGTTTCGTACCGATGAATAAAAACCGTTTACCGCGATCGGCTTCTCCGCGGACAAATTCGTAAGCTTCTTCGATTAATTGGGCGGTTTGCACCAAATCAATGATATGGACCCCATTCCGGGCAGTGTAGATGTACTGAGACATTTTCGGGTTCCAACGGCGCGTTTGATGGCCGAAGTGAACCCCAGACTCTAGCAATTCTGCGAGAGAGACAACGGGCATATTTTTCTCCTTTTCGGGTTTATCCTCCATCTAGGGCTGGATTTCTAGATTCCTAGAAACACCCGATCGCCTAGATGTGCGATTTTTGACAACTTTTCTAGTCTAACACGAAAGGGCGCGATTGCATACCCGTAAATATTGGCTACTGAGGGCTTGCTACTGCAATTCCTCAAGTTTTTTCAAAACCGCTGCTGCATGGGCTTTTACCTTGACATTTGACCAAATATAGGCAATATTTCCCCGGGGGTCGATCAGGAAAGTGGCTCGTTTAATCCCCATATATTCCTTACCCATAAATTTTTTTAATCCCCAGACTTGATAAATTTCTGCCAGTTGATGTTCGGTATCACTCAATAATTGAATAGTTAAATTGTGTTTTTCAATAAAACGACAGTGGGACTTGGCTGAATCGGGACTAACTCCCAAAATTACCGCGTTTAATTGCTGAAATTGCGGTGACAAAGCGGTAAAATTGATCGCTTCTGTGGTGCAGCCTGGGGTGTTATCTTTAGGATAAAAATATAAGACCAACCACTGACCGGCAAAATCTGCTAATTTGGCAAATTCGGGGGCTTTTTGTCCAACTTCTAGGGTCATTTTTAGGAGTGTAAAGGCAACAGTAAGAAAGGAGCGAGGGAGAGGGAAAGCAATAGCCAGACTTGATAGTTAAATCTGGGAAGTTCGGGTTTTTCTGACTCGACTAAAGCATCAATTCTCTCTAATAAACGATTATTTAAAGAATGATCATTGAGAGCAACACAGCAACTATCAGAGAAATTTATTTCCGCTACTTGATTAACTTTTTCTGCTACTAAAAGCAGCGATTCAGCTAATAGTAAATAATCCACTTGTCCAGAAGCGTACTTATCGGCGCGCAATTCCCGCAAGAAAACCAATTCTGACCATAAATTCTCGCTATTGGGCAGCCAAGAAGACATTGATCGCAGCCAACCTAACCAGAAAAACCAGAAAGTGTCATGATATTCTTGGTGAGCTTGTTCGTGGGCTAAAACTGCTTGTAAATGTTCTCGATCTAGGAGATTTAATAATCCTTGGGTTACAATTAATTCCGACTTCCAGAAGCCAACTCTGGCACTGTAGGGAAAATCGATCGCTAGAACTCTCGCCTTCTGAGCGGTGATTTTTTTGAGGGGATAACTGCTAAAATCCCGATGGGTTTGCCAAGTTTGATAGGAAAGTTTTATCAGACAAAATATAGCAAAAACCAGCCAAATTATGGCACTGAAGTAACTAATTAAACTAGAGTGATAGCCAAACATTTGCCCACGATAGCCCATACAAACCACCGATATAACTGTCATTAACAGCAACAAAGGAGGAAAGAGGAAGAAAAATAGAGTCAGCTGCCAACGACGCTGATAGCTGGGCAGAAACCAACGTAAACCAATGGCGATAGTTAATGCTAGTAATAACATTAAACTGTGCATTAGCTTTCTCTCCGTTGTTGACGCAGGGTATCTAAACGAGATGCGATCGCTTTTAATTGTTCGACACTAGCAGTATCGAGACTATCGGCAAAAGAAGCCACCACATCCGCATTACCAATAGCCAAAAAACGATGTAATTGTTCGTAGGCTTTAATTGCCTGTGCTTGTTCCTTAGAAACCATCGGTTTCCAGTAGAAAATCCGACCCTTTTTATAACAACTTAACCAGCCTTTATTAGTTAAACGACGTAGTACCGTAGTCACAGAAGTATAGGCCAGATCTCGTTCTGGATCCGCTAAAATGCGATCATGGACATCCTTAACGCTAACGGTTTCCAATTCCCAGACAATATTGAGAATTTCCGCTTCTAGGGGGCCTAGGGATAACTGTTTGGGTTGATAGGTCGGCAATTGAGCCATAGTTACACAGAAATGAAGATTACTTTCCTGATCATAGCGGCGGATATCGATCGCCTGATAAAATAGCAACGATCTTTTATATTATCTTTATGTCCACCGAAACTAATTTAACCACGACTACGGGCGCTGATGCCATCGATGTGGCGATCGCTAATGGCATTGATTTTGATGGTTCCCCGATTCCCCTGGCAAAATTGGAACTTTATCACCGGGTAATGGGTTTGGAAGCAGGACGACAAAGAAGCGGAGTTTCTAACACGATGAGATCGCGAATTGTCCGCATCGGGGCCAAACATATCCCCCAAGAGGAATTAAATCAGCTGTTGTTAGCCGCCGATTTTGCTCCTCTCAAGGAGAAAGAAATCGCTTTTTACTATATCAACTAAATTGCCGTTGAAAGCCTTGTGGCTTCAGCCCAAGGATGAAAACCATTCTTGGGACTCTATCAATCAATTTTCCCGGCCGAAGCAGCATTGACTATAAACTTGCTAAAACCTCTTTAGCGGCGGCCAAAGTCCGTTCGATATCGGCCTCTGTGTGAGCTAAAGAAGTAAAACCAGCTTCAAACTGGGAAGGAGCTAGATAAACGCCTCTTTCCAACATTCCCCGGTGAAAACGACCAAATTTAACCACATCGGCCTTTTTGGCATCTTCATAGTTATGCACGGGGGAGCCGGTGAAAAACATTCCGAACATGGCGCTAATATAACCTCCAGAAACGCTATGACCAGCATCTCTAGCCACTTTCAGCAGCCCTTCAGTTAAGGATTTGGTCACTTTATCGAGATATTGGTAGGTGCCGGGGCGCTGGAGTAACTCGAGGGTTTTAATTCCTGCTGTCATGGCCAAAGGGTTGCCGGATAAGGTTCCCGCTTGGTACATCGGGCCGGCCGGAGCAACCATCGCCATAATATCGGCCCGACCGCCGTAGGCCCCCACCGGCAGCCCACCGCCGATAACTTTGCCGAGGGTGGTTAAATCGGGGGTAATGCCGAATTTTTCCTGAGCGCCACCGTAGGCGATGCGGAATCCGGTCATTACCTCATCAAACATTAATAGGGACCCGTATTCCTTGGTTAATTCCCGCAATCCTTCTAAAAAGCCGGCATCCGGCACGATAAAGCCGGCATTACCCACCACTGGCTCTAAAATCACCCCGGCAATCGAGTCGGGATTTTCGACAAAGAGGGCTTTTACCGCTTCCAGGTCATTGTAGGGGGCGGTTAAAGTGTTGTTAGTGGTGGTTTTGGGAACCCCCGGGGAGTCGGGTAGGCCTAGGGTGGCTACACCAGAGCCAGCTTTAACCAGGAACATATCGGCGTGACCGTGGTAACAGCCCTCGAATTTGATGATTTTATCCCGGCCGGTAAAAGCCCGCATTAAGCGCAGGACGGACATACAGGCTTCGGTGCCGGAATTGACAAAACGCACCATTTCAATGCTGGGAACGGCATCAATCACCATTTCAGCGAGAATATTTTCCTGGACACAGGGAGCGCCGAAACTGGTCCCTTTGTCTAGGGCCTGGTGTAGGGCGGCAATCACTTCGGGATGGGCATGACCACAGATAGCCGGCCCCCAAGTTCCCACATAGTCGATGTATTCGTTACCGTCCACGTCGCGAATATAGGCCCCTTTGACGCTTTCAAAAACGATGGGTTGACCACCGACGGATTTAAAGGCCCGCACGGGGGAACTTACACCCCCCGGCATTAATTTTTGAGCGGCTGTAAAGATTTCTTTCGATTTTGTTGTTTGATACGAAGATGTGCTAACCAATCCTGTCTCCTTGTCTATTTGAGTCTATCGGTTCCGGGGAATGCCCGGAGTTTTGTTTTGTTAACTTCCTGCTGCTTGTTCCATTTTAAAGATCACCAGCCTACATTTTACGCAATTTTTTCCCTAAGAAAGGCGCTGGTCGGCTCAAGTCTCGCTATTCTTGACTTGTAGCTTGATGGTTAACAACTTATGTAATTGGCTGAGAAGGGGCGAAAATTTCACTTTTGACAATTTTTCCACAATCTTTTCAGAATTGCCAGAAAAACCTAGCAATGGGCGAAGTTATTGCTATTGATAGATTTTAGCCCGGAAAGAGCGATCGAAAAAAGCTCCGGTTTTCCACAGATTTTCCACAGGGGAATTCTTGCTATTATTTCTTAGCGTACAAAAAAACTATTCCTGCTATGAAATTTACCAGTAGTCAAAGCGAACTCAACAGCAATTTATCCCTAGTTAGTCGGGCCGTTGCCAGTCGTCCTACCCATCCGGTGTTGGGCAATGTTCTCTTTTGTGCCGATGAGGAAAAGGGCGAAATTAGCCTGACTGCCTTTGATTTGAGTTTAGGGATTCGCACCAGTTTTCGGGCCGAGGTGGTGGAAGGGGGCAAAATTACCCTGCCAGCAAAATTGCTGAACGATATTGTCTCTCGTTTGGGAGAGGGGGAAATCACTATCTCTGTGGAAGAAAACGAGAATGATGAGGAGCATAGTCTCGCTTTCCTGAAAACTGCCTCGGCACAGTTCCAAATTCGCGGCATGAAGGCCGATGAGTTCCCAGAATTGCCCACGGTGGCCGATGGGGAAATTGTTAATTTACCTATAGTTGCCTTGACAGAAGGGCTAAAAGGTGCATTGTTTGCCGCCAGTGGCGATGAAACTAAACAGGTGTTGACGGGGGTACATTTAACTAAAACCGTCGATTGTCTAGAATTTGCCGCTACAGACGGTCATCGTTTAGCGGTGGTACAAACTCCCCTAGAGGAGGTGGAAAGTGCCTCTGGTGGCTTTAATGTCACCATTCCGGCCCGGGCCCTGCGAGAATTGGAAAGAATGATGGCAACAAAACAAAATATCGAGACTATTACTCTGCACGTGGATGATTCTCAAGTCATCTTTGAAATGGGGGAACAGAGGTTAACCAGTCGTAAGTTAGAAGGGGCCTATCCCACTTATAATCAGTTAATTCCTAAATCCTTCGATCGCTCTTTGGTTTTAGACCGCAAACAGTTAATCCGTTGTTTGGAATTAGTGGCAGTTTTAGCTGACCAAAAGAATAATTTAGTCAAGTTTAGTCTCGATAGCGAAAATGACCGTTTATCCCTAGCGGTGGAATCTCCTGATTTAGGTAGCGCCAAAGAGTCCATGGCGGCGGAAATTCAGGGAGAAAGTGGCGATATTGCCTTTAATGTTAAATACTTGATGGACGGTTTGAAGGCTTTACCCAATAATGATATCCAAATGCAGTTAAATGCTAGTACCCAACCGGTTATTTTTACTCCCTTGGGAGGTTTAAAGATGACCTATTTGGTGATGCCAGTACAAATTCGTCAGTAATTCTGACTTAATCGGAACCGTGGGATCTGTTTTTAACCTATCCCATTTTTGATTGTAAGTAGCTGGTTATAATTAAATTGAAGATAGATTTTGGGTTCGATACCCCCTTAATCCCCCCTTGATCAGGGGGGTGTCGATCCCCCCTTAATCCCCCCTTGATCAGGGGGGTGTCTGACAATTTTTAACACCTAACTACTTATTGAATCCTATTTTCTCGCCAAAGGATTGGGTTTATTTTCTCTATTTTGGCGATATACTGTTGATAATTGAACAACTTCACGGATTGAATTGATATGTTATTATCTACTCCTGAAACAATTCAGCATATTCTTTGGCAAGGGCAACTAGAATTGGATAGCGAAGAAATTAAGGAAGAAAATTTTAGACTTATCTCACCTCCCTCACGGCCCAGCTATGTACCAACTGTTAGCATCGGACAACCAGAAGTTTGGCCATTAGCTGAACTTTATTCTGGTGCAATTCCCTCTTGGTTAGAGGTAAAACAGAATGAGGCACAGTTTTTTTAAGTCCGTTTTGCCTGTTCTCTTCGTAATAGTGGAGAAGATAAATTTCAAATTACTCAAGCTAAATTTTCTGTTGATTTACTGCCCGATAATCAACAAAACTGGGCTATTGCTTTTGATCTATATCCGTTGGAAATCAATCAGGAAATCAAGCGTAACTGTAAAGTTAGTCTGTCCCCCACTATCAAGTTTAAGGAAGTTCAGGCAAGTTTAGGAGGAACAGATTTCGCCCTAGAATACCCCGAATTACAACCAACAATTATAGCCACAGGAGTTGGGGAATATAAGGCTGATTGGGAATATCGAAAAGCACAGGGAAAAGGAGTTCAAGGAAGTAAATTTATGCACATGATTGTCAAAGTCCCTAATAATATGCAATTGGTGAGGACTAAGTTAAATTTAACTGCCCGCTTGGAACAAAATGGTAATCCCTTAGTTAAATGGCTTTTTAAAACTGACATTAAAAAAGTGCCAAGCGATTGCTTAATAGTCAATTTAATCAGACATCTCCAAGAATGATAACCCAATTACAGCTTGCTTTTATACTATTAAAATAGTTTCGATAGCTGAGATTTATATCTTTCGTTGCTAATTCAATTTCATAGAAAAAAGATGGAACAATTAAAATCATTTTTTTCTAACCAAACATCCGAACTAGAAAAACTTTTAGCCTTGAGATAATATTATACAGATGTTTATTAGCCAATCTTCTAATTCCTACATCAATAAATGCTTGAGAAATAGCATCTAATTGAACCTCTATATGAGGAGAGGGTGCTAGTAATCGCTGTGCTTGTTGTTCAAATACTCTACGACTATCGAGGAAGTTGTTGAGCGTGGAAATATCTTCTAGAACAGCACCGAATAGATTAAGAGCAAATTCGCCATTAAAAAGAGGCTGTCCATCGATGACAGTGTTATGAATTGTCATCAATCGATAAAAAGCATGACTATGAATCAAGGAAAGTTCGTGATAATTATTGGCCGTATTCCAATCAATTTGTCCATAGAAAGGCCCTGCATCTGTAAACCTTAAAGAAAGTAATGTATCTAATCGTCTCAGGGATCCGGCTCCTTCTCGAAAGTTTTCTCCCACATCCCACAGCCAATTATGAGGATTATTCCAATAAGAACCATTATCCCTATGATAGTTACGCACTAAAACCGCAAATATATCACAAAAAGATTCTTCAAGTGCTTTTTTTTCCGTAAACTCATTATCTCCTTCCTCAATTTGCTGAATTAAACCATGACAAAATTCATGAGCTACTACTGTGATATCGGTTCCATAGGAAAGGTTTGTACCATTAATGTCTCTTTGTCCAAATAAAGCTCGTCTGGTCTTCCGTCCCCATGCAGCAGGCTCATAGGAACCATTTATTCTGCCAACATTAATGATAGCTTCATATGTATCTAGTGGTCTGCTGAAGTTACCGTTGATAAACTGGGCAACGGTTTCGACATTAGAACGAGCTTGTTGGCAAAAATCGCGACAAAGATCATCGACTAATCCGTAATGAGTGAGAATGATATTAGGGGAATAATCGTTACATCTCAAATTATAAGTTCGTGAAAGCTCGCCGTCACCATAAGGTAGTACGCGATGGCATTGTATACAGACCATAAGTTTTTGCCCCCGATAAATTCATAAGTTCCAGTCAGTGGTTAAGTAATTAATCTTGTTAGAAAGTCGCCCAATGTGTCAAGATGGTAAAATTGCCAGAATTTAGGCAAAGCAAAGCCACAGAAAATGGATAAAATACCCATGTAAGTAGCTGATTATAATTAAATTGAAGATGGATTTTGGTGTCGATCCCCCCTTAATCCCCCCTTGATAAGGGGGGTGTCGATCCCCCCTTAATCCTAGGGCTGTTTCATTCTCCATCTTAAAGAGGGAGTTTTTTCAAGAGAGAAAATCATTATTATTAAAAAAAGCCTCCTCCCCCTCTCCCCACACCCAACACACTCCCTACCCTTCCTAATTTTCAGCCGACTTTGAATCAACCCTACCCTTAATCCCCCCTTGATAAGGGGGGTGTCGATCCCTCCTTAATCCCCCCTTGATAAGGGTGGTGTCTGAAAGTTTTTAACACCTGCCTACTTATTTCCTGTTAAAAAGTGAGTTATATTTGAATAATGCAAAAAAAGCTTACCAAAACCAGCCCAACAGTTAGGGATATTTTGGCAAATATCTCTAAACGATAGACAGTTTGGCAGTAGGTTATGGACAGAACCCTTTTAGCAGAAGGTTCTCAAATTTGAGATTTCGAGTATTATCTCTCCTGTGTGGGCATCTATCACATAATCAGTTAATTCCAGTGATGTTCCAACAGATTTTTCGCCACCGGTTGGAGCCATAACTTTAATGTTCGTAACATAAACAAGTCTCCACTCACCTAGCTTGTGACTGGAGCCATTAGAAAAGTGTTTGAAATAATAGTAAAGCTGGGGATTAATATCACAATGCTCTAGGGCTTCTCGGGAAATAGGCTCACCCTTATTAAGACAATATTCGTAGATCGAATCTTTTAAATCTTCTTCAGTAACTTTCGGATTTTTGTCAGGAAATCCTTTGTTTACAGCTTCATCTTGAGCAACTTCAGACGAGTTTGCAAACAAAAATTTATTGTCTTCGTCTAAATCAACAATGATCGAGGAGCCGTATAAAGGGATACCTTGGTATCGGAGGCGATATTTGAATTTGAATGCTTGAGTAAATTTCAATTGATAGTTATCTACAAGTTCAAATTCAACCAGCAAACCCGTGGACAATTGGACTTGCTGAGTGTCCCTCGGCTCGGGTTTGGGCTGAAGGCTTTTGGGCTGAGAGCCAGTGAAGAGGCGAAGCTCCTCTTCCGCACCACCGGGTGAACCTGAGCGAGACAACTCAATTGCTCTATGTTCTAATTCAGTTGTTTTTTTCTTTTCTAACTGTTTTGGCATTTTACAATCACTGCAAAGGTGTTACAAAAACGAGATCAAATAACCTTGTCCATTTATTCTGACGAAAATTGTCGAATATGTACATAATGTACAGAATATTTTCCCAGTGTGTACATACAGTGACAGCGTTAAAAATTTTTCATGTATTAGGGTACAAAACGCACATATAAAAACCGCCCTCACCAGTTCAGTGATTGATACCCCATCGGTCTCTTCCGTCATCAGCAACCTCTTTCCTACAATCATCTACAGGGTTGCACTACGAAGGCTAACAAACCAATTACTGATAATTTTAACAAGGTTTACAAAAATTAATGCAGATTTTTTATGCACATCCCCCAGATTAGCCTGTATTATATGAACATAACTATTGATCAAAACGGGCGTCTAGGGCTGAATCATCAGAGTAACATCTAAACCTATGAGCGATCTGGACACAGAAAATCAAAGACAAAGCGATGAAGACCGAAAAAGAGATGCTGCGGTGTATTTGCATCTCCTCAACAATTTGACCGATTTGGACATTAGTGAGGATAGTCCCAAACCGAATGAGTACAAAATAGCCAAACAATGGGGACAAAATCGCATTTTTGTCCGGCGAGTGCTGCGTTCGGTGATGGGAGAGCGTTACCAAGAAAAGGAACGCGAGGAGCGGATACCCAGTTTAAGCTTGGGGAAATTAGTTACTATTCTTACCTCACTGGAGGCTTATTGGCAAGGAGAGTCAGCCAAAAATAAGGATAGTTTAGCCCAGAAAATGATCAATAAGTTTACCCAACAAGAAAAAGAACGAGTTCTCAAAAAATATGCACAGTTATCTCTGGATGAAAGGGATAAATTGAAATTACTTGTTCATCCCGAAGCTGGTTTACTTGAGCAGTTAAAAGAGATCATTACCGATGAAATACAGCAGGATTCCCTAGACGTTGTTAGCTTTTATAAACAGGCACTTAATCTATACAGTTCCCAAAAACAACAACACAGTTACCTAAAATCCCTTGACCCAAATGATAATCAAAATCTAGATGAATCTTTAAAGCTAGTTAAAGAGTATATTCAACCCCGATTAAAAAAATATTATCAGCATTTATCAACAGGCTCGGAGCAGGAAATTATCAAGGATTTGGTTGATAAGATTTTAAGAGAAGTGAGCTGGACAGAATTTCAAGCTGGACTCAGACAAATTAAAACTGTTGTCGAGCAATGTCCAGATTTTGTTAAGAATAATTTAACTAGCGATTCCATATCCAATCTCTTTTTGGAAAGCCTGAGCAATTCAATTATTAAAAATAATTTATTAGGAGATAAATTTCCGGTTTATATCGACTATTTAGAAATTGAGAAAGTCAAACCTCTGCCCCTAAAATTATACCGAGGCAAAACAGGTTTAATCAATACCGATTTTCTCGATGATTCTGAAGACGAAAATGAGTATTATGCTCAAGGATTAGAAAAACAGATAGCCTATAGGGTGCGAGTGTATTTTTATGTCTATCCCCCGGAGAACTGGAAACCAAAACCAACCTTAGAAGAAAAAGAAATCAGCCAATTTTTCAAGCAAGAAGAATCAAACAGTCGATTAGAATTTTGTGAAGAAGTGGTAGGTGTGGGCAGTCCTATCGCTCATATCACCACCGCAATTAATCGATTTTTGTTTGAGGGGATAGATATTTTAAAAAAGCAAGGATATCTGCCTGTCACCCAAAAAATAGTCAGTGAAGATAAAGTGATTGGCAATACAAGAAATAGTGCTGTTTGGTCTTATTCTCTGGTTAAGTTATGCAAACAGGAAGATGTGAAAAAATCTCTAGAAGGTGAAATTAATTATAATCAAATTGTCGCCGATCAAGAATTAGCAATAGGAGAATTTTATGGATTTGATCTTCTAGAATCTGCCGCTAAGTCTGCCCTTCACGCTCGACTGAGAGCCATTGAAAAAACGGCAATTGATTCTCAGCAATATCTACAACAACTTTGTGAGAGGATTGAGGAAAAATATATACTAGAAAAAGCAGAAAAATGGATAAAATTTTACCCTTTCTCTCTCAGGGCTATGCAAGATTATTTAGAAAAAAAGCTGTTTAAGGATAAATATCGCAATTGGGATGAGAGAAATTTCAAGGAAGTTAATAATAATCAAGCTTGGAGTAGGGTGGCCTATGAAGCACATTTGGCAATTACTCAAGTATATCTTCAAGAGGGTCTCTATCGTATTGCCCAAAAATATCTTGAGGTTATTAAACCCCATATCGAAAAGGGACGACTAGACGATAAACTATTAGTTAGTCTCTACCATATCTGTCTATTTGATTATCATTTTTATACAGACCTTGAAGATGAGGAACGTGACCATCAAGAAAGGGGTTCTGCAATTCGTAAAGCTGAAGAATGTTTGAACAATGCTGAAGAATATTTGCAGGAATATTTGAAAGAATACGCAATCATTGGTGAATACTCTCAAACTAATGCTCATCCTTTTTTCTATTATCTATCTCGTATCTATTCTCACCGCGCCAAAATTTATATCTTTTTCCCTGACATTGCTCAATTACCCAATCCCAAAACTCATTTATTAATTGAACCTCTTCGTCTCTTAGAAAAAGCTCGTATTTATGCGGCTAGAGACGGTGATGCTAATTACTATGCTTACTGGACAGTGTATCAAATTTGGTCTTATTTAATCACTGCTTATGTCGGAGACACCAAGCTATTAAAGGGACAATTTACCCGCCAAAATTGTCTAGAATGGGCTGAACGTTTAATTAAAAATGCTCTTGATTGTTATGGAGAGCGAGGCAGAAAATCTTATCAACAGATAAAAAATTATAGTGGTAAACAGACAGAGTTTGTTATATCAAACATAGTTTATGAAAAATACATAGTTTATGAAAAATACAATGATATTTATGTGCAAACCATTCCCCCAATTATTGAAATCGGAAAGGGCAGCAGCCACTTAGACGAGTTTTATCAAGAAATACTTAAATCTAGTCAATCTCAAGAAAAAATTATACAGCTACCCATGTCAGCATTAACTTACCTTGACTCAAATTCAGATAATAAAGTTTATTTATTTGGTATTCACGCTAGTCTTCTTTTATTTGGGTTGGGACTGGTGGAACTTTGTAAAGATAATCAGGAAGAAGGATTAGAAGAACGTATTCTTATGGCGATGAAAAGGTTTACTTTAGGAGCGGCAATTGCATCTGAGGGAACAGTGGATGAAAAAAGAGGAGAAAAAACCTATCTTCAGCGAATATTTACCGAGCAAAAGCCAAATAAAGGTCAAAAAATGCCCGAAGATTTTCAAATTAGAGGCTTATATCCTCACCGGTTAACTCAGTTTACCGCTAAAGGGAAAATTTTTGCAGCAACCTGTCGAGTAATTCTCCTTTTGTATAACTACGAAAAATATAGTAGCTATTGGCCAGAGGTCGCCTATCTTTTGAATGATTTACACGATGCTCAAACTATTATAAGATCGAATAATCCTGATTATTCTTTGGGACAAAATCGCTATAGTGGTCATCTAGAACAACAATTTAAAGGGGTTAAAAGTTACTTGGAAAGTCAGAAAAATTCTGGCAAATCAGGTTCTTTAGAGGAAATTAGAAACAGAATTGTCACTGATATATTTAAAATACTTCGCGGCGACAAAGTGTAAGCTGCCTGCGCATTGAAATTGCTTATGGAGATGAGGCTCTCTTGCAAGAGGCAAGACCCCACACCCGTTCGGCGGTTCGGCGGTGCGGCTGAGCGTTCGACAAAAGCTCACGCCGAAGTCTCACCGTCGAAGCCTGTCCCCACGAAAAACTTTTTCAACAAACCTTACTGATGATTTTCCCAGAAAAATCAAGAGAGCAATCTTTTTTCTAACCATGCTAGGACACTTTTAACATCTGCCACTTTTTCTCCTTTAGGTACAGGCGGACGTTGTACCATTACCACGGTTATTCCCAACTCTCTAGCGGCGATAATTTTAGCGTAAGTGGCATCACCGCCGCTATTTTTACTCACGATCGCCCCAATGTTATATTCTTGCAAAAGGGAGCGTTCTGACTGCAAGGAAAAAGGCCCCCGTGCCAACAATAATTTTCCCACTGGTACGATGGCATCTGGTTCCGGCGGGTCAATCATCCGCATCAAAAACCAGATATTGTTTAAATGTGCATAACTTGCCAGTTCTTGCCGACCAATAGTGAGAAATATCCGCGGGGCTAAACCGACTAAAATATTCGCTGCTGCTTGATTGTTTTCTACTTCAATCCAATTATCTCCAGATACTTTTTCCCAAGCTGGACGACTTAACATTAATCGAGGAATACCACAATCTGAGGCGGCTTGAGCGGCATTAAAGGAAATTTGCGCGGCAAAGGGATGGGTAGCATCAATTAAACAATCAATGCCTTCTTGCCGCAGATAATTGGCTAACCCGGTGGCACCACCAAACCCCCCCCGGCGAGAAGGAGTTGTGGGAGTAATCGGTTCTCTCGTCCGACCGGCAAAGGAAGCGATGGCATCTATACCCGGAATTGTCGCAATTTTCGCCGCTAATGCCGCCGCTTCCCCCGTTCCCCCTAAAATCAGCACTCTTTTATTTTTATTCATCTAGCAATTGCCAAAAAGTTAACTAATTTTCCATCTTCCCACCGGCTCTCTTGGGTTTGGTGGGTAAAGGAACAAACCACAAAGACACAAAGAACACAAAGATCGATTAACCATCTCTGCCATTACTAGGGTTTTTAAGTAGGTAGGCGTTAAAAATTATCAGACACCGCCTCTATCAAGGGTAGATCCCCCCGCCTACCGGCACCCCCCTTATCAAGGGTAGATCCCCCCGCCTACCGGCACCCCCCTTATCAAGGGTAGATCCCCCCGCCTACCGGCACCCCCCTTATCAAGGGGGGCAGGGGGGATCGAACCTAAAATCCATTTTTAATTTAATTATAACCAGCTACCTATCTTAAAAACTTGACATTTCTACACTAAATTCTGTATTCTGCGGACGAGGCCGTACAACCTAGCGAGTTAATCTTTGCTAAGTTACCACAAAGTTTATTTTCCGAGCAGATGCTCAGAAGATAGACCATCAATCAAGTGTAATTCCAACCTTCTTAACTTTAAAATCTAAAAAATGACCAAAAACCAGCAAATTCTGGCAAAAATCGGGGGGGTAGCCTTGCTCTCCTTCTTTCCTTGGGTTTAGGACAACAGGCTTCTGCTGTCACCCTTGTTGAAAACTTAAGTAAAATAAGTGATGGCGCA
>SFAU01000014.1 GCA_007096045.1 Microcystis novacekii Mn_MB_F_20050700_S1 | reverse complement strand
CATTTTACATACGGGGTACTTAGATAAAATTAGTATAGCACAATAAAAGTTAAGTTAACAAGCTATAGTTTAAAAAGCCGTCCTAAAAGGACGGGGCTTTAACCCAAAATTTCGGTAAACCGCCAGCAGTTTGTCTAAAAGAAGTTGTCCCAGTTGTTTTTGCATTTGCCAACCACCCCGATGCAGCGCAAGGTACATGGCTTCGGTCAGGCATGACCAAGTTGTGACGAGAGGCTTTGCTAAACGCATTACCGTATTTCTGTAGGCTTTATGTTGGGGTTGGGTGCGATCAACCAAACAAAGCAGCACTCCTGCATCACACAGGATCATAGCTCTAGTCCTTGTTGCCGATATTTTTCGAGCAGGAGTTGTTGGTAGTCGTTTATTGGTTCCGGTGAATTGACAGTTAAGCCATCTACGCCTTCAAACCATTGTAACCACATTTCTATCAGTTTTCCATCAGGCTGAGTGTCAAAAGTTTTGACTTGATATTTATGGTCGAGAAGATCAATAAAGTCGCTTACTTCCTGAACAAGGACTTCAGGGAGTTGCTGTAGCTTAGAAATTGCCGTTTCTCGAATTGTCACAATCATCACCTCTACCAAGATTGCTAGTTGGACAACTTTAAACTAGGTTAGGATAACTAACCTAACCTAGAAAATTTTTAGGAAGCTAAGGCTACCTCGACTATTTGTTGTAGTTCCCCATTTTGATAGAGTTCGATCATAATGTCGGAACCGCCAATAAATTCACCGTTGATATAGACTTGGGGAATAGTCGGCCAATTGGAATACTCCTTAACTGCTTGTCTTAACTCCTGATCTTCCAGAATATCGACGGTTTCGTAGGAAACCCCCAGAATATTGAGAATTTGTACGACGTTATTCGAGAAACCACACTGAGGCATTAATTTATTGCCCTTCATGAACACAAGAACTTTGTTATTCTGAACTAATTGATCGATTCTGTCCTTAGTTTCGGGTGTCATAGGTCTAGTAGCTAGAATTTGAGCAAGAATAGCCAATCCTGAGACATGGCATATCCTATCAGTTTAGCACAAGCCCTTGGCATAGCCTTAAAAAGGAAGCTCTTCGTCCTCCTCCAAACTATCTAAAATTTCGTTAACATCAGGTCTCCTGCGCACGATAGTCATATTTTCCCGAGACTTATTAACTTTAGTTTCTGCGGCCGAATTTTCTGGCACTGAATAACCCATATTGACCAGTTCACCATCAAAAGATTTCGCTAACTTTTGAGCGGCTGCCAAAATTTCGCTAACATCTACATCCTGATCTAATGTCCCTAAAGATGAATCAAAATTTAAGATTTTTTCGGGCAGTTCTGTGCTAGGAGTTTTTGGGGTTCCCGACGCGGTGATCTTTGCTTCTTTTTTCTCGATAATTGCTTCTTTGACCGGGGGAATATCCACCACGGTCATAACTTTATTTTCGGGAGTTATTGGGGTCGTTGCTGCGGTTTCCGGCGGTGGTAGTATCTTAGCTGCTGGGGATTGGGAAACTTCCACAGCCATGGCAGGAGTAGCGGAACCTACCTGTAAATGGACTTTAATCCGGCGCTGAAAAACTGCCTCGAAAGCTGACTCAATATTAGTCAAGCGTAGCCGGGCCATTTTTAATAATTGTTCCGAAGATATGCTTACATAAGCACTCGATTCTGACCTACTAAAAAGACTGCCGTGCTGACGTAGGAGAGTGCGAGTAGTGGGAGGTTCCATTACTTCTAAAACCTGCTGCCAAATTTGTTCATGATTGTCATCACTGGTAACAGTTTTAACCTCAGTTTTCGGCACTGCGACGCTAGTTGTCGGGGTGATAACTGCTGGTTTTATCGGTTCATTAACCGGCGCCGGCGCTGTGATCATTTCAGTGGGCCTCTCGGCGCTGGTTTGGGGACGGGAAGGCGCTACCGTGGCAACTAGAGGAATCACCTGTGCTTGCGGTAACAGTCCTAATAGAGTGACTTCTAACCAGAGACGGGGTTGAGTGGTGTTTTTTAGTTGCGTTTCGCTGTCTTTAAGCAGTTGTTGACCGCGGAGAATTTCCTCTAAAGACCAAGTACGCGCTTCCGTACACAATTCTTGCCAAGTGGGAGCAGTGACAGCGACCATTTCTGGACGATTAGGGGCAGTTTTGGCTAAAAGTAGGTTTAAATAGAATCCTGCTAGATTTTGCAAGACGATTAAAGGTTCCTTACCGCGATTCATCAGATGGCGACATTGTTCGATGACTTGATCGGGAATATTGCTATGAATGACTTTAAGTAGGGTTAAAAGGTCTCTTTCGGGGACTGCACCGACTAAATCCCAGACTCGCTCGGCCGTAATCGTTCCTGCGAGTAAACTTAATTGATCAAGAAGACTTTCGGCATCCCGTAAACCACCGTTAGCGATCTGAGCCACAAGGGTTAATGCTTCTAGGTTAATATCGATCGCTTCTATTTGGGCGATTTTTTGCAGGTGTGCCACCATCGCATCGAGAGCAATACGGCGATAATCAAAGCGTTGACAACGGGAGATGATGGTAGGCAAGACACGCTGAGGATCCGTGGTAGCAAGCACAAAAATCACTCGATCCGGCGGTTCTTCCAGAGTTTTCAGCAAAGCATTAAAGGCCGCCGTACTGAGCATATGGCATTCATCGATGACATAGACTTTATAACGACATTGGACGGGGGCAAATTGCGATCGCTCGATAATTTCCCGAATGTTATCCACACCGGTATTACTAGCGGCATCAATTTCGATCACGTCTAAAGCGGAACCATTGGCGATCGCTTGACAGACGGAACACTTACCGCAGGGAATCGGCGTCGGATGGTCACTAGACAGACAGTTGAGGGATTTGGCTAAAATTCGCGCTGAGGAGGTTTTCCCCGTGCCTCTGGGTCCAGTAAATAGGTATGCAGGAGCGATTCGCTCACTGATTAAGGCATTACTCAGGGTCGTGGCGATCGCTGATTGTCCCACCAAATCGGCAAAGGTTTGGGGACGATACTTATGATGTAGAGGTTCGTAGGTCATGACTGGCTGAAAACTTTTTCCCCACCCTAGAGACTACTATTATCCTATGCCGATTCTTTTTCAACACGAGAACAAGTGTATCCTTTTTATCTAGCCAGTTGGCGTTGTCAACTTGAAAGATGCTCCGAATCAGCACCGGAACTGAAATTACTTTGATAGCAAGGATTGCATGGCATCTTTCCTATAGTGTTTAATGAACAAATATTGCCGATAGTTGGGCTTAAGTGGGGAACAAGAGTCGCTCGATTTAGCAGTGGAATATAGCTAGGTAATAGGTGTAGGGCTAATTCATGAATTAGCCCTACAATAGGCGTTGTCGGCGTTGTCAAATTGAAAGATGCTCCGAATCAGCACCGGAACTGAAATTACTTTGATAGCAAGGATTGCATTGTATCTTTCCTATTCTGATCTGACAACGCCCGCCAGTTGTAATGCGCGATTTGCATCATAAAAATGGCAATTTAGCTAAGACTTGCAATAAATTGTATTAATAACTACAATTTCGCCGAGAAAATCTGCCGACTATCTTAGTATGCCTAAAGACAGCGCCACCAATCAGACCAACTGCTTATGACTGAATCTACAAAAACCCAATGTCCTTACTGTGGAGTAGGTTGTGGTTTAACAGTCACCCCCCCGGCGTCGGCCGGACAAGCATGGAAAGTCTTCGGGGACAAGTCCCACCCCTCCAGTCAAGGTATGGTCTGTGTTAAAGGGGCCACCGTAGCGGAATCAATCGATAAAAATCGCCTCAAAACCCCGATGATCCGCGATTCTCTCCAAGAGCAATTTCGTCCTTGTACTTGGGAAGAGGCATTTGATCGCATCGTTAACCGTATCCAAACTCTAATCGCTCAGGGGGAAAAGGAAAGTATTTGTCTATACGGTTCGGGACAATTTCACACCGAAGATTACTACATCGCCCAAAAACTGGTCAAGGGCTGTCTGGGAGTCAATAACTTTGATGCTAATTCCCGTCTCTGTATGTCTTCGGCCGTGGCCGCTTACCTTCACAGTTTCGGTTCCGACGGTCCCCCCTGCTGTTATGACGACCTAGAATTAACCGATTGTGCCTTTCTGGTGGGGACAAATACGGCCGAATGTCACCCCATCATCTTTAACCGTCTGCACAAGTATCTCAAACGTAACCAACAAGCGAAATTAATCGTCGTTGATCCCCGCAGCACCAAAACCGCCGAGGCCGCCAATCTCCACCTAGCCATTAACCCCGGGACCGATATTGACCTATTTAACGGTATTGCTCACCTGTTACTGGATTGGGGTGCGATCGATACCTATTTTATCGATCAATGCACCCGGGATTTCCCCAAATACGCCGAAATTATCCGCCATTATCCCCCCGAAATCGTCGCGCGTAAATGCGGTATCCCCATCGACGATTTAGAACAGGCTGCCCGCTACTGGGCCGAATCGAAAAGAGTGCTTTCCCTCTGGTCGATGGGTATCAATCAATCCAGCGAAGGCACGGCCAAAGCCCGCACTTTAATCAATTTACACCTAATGACGGCTAATATCGGTAAACCGGGGGCTGGTCCTTTTTCCCTAACCGGACAACCCAACGCCATGGGAGGACGGGAAGCAGGCGGCCTCTGCCATCTTCTCCCGGGTTATCGTTCCGTCAACAATCCCCAACACCGGGCCGAAGTGGAACAAGCTTGGGGTTTACCTGCTGGTCGGATTTCTCCGGTCCCCGGTCGCGATGCTTGGAGTATGATTACCGGTTTGGAGACGGGAGAGGTGAAACTTCTTTGGATTGCCGCTACTAATCCGGCTGTTAGTATGCCTGATCTAGAACGTACCAAGGCGGCCCTGTTAAAATCACCTTTTACTATCCATCAGGATGCCTACTATCCCACAGAAACCAGCGCCTATGCTCATTTATTACTGCCAGCGGCCCAATGGGGCGAAAAAACGGGAACAATGACCAATTCTGAGCGTATGGTGACGTTAAATAAAGCTTTTCGCCCTCCCGTCGGTCAAGCTAGGGCCGACTGGCAAATTTTTGCCGAAGTTGGTCGCCGTTTGGGGTTTCAGGCACAATTTAATTTTAAGAATTCCGCCGAGGTACATTCCGAGTTTGTCCGCTTGACCTATAAACGTCCTTGTGATATGACGGCGATTAATTATGATCGCCTGGCCGAGACCCCCCGACCGTGGCCCGATTCCATCGATGAAATTTCCGCCCCTAAAACTGCTAATTCCGGGGAATTACTAGGTAATTTAGTTAAAGATGACCATAAAAGCCAAAAACCAGCCGCAAAACGCCTTTATACCGATGGTAAATTTAATACTGCCGATGGTCGTGCTGTTTTCGCCGCCTACCACAGCAAAGGTTTAGCGGAACCCCCAGACGATGATTATCCCCTAGTGTTAACGGTGGGGCGCTTGTACGGTCACTGGCACACCCAAACCCGCACCGGCCGCATCGAGAAAATTGTCAAAATGCACCCCGCACCTTTTCTGGAAATTCATCCCCAAGATGCGGCAAAATTGGGCATAGAAGCTGGGGAATGGGTGGAGGTGCGTTCTCGTCGCGGTTCTGCCCGTTTTCCCGCTTTAATTACCAAAGCAATTGCTCCTAATTGTGTCTTTGTGCCGATGCACTGGGGGGCCCTATGGGCAGAAAATTCTGAGGCCAATAGTCTCACCCATCCGGCCGCTTGTCCGATTTCCCTGCAACCAGAATTAAAAGCTTGTGCTGTCAAATTAATCCCGTTGAAGTCTTTAGTTAATGCCGAATTATCTCCCAGTCAATTTCTGGCAACTCCCTAATCAAATTTGGCTTTCCCTTTAGTTACTTTTGTTATACTAAATCCGTTGAGTAACGCACAGAAAACGGGTTTCTCGGAGAAACCCGTTTTCTACTCATGCAAAAAGGGGAATAAATAATCAGTCTTTAATAACCAGATTTAGTATTATACCAATTTTCCAAAATCTGGTGGGTAGTTTGTGTTTAAAGAATTAAACCTCTTGCACAATTAATTTTTCAGGGTTCAAAAACGTCAAAAATAAGGATTAAATGGCATAAAGTATGTAAATAGACCATTTAACTGATTATTATTCATTCTTAATTCTTCTGACTCCTGACGACCAGCTACTGACTCCCAACCCCACCAACAAACTTTTTCAGCAAACCTTACTTATTAAGCCAAGACGCGTTTTAACCGCCTATCCTTAGATTAGCTGAATGCACTTCTTTCATAATTTTTGGCGTTGTCAAATTGAAAGATGCTCCGAATCAGCACCGGAACTGAAATTACTTTGATAGGAAAGATTCCATGGCATCTTGACAATTAGTGTTTAATGAATAGTGCCGATAGTTGGGCTTAAGTGGGGAACAAGAGTCGCTCGATTTAGCAGTGGAATTAGCCCGACAATCGGCGTAGGGCTAATTCATGAATTAGCCCGACAATCGGCGTTGTCAAATTGAAAGATGCTCCGAATCAGCACCGGAGCATTGCATCTTTCCTCTTCTGATCTGACAACGCCTAATTTTTTTATGGTATATTCGGGGAATACTTTTCGTTCGATTTTTAGATGGAAGTCGAAAACTGGTATCATCTACGTCGCTGCTGTCAGCCTGCTGTTGAATGTCTTGTTCGTCCCGCTGCCAGTCGGTAGCCCCTCTCGAATCACCTCACCATGACGACAACAACTCTGACTCCCGCACCAGTTCAAGCGGCAGAAAATTCCCCAGCCCCCCCTGAGTGGGTAGATTGGCAAGTCGCCCATCAAATTCCTGGACGGCTGCGAATTCGCATTCCCCGCCTCAATTGGGATGACGAATTTGCCAGACGCTTACAGCGATCGCTGCTGAGAACCACTGCCATCAGCGAGAGCCGCATCAATGCTGTTGCCTGCTCCCTGATTGTCTCCTACCAGGCGGAAGCGCTGTCAGCAACGGCCATCCTAGATTACTTGCAAGCAGCCATCCCAGCGGCCGGCCGGGAAAGAGAGCCAAATCCAAGCGAGAAAGTCGGGGCTAGGAATCAGGGGACTTGGCCAACTTTAGGGCTGCCGGCCTTAACCTTGGCTGTGGCGATCGCTGCTGCGCCCCTAGAACTGCCCTTCTCGATTGTGGGGGGAATTGTCCTTGCGGCTTCAATTCCTCTCTGGCAGAGGGTTGGCGAAGCCCTCACCCAGCAGGGACAAGTGACAATAGACTGCCTCGATGCTCTCTGGTTGAGCTACCAACTGCTTCAAGGTAACAACATCGCTGGCGCACTCGCCCTCAATCTGGCAGCAGTGGGAGAGAGCCTGCAACCGGGCAAGCTCCAACAGCTAGAAGACGAGCTATACCTGCTGTTCGAGCAAGAAGATGCAGAAATCCACTGGCTCTCTGACCAGCAGCGGTTCGCTCCCGTTCCCGAGGCAGATCGAGAAGGGTGGCTAGATTCCGTCGAAAAAACCCAACTACTCCAGAACCTCAAACCCGTCGCCCAAGCAGCGATCGTCCCCACTTTGCTCCTCAGCGGCACATTGGCAATGGTGACGGGAGACTTGGGGCGGGCGAGTGCAGTGCTGCCCCTCGACATCGGGGTTTCCCTGCGGGGTGTTACTCCCTTGGCAGTGGTTTCGGCCCTGACGGCGGCAGCGCGACAAGGCGTTTACATCCGCAATGCCAGGGTACTGGAAAAGCTGGCTCAGGTGGATACTCTGGCCTTTACTCGCGAAAGTTTCCAGGACTTGATTACCCGGGAGCCGCTGGTGAGTTGGGGCATCCCTTCTGAGTGCATCTACTTCGCCACCGATGCGGCTGCTGTTGAGGGCCTCCAAGAACAGTTGCGCCGCCAAGGTAAGCGGGTCGCTTGGATAACCGACAGTGGTAGTGATTGCTTGGCTGTCCGGGAGGATCAGGTAGTTATTTCTCTAGGGAGAGGGGATTTTGCAGCGGCCGCAGATGTCATCTTGCACAGCCACGATCTCCAGCCCCTCGGCTACACCTTTGCCCTGGCCCGGCATACCCTTGCCACTGCCTATGAGAGTTTGGCGATCGCTACTCTGCCCAACCTGTTAGTGGTGGCAGTCGGGGCATTTTGGGGACTCAACCCGGTGGCAGCCGCCGCAATCAACGGCAGTTCAGCCATCCTCGCAGAACTGAACAGCCTGCGCTCCCCGAAACCTAACCCCTTAGAAAACGGGTTTCTTTGAGAAACCCGTTTTCTTGTATAAATGTTAATTTCTGTTACAGGGGTCTTGAAAAATTGGCGATTGTTTGCACAAAATAGTCGCAGTGTCAAGTGGTTGGCGCTCAAATGACATAAATAGCTATTATAGTAGCAAGAGGTTTACCGTCGATTACTCGCCAAAAAAGGAAAGGAAATAACTATGATACAGCAAGTTAAATTACGTTCTCCTGTGGGTGAAGACCGAATATTGCATTTAGATATTCCCGTGGAAGTTAAAGAAACTGATTTAGAGGTGACAGTAACGTTTAAACCAGCACCAAGCCTAGATAAAACTACAACTCAGACACGCACTGACGCTGAATCGAGGCGAATTTTTGAAGAGATACATCAACATTATTCGGGGCGGATTTTTAGTGATAGTACAGATTGCTGTGAGAATACAACAGGTGGTTTATGATTGTGTTTATCTAGCTTTGGCAGTGCATAAAAGCTGTCAAATGGTCACAGCAGATGAACGTTTTTTTAATGCGTTACAGGGAGATAGTTTAGGGTCTTATTTATTTTGGCTAGGGACTTCCAGAAATTACTCATAAACGAAAAAGGCTATTATATTAAATAAATCATCTTAATAAACATGACATCAGAAACCGCCAATTATGATGAACCCTGGAAAGAAGCATTAAGCGAGTATTTTGAAGAGTTTTTATGCTTTTTCTTTCCCGAAGTTCACCAACTAATTGATTGGACAAAAGTTCCCGAATCCCTAGAAAAAGAACTCAAACGGATTACCGCTTCAGCAAAGACAAAAAAACGTTTCGCTGACAAACTCTATAAAGTCTGGTTACTCAGGGGTGAAGAAATCTGGATTTTGATTCATATTGAAATTCAAAGTCAATACGAAGAAAATTTCCCCCAGAGGATGTATATTTATAACTATCGGGCCTTCGATTTGTATCAGAAACCGGTTATCAGTCTCGCTATCTTAGGGGATGAACGAGTTAATTGGCGACCAGATTCTTATAATTACCGGATTGCTGGCTGTGAAGTAAGTCTGAAATTCCCGACAGTCAAATTACTTGACTATGAGGAAAGATGGTCGGAACTAGAAGCAAGTAGTAATCCCTTTGCTATAATCGTGATGGCACATCTGAAAACGAAAGCGACTACTGGGAAGCTGCAACAGCGGGAACAGTGGAAGTGGACGTTAATCAGGGGATTGTATGACAGGGGGTTCGAGAGGGAACAGATAATTAAACTGTTTGAAATCATCGACACAATGATGACTCTATCAACTAAATTACAGGAAAGCTTAGAGAGTAAAATCAAAAAATTTGAGGAGGAAAGAACCATGCCTTTAGTCAGTAATATGGAATTGCGAGGAATAAAACGCGGTAAGGAAATTGGCAAGGAAATTGGCAAGGAAATTGGCGCGTTAGAAAAAAGCCGCGATGACATAAAAACAGTTTTAACTGTGCGGTTTGGCGAGATTTCTTCAGAAATTGAAGAGATAATCGGCAACATGACTAACCCTACTATCTTAGAAGAGCTACTAAAATTAGCAGCTACCGCTAATTCTCTCGCAGAATTTAAGCAGTCTTTGGCAAAAATCAACATCTAGAAAACGGGTTTCTCAAAGAAACCCGTTTTCTTGCAATGTTAATTTTTGTGATAGCACCCTTGAAAAATCGACACTTGTTGGGCTAAAACTGGCTCAATCTGATGGTTTTTGGGCGAATTTAGAAACCACTTTTGGCAGAAGTTATGATGTGGTTAAGGCGACAGAATTTAATGAGAAAACGGGTTTCTCTGAGAAACTCTTTGAGAAACCGGGTTTCTTTGAGAAACCCGGTTTCTTGTATAAATGTTAATTTTTGTTACAGAGTATTGAAAAATTCGCGATTGTTGTGCCAAAATTGTTAGCAATAAACCTTTACAGTTAACGCCATGACTTCTACCCTGTTGCCGATTATTCCTGCTGTTGACGATGTTTTGTTCAATTTCGCTCAATCTGATGGTTTTTGGGCGAATTTGGCAACTGCTTTTGGCACAAGTTATGATGTGGTTAAAGCGACGCAATTACGACAGCAGTGGCAAAGTCGAAATTTCAGTCAACTTCCCCCAATTGAAGTCCTCAGTGGTGAAGTTTTAGGGACAGCGAAGGGTGCTTATGCGGTTAGCACTAATAAAATTTATCTATCAGAGTCTTTTTTGAATGTTGCTTCCTCAGAATCGCTAGTTAAGGTAATTTTAGAAGAAATTGGGCATTATGTGGATGCTCAAATTAATCAGGTGGATACCCCCGGAGATGAGGGTGAATATTTTGCTAAGGTGGTATTAAATCAACCGTTGACTGAAGCAGAAATTACCCGCTTAAAAACGGAAAATGACCAGGCTGTGGTGGTGATTGATGGACAATCAGTACAGATTGAACAGGCTGTTACTTTTTCGACTATTGTCCCATTAAACTATACAGCTACACCAGGTCAAGGACAGACTCAGGGAGGTGCCTATAATTATTTTGATGATACCAATAACCAACTCATAGATGGTATCTTGGGGGTCAATGACTGGACTGCCAATCTAGGCAATGGAGCAGCCTACGAATGGGTAGGTTGGTTGAATGTTAATCCGACTCTTAACTTTAACTTTGGTAATTCCGTCAATATTAGTCAAGTTCAAATTGGCTTTAGTCGTGCTGAACTAGATGGTATTTATTTACCTGATATTATTAACATTAACGGTTCAAACTTTACTTTAGTAGGTAACGAAATAGCCAACAATAGTCGAGGATTTCTCAATTTTAATGGTAATTTTACAGGAAGTAATTTAAGTATTAGCTTAATAGATCCAAATACCCAATGGATTTTTATCGATGAAATTAAGTTTGTTGGCAATGATTCACCAACGGTTTCTCTTGCGGTTTCTCCCAGTAGTGTTACTGAAGATGGGACAACTAATCTCGTTTATACCTTCACCCGTAGTGGAGTAACGAGTAATGCTTTAACAGTCAACTACACAGTTGGGGGGACAGCAACCAATGGAACCGATTACACTTCTATTCCCACCAGTGTCACCTTTGCTGCTAATTCATCCACTGCTACAGTAACAGTTGACCCCACTGCTGACACAACAGTTGAATCTGATGAAACTGTCATTTTAACTCTTGCTTCCGGGACAGGATATACAGTAGGTAATCCCAACGCAGCCACGGGAACAATCACCAATGATGATACCAGTGTTACTCTTGCGGTTTCTCCCAGTAGTGTGACAGAAGATGGGACAACAAATCTCGTTTATACCTTCACTCGTACAGGAGTAACCACTAATGCTTTAACGGTTAACTATACAATCGGGGGGACAGCTACCAACGGGACAGACTACACATCTATTCCCACCAGTGTCACCTTTGCTGCTAATTCTGCGACTGCTACAGTAACAGTTGACCCCACTGCTGATACTACAGTTGAAAGTGATGAAACTGTTATTTTAACCCTCGCGACCGGGACTGGTTATACAGTAGGTACGACAACCGCAGTTACGGGAACAATTACCAATGACGACTTTTCCCAACTCTCCATCAATGACATCACCGTAGTCGAAGGTAAAGATAATAATGCCATCCTCACTGTGACTGTCAACAATCCAAATCCACAACCAATTACCTTCAACTATACCACTGCACCCATTGATGCTACCGCTAATGTAGATTACACTAGCAAAACTGGAACTATCACCATTGCACCTAATACTTCCACTGCTACTATTAGCATTCCCATCCTCAATGATAACCTCAATGAAGCCGATGGGCTCTTCTGGTTTTCGTGTGTTAATTTTTGTTATGAATTAAAGCAAGCAAACAGCTTCAGTCGAAGATGTTGAAAATTGGTAAATCCATAACTCATTCTTTTAATAAGCTTTATTT
>SFAU01000139.1 GCA_007096045.1 Microcystis novacekii Mn_MB_F_20050700_S1 | reverse complement strand
GCTATCTTATCTTGACCCTTTCAAGCTCTTTTCTCCCTTTGAGTCGCCTGAACAATCAAATCTAGTTCCTTCTCTACCGCTTCTAATAATGCCTCTCTTTGTTGTTGATTTTTCTGGGCAATGAAGGGATTTCGACAAGCAATTAATCTTTCGTCGGGATAATCTTCACTTTCAAATTCCACCAAGGCCTACCTGCTCAAATAATCCTAATTGAATCACTTCTACCTCAGCCAGTTTCCGAATTTGAGGCTTAGTTAAACCGGTAATATAGTCTAATCCTTCTCTGGGTTTTACTAATTCCTTGATTTTTGAGTTGGTGAAAATTCCTCGAACGCTTACCCAGACCACATTCTCAATCCCCCAACCCATTGATGACTTTCTCGATTTGTCCAGCTAAAGTAGCACCATCTGAGGTGTTTCCTTCAAAGACTTCTACCGCTATCGGACAACCCTTAGCTGAGTTTTCCCTTTCTTTTTATCTCGATTATCACCATATTTTCCCAGTTCACAACCATTTCCTTCTAGGTAGAAGTGACATCAGACAAGACTAATGTTCCTAATTCCAAGTGTTTAAGTGCTAGTTGCTTCTCAATTTTATTTTCTCTTGTTTTTCTAATAACCAATCTAAGGCGTTATATAATTTTTAGGATTGATGATTCTTGCCACAATCATTGCCACCACTAAGTTTCTGATTCGAGAGGATTTTTCACTGATTATTTTATCTAAACCTAATTTTTTAATCGTCTCTAAAATAGCCATCAGATGACCTGTCAGTCATGGACAGGGTTGCCCCTTTAAGAGCCAGTTTTAGATTGTCAATAATATCATCGGGTAATTTTGAGAGATTAGCCAGGGTTCTTTTTTTGACTTGATCTCTTTCTCGGTAGGACTCTCGAAGAAGAACGGCGGGGGGGGGAATTACGGTTAGGAACTTTTTCTATATACATGACTGCCATTCTAGCAAATAGAGAGAATTCTTGTCCATTAAGAAAAGTTAACGGGTGTATCCATTGATGGATAAGGGTTTTCGGCTATTATGGTATATATGTATGGGGGAAGTTCAGCTATACCTTGATTCTTCAACCACAGCGGCCGACCCCACTTGATTGTAAAGATTTGTTTAGCTTGACCAGAGGTTGATAGTGCATAGGCTAAAATGAATTTCAAATGGATTCAAAATGAATTTCAAGTGAATTTAAAATGGATTCAAGATGAGCCAATCTGGTGAACTGTCGTATTTTAATCATGGAGTTGCCATTTTGTGAGTAAGAAATGGTTCGCGGATAACAGTTTGTCGATCGGGCGGACTCCTCTAGTGCGCCTTAATCGAATCGTTGGCAACAATCACGCCACGGTTCTGGCCAAGATTGAAGGTCGCAATCCGGCCTATTCGGTCAAATGTCGTATTGGTGCGGCCATGATCTGGGATGCAGAACAACGGGGATTATTAGGGCCGGGCAAAGAACTGGTGGAACCCACCAGTGGCAATACAGGCATCGCCCTAGCCTTTGTAGCCGCCGCTAAGGGGATTCCCCTGACCCTGACCATGCCTGAAACCATGAGCTTGGAGCGGCGCAAACTGTTGCTCGCCTATGGAGCCAATCTGGTGTTAACAGAAGGGACTAAAGGCATGACCGGAGCGGTGGCAAAGGCAGAAGAAATTGCCGCATCTAATCCCACTCGCTATGTGTTGTTGCAACAGTTCCGCAATGCGGCCAATCCCCGCATCCACGAGGAAACCACCGGCCCCGAAATTTGGCAGGACACAGATGGGGCGATCGATATTCTCGTGTCGGGTGTGGGAACGGGCGGAACCATTACGGGAGTTTCGCGCTATATCAAAAAAACCCAAGGAAAACCGATTTTATCGGTAGCGGTGGAGCCAGAAGCCAGCCCGATACTATCCCAAGCCCGGGCAGGTCAGCCCTTAAAGTCTGGCCCTCACAAAATTCAGGGCATTGGGGCGGGGTTTGTTCCCGAAGTTCTGGATTTATCCCTCGTGGATGGGATTGAAACCGTTGCCAACGAAGAGGCCATTCTTTATGCCCAACGGTTGGCCAAGGAAGAAGGGATTATCTCCGGCATTTCCTGCGGTGCCGCCGCTGCCGTCGCCGCTCGCTTGGCAGAACAACCCGAACACCAAGGCAAAACCATTGTCGTGATTTTGCCAGATTCCGGAGAACGGTACTTGAGTTCCATCCTGTTCCAAGGGGTATTTAATGAGCAAGGGTTAGTGGCATGACGAGCGAGTATCCGAGCAGTTCCAGCGCTCTCTCCCAACCGCCCCTGTCCTTGGCTCTCGATGAGATTATCGCTCAATTGTCCAAACCTCGTGGCCAGTCGTTCCACAGTTGGTCTCAATCACGAAGCCATTTCCCCTTGCCCTCCCGTGAGGCCTTATTTCGGATTGTTGATCGACTGCGTGCCGTTCTCTTTCCCTATCACTTTGGCAATCCCGATTTAGGCGAAACGTCCAGCCGCTATTTTATCGGTCATACCCTCAATGAAGTCCTGCAACTGCTGCATCACCAAGTTTGTCGGGAACAGTGGTTGCTGGGGTCACAGTTGCACTTGCATGCAGACCAGATTGAGACACACGCCCAAAGGACGGTACAAGCCTTTGCCACTCAATTACCCCATCTGAAAGCTCTACTGGAAACGGATATCACGGCGGCCTATCGAGGTGATCCGGCAGCCAGAAATTTAGATGAAGTATTGTTTTGTTACCCCGGGGTAACGGCAATCACTTATCACCGCATTGCCCATGCCCTGTATCGGTTGGATTCTCCCTTGTTGGCGCGGATTATCAGTGAAATTGGCCATTCCTTAACGGGGATTGACATTCACCCCGGCGCGTCGATCGGCAATAGTTTCTTTATCGATCATGGGACGGGGGTGGTGATTGGGGCTACCACGGTGATTGGCGATCGCGTGCGCCTTTACCAAGCGGTCACGCTCGGGGCGAAAAGTTTTCCCCGGGACGAATCGGGCAGTTTAATCAAAGGTCAAGCCCGTCATCCGATTATTGAAGATGATGTGGTGATTTACTCAGGTGCAACGATTCTCGGTCGGGTAACTATCGGTCGGGGCGCCACCATCGGTGGAAATGTTTGGTTAACCCGCAGTGTGCCGCCGGGGGGTTTTATCTCCCAGGCGCAACTACGACAGGAAATGTTTGATGACGGCTCTGGAATTTGAAGGGCTGTCCGACTGTGAATGTTCGGCCATGACAGTCGCTTTGTTACTTTTTTTTTGAATTGGAGGATTTAACTCAATGACCTATACCCAAGATCATGAATTGCAACTGGCTTTGGGAGATGCTGCCGCTCGGCAGTTAGCCAATGCCACGAAGACCGTTCCTCAGTTATTGACCATTTCGCCCCGTTGGTTCGTTCGCCTCTTGCATTGGCTACCCGTTGAAGCGGGGATTTATCGTCTCAACAAAGTCAGGGATGCTTCCCGCGTTGAGGTGGCCTGCTCTGAACGAGATGAGCGGGAGCTGCCCGAAACCTTTGTGGATTACGAAGAGACCCCCCGGGAGTATTTCTTGAGTGCGGTGAATACGGTACTGGATGTTCACACTCGCGTGTCCGATCTCTACAGCAGTCCCCACGATCAGATCCATGAACAATTGCGGCTGACGATCGAAACGCTGAAGGAACGTCAAGAAAATGAGTTGATCAACAACCATGAGTACGGATTGCTGAACAATATTGTTGATTCCCAGAAAGTACAACCTCGCAATGGTGCGCCCACGCCGGACGATTTGGATGAGTTGCTGGTCAAGGTGTGGAAGGAACCGGCATTTTTCCTCGCCCATCCCCAAGCGATCGCTGCCTTTGGCCGAGAAGCAACCCGACGGGGTGTACCTCCGGCTACGGTGTCATTATTCGGGTCTCAGTTTATTACTTGGCGGGGCGTGCCTTTGATTCCTTCCGATAAGTTGGCCGTGAATGAGCAAGGCAAAACCAATATTTTGTTATTGCGGGTAGGAGAAAGCCGTCAAGGGGTGGTCGGTCTCTATCAGCCCAATTTACCCGGTCAACAGGGAGTTGGCTTGTCGGTGCGATTTATGGGGATTAGTCGCAAGGCGATCGCATCTTACCTAGTCTCCCTCTACTGTTCGTTGGCAGTGTTGACCGACGATGCGGCGGCCGTACTGGAGAACGTTGATGTCAACCAATACCACATCTACGACTATGACTAACCCTGAACTGATCCCTGAAAAGGCGGGGGGGAATCTACCCGCTCTATCCCCGCCCACCACTGCCCTAACTGACGCAGAGAACATTTCTCTTAACCCCTTATTCCAACCTGACCTTCTTGAGCATCTCGCCCAGACGATAATTCAAGAACTACAACGGCACGACCTTGGAGCGTCGCGGGCCAAGGGGTTGAGTACAGACCGGGATGATCTGGTGCCATCCACGGCAGCCACCTCCCCGGCTGCTGTGGGCGAACGGCCTACAGTTCCCTTTACTGTACCCTTAGCCACCCCCTCTTTCTACTTCATCGAAGAGTTAGAAACAAAAATCCCCGACCTTCCGGCGGTAGTGGCCAAACCGGGCCAGCTTGTTCAAGTCCCGGGGATCGATCCCCTTTTTGTCCCCCAGGCAAGCGGGCGAAGCGTTCAACGACCTAGCTTCTTTGATGTTCATACCATTCGCCTGGATTTTCCCATCCTGCAAGAACGGGTCAATGGCAAACCCTTGATCTGGTTCGACAATGCCGCAACAACTCAAAAGCCCCAAGCAGTCATCGATCGCCTCGTTCATTTCTACAGCCATGAAAATTCCAATGTGCATCGTGCCGCCCATGAATTAGCGGCTCGCTCCACAGATGCTTACGAAGCGGCCAGAGAAACGGTACGCCGTTTTCTCAATGCCTCATCTGCCAACGAAATCATTTTCGTGCGGGGGACAACGGAAGGCATTAATCTGGTGGCAAAAAGCTGGGGACAACAAACCCTGCAAGCGGGGGATGAGATTGTCCTCACCCATCTAGAACACCATGCCAATATTGTGCCTTGGCAGCAACTAGCCGCCCAAACGGGAGCAAAATTGCGGGTTGTCCCTGTGGATGACCACGGGCAGATTTTACTGGCAGAGTACCAACAATTACTCAACTCCCGCACAAAACTGGTGGCTTTTTCCCATGTTTCCAATGCCTTGGGAACCATTACCCCCGCCAAACAAATCATTGACTTAGCCCATCGGGTCGGAGCCAAAGTCTTGTTAGATGGCGCTCAATCGGTTTCCCACATTCCGATCGATGTTCAACAATTAGGGTGTGATTGGTTCGTCTTTTCCGGACATAAAGTCTTTGGTCCGACAGGAATCGGGGTACTTTATGGTCAAGAAGACCTGTTGAATGCCACGGTTCCCTGGCAAAGCGGCGGCAACATGATCGTGGATGTGACCTTTGAGCGCACCGTGTATCAGGCGGCTCCCACTCGCTTCGAGGCCGGAACGGGCAATATTGCCGATGCCGTTGGCCTAGGGACAGCCTTGGATTATGTTCAGCAGATTGGTTTGGCCACCATTGCCAATTACGAGCATGAACTTCTGGAGTACGCCACTGCGGGACTGACAACCATCCCGGGACTGCGTTTGATTGGGACGGCAGCCGATAAGGCCGGCGTGCTTTCCTTTGTGCTGGAGGGATTTGATGTGGAATTCATCGGACAGGCCCTGAATCGGGAAGGGATTGCCGTGCGGGCAGGCCATCACTGCGCTCAACCCATTCTGCGACGCTTTGGTCTAGAGGCAACGGTGCGCCCTTCCTTGGCTTTCTACAATACTAAGGCCGAGGTGGATGCGCTGGTGGCTGCGTTGGAACGTTTGCAACACGAATAAACTGACTGGAATGGGTGGGGCAGCTTGTACACCTATTCCAGTTCCCCCTAAACTGCCACCTATTTAAAATGTATAGGAGGGTGGGGAGCGGGTTTTTCAAGTTGGATTGGAGTTAATCATCCTATTAAAAACGGATTTGTCTGACTTTCCTCGTAAGGCTGATAAATACTCCACTACAATCTGGCACTAATAATTTTTGATCATTAATTCCCTACCAGATGCCGCCGCTCCTTGTTGATAATTATTCATACCATACTGAAGATTCCACTCGATAATATGGGCAAAATCAAAGAGTTTTCGTATCTCTGGACAATCATCGTAGGTAATTAACCATTTAGCCTGACATTGACGCATATTATCGGCAAAACGTTGATGATCGAAGCTGGTATGTAAATTACCTCTTACACCGTACAAACGGGATTTTGTGGCACTATAGTAGGGGGGATCGAGAAAGATAAAAACTTCTTTTCCCTCAGCAAATAATAATTCTTCGTAGTCTTGGTTAGTAATTTTTACCGATGCTAATAGGGGCGCAATTTGAGTTAATCTGGCTATCGATGAATCAGTAAATCTACTGGTAAAAGCCGCTTGAGAATACCCCCCCGAATCCACTGTTCCCGAAAAAGTAATCCGATTTAAGATAAAAAAACGCACCGCTTTCTCGAAGTCGGTTAACTTTAAATCTTCCCTTGTCAAATCTTGAAATAATTCTCGCCCGCTATCATATTTCTGTTGAATTTCTGTTATTTTTGCTACCAATAACTCAATATTTTCTTGAGCGCATTGCCAGAAACAATATAAATCATAATTTAAGTCATTAATCCAATAGGTTTTTATTTGCTGTTCAAAGAGTTGCTTAACAGCAAAAAACACAGAACCACCACCAAAAAAAGGTTCTCGATATTCCCTAATATTGACAGAAATTTGCGGCAGAATTTGCTTAATCGCCCGGGATTTCCCCCCCGGATAACGCAAGGGACTTTTAATTTTTGACATTTTATACTAAATCCGTTTATTAAAGACTGATTATCTATTCCCCCTTTTGCCTCTTGCATGAGTGCCTGTCCTGATATGTAGCCTATACCCATAAGAATTCCATTTAATTCCACATTTAGGACTCGTATCCTAAGGTTAGCAAAACCACTTCTTCCAATTGGGCAATTATTTCGGGACTCAGTTGTCCCAGTGTGCGGATCAAACGAGTTTTATCCAGCACTCTCATCTGAAAACATAGGGCAACAGAATCTTGGCCGAGTCCACCATTACCCTGTTCTATCAGTAAGCATATAGGCAAAGCAGCGCGACGTTGGTTGGTGGTGACCGGAATAGCAATGATCGTAGTTGAGAACTGGGAAACAAGGTCATTCTGGAAAATGATGACGGGACGAATGCCCGCTTGTTCAGAACCTTGAGTTGGATTGAGGTCTGCTAACCAGACTTCACCCCGTTTCAGAGGATTAGTCATCATTGGTCTTCTTGATGGAGTATTACTGCATAGTCATTCATACCTTCTTCAGCAAAGGCGCGATCCTCATCAGCAAACTCCGCAAACAGATCGGCCAGTTGCATGGGATCGAGGACAGCCTGATGACGCTGACTGCGAAACTTTAAGAAGGCAATAAAATCAGCCACTTGCTGAAGCTGATTATCAGTCAGTCGATCCAAGTCTTGCTTAAGAGCTTCAGCACTTACTGGCATAAGAAGAAAAAACATTCCGACTTCCCCATTATAAGAGATCCTGGCCAACAGCCGTCTTCAACAAACCCCCATGAGTCCCTGAGCGCGTAGGGGGGTAGGGAAGACGTTCAGACGTTCGGACCTTATCAGTTACTACTGTCTGATTCACCCGCGCTGCTAGACCCATTACCACCTGAAGTCGCCGAGGGATTTGTTGGATTAGGACTAGGTTTAGGAGTTGTCGGAGAAGCCTTTGGAGGTTGGGGACGTAGCTTGGCCACTCCATTCCAACTATGCTTCACAGTTACAGATTGACGATGAGTATCAGAGGATTTTTCTTGGCTCATGCTTGTTCCTTTTTTAGTTAAGTTAACTACCGGCGAGGCTCTTCTTGACTGTGTGTGATAATTTTTGATTATGGCATCGTGAAATGCTTATTGGGCAAGACTTTTAGGACTATTTTACACAAGAAACTATCACTATAGACATCGTTTCCACACAGAAACTGGAAAAACCCCGCCGAATCCATCCCAATTATAACGATTAGCACCATACCTACGACGAAACTGATCCCGGCAGTTTTATCTAGACACATCAATTTTCTGCTTTCAATTTCAGAACCTTCTACTTCTAATATTTTTTCAATATGTGTAGAATTCTCGCCCAGAATATAAATGACTAAAACTACAGTAATCAGAAAGGCAAAAAGTGCAACACCAAAAAGGATTATCTGTAAAAGGCTTGAAACTCCAACTGTTCTTAGCAAAGTAACCAACAATCCAATAGCTGTAACTGACAAACCTAATAACTGCTTATCACGTTCAAGCCTTGTATTAAGCCATGCAGTTATCATTGCACTGTAAAAGACTTTTTGCTTTGCTTCGTAGTCTTCCTTGTCTGAACTTTCCATCTCTTTAGGATTCAGGTAGAGGCGATTGAATGATCAATGCCTCGATATTAGCACCCAGGCCTCTCCGGTATCAATAACGGTTTTGATGACTTCTCTTTGCCCGTTAGATTAACCATCTACTTAACTGTTGGTTTGCGGAATTTGGAGGGAGAAGGAAAATATTCTACCCGTTCATTTTTCAGAGCTTGTGCCATAAAATCGCGCCAAATGGGAGCGGCAAAACCACCACCAGTAATACCCTTACCTAAAGTGCGGTTTTGGTCATCACCAATCCACACCGCAGTGGCTAATTGGGGAACATAACCGACAAACCAGACATTTTTCTCGTTATCGGTAGTACCGGTTTTTCCCGCTGCCGGACGACCGATTTGGGCCGAGGTGGCTGTTCCTCCTTGTATTACACCCTGTAATACGGAGTTGAGAGAAGCAGTGGCCCAGGGGTCTAAAACTAACTTCGGTTTGGGTGTATTATCGAGCATGACGTTACCGCGACTATCAGTAACACGCATGATAAAGGTAGGCTCGGAATGCCAGCCATTACTGGCAAAAGTAGCGTAGGCCCCCGCCATTTCCAGAGGAGTCACATCCACGGAACCTAAAGGTAAAGATGTCACGGCAATTAAAGGACTCTCGAAACCCAACAGACGACAGACTTCAATGACTTTATTCAACCCGACGCGACGACCGAGAATAACTGCGGGGATGTTAAGAGATTTCATAAGAGCGCTACGCAGGGAAACGGGTCCAGAATAGCCGCCACCGTAGTTTTTTGGGCTATAGAAGCCGCCGGCCTCGCGAAAACGTATGGGAGCATCATTAACCACCGTTTCGGGGGTAAAACGACCACTAGCGAAGGCAGTATAGTAAACAAAAGGTTTAAAAGCTGACCCCGGTTGACGACGGGATTGAATAGCTCGGTTTAATTGACTTTTGTTGTAATCAACGCCACCGACGAGAGCCTTGACGAAATGGGTGCGGGGATCCACCGCAACTAGAGAAATTTGTAGGTCTTTGGTGCGAATACCGCGACCACGCAAGCTATTATAGGCCTTTTGAATGGTCGACTCGGCCATGTTTTGGAAGTCGAGATCGATCGTGGTTTGAATCCGCATTCCCCCTTTAGTTAGGGTTTCCTTGCCAAATTTTTGCCGCAATTCTGCCACCACTGCATCGGTAACGTAGGGTAATTTACTTTCTTGCCAAGCGGTGGGTTTACCCAGTTTCAGCGGTTCCTTGAAAGCTGCCTCTTCCTGTGCGGGGGTAATCCAACCTAAGCTACGCATCCGACTGAGAACCAGTGCCTGTCTTTCCTTGGCGGTTTTATAATTATTAAAAGGACTATAAACTTCCGGTGCTTGGATTAATCCGGCCATCATCGCCGATTCTGCTAAATTTAACTGGGCAGCTGGTTTATTAAAATAACTTTTAGCGGCGGTTTGGACTCCGTAATTATTATGACCCCAATAGATATTATTGAGGTACATTTCCAGAATGTCATTTTTGCTAAAAACCTGTTCTACTCGTACTGCCAAGACTGCTTCAGCTAATTTACGGCTAACGGTGCGCTGATGGGAAAGAAAGATATTTTTGACTAACTGCATAGTTAGGGTAGAAGCACCCTCCACCACACCGCCACTTTTCATGTTAGCCAGCACTGCCCGACCGATACTATTAGGATTTATACCACGATGGTGATAAAAATGGCTATCTTCGATCGCCATCACGGCGCGTTTCAGATTGGGAGAAATTTGAGCGAGTTCCACCACTTCCCGATTCGCTTCTCCGTGTAAGCTGGTCAGGGGTCTGCCTTTAACATCGTAGATATAACTGGTTTCCGTGGGGACATAGCCCTGTAAAATCCTCACATCGGGTAGATTGCGGTAACTAATCGCTAATCCTACCACAGCCCCCGTCACCACAGCCGTGGATACCATCAACAGGCCGAGAGCGGTTCCCCCTGCAACCCTAGAGACTCCTTGGAAAAAGCTATCCGAGTCACTACTGGGTTTCTGCTCTTTATCTTGATTGCCGAGGGTACTGGTGGACACGATGGTTACAATTTCCTTTTTCCAAGAGGGGACTGATCGATTAAACTGGCTTGAAAGTCTATTGTAAAGGTTTTGTTAAAAAATTGAATACTAGCTTACAGGAATTGTGGCCGATCTGGCTCTAGTTTCGAGCGGTCATGACAGTGCGATTCGGGGCAGCACAGTTAGATATCAGGGACAAAACAGGGTATCGCGGGTATTTCTGCCAGTTACTGGGTTAGTTCCCGTCGCTCTCTCACAAAGATATTTTTCTACGTCGGAGCGAATAATTGCATCGGTAAAATCGGCCCCGTCGATAATTGCACCTTTGATTAAAATGTTAGTGGCAAAAGCTCCTTCGAGAACGGCATGGGTAAAGTTGGCTTTGGTTAAACGGGCCGATTCTAAATCCACATTTCTCATATTGGCATCGCTAAAGTCGGCCCCCTCCAAGTTGGCCGAAAAAAAGCGCACTCCCTCTAGATTGGCATGACTGAAGTTACTACCGCGCAGATTGGAGTGATCGAAGGTGGAATCGCGCAAATCCTGCCCCGCAAAGTCGTTATCGGTCAAATTGCGGTTATTATAACTTAGCGCGTGGGCCGGAGCCAAGGACGATAATAATACTAATATACTAGCAAAAAAGGTTAGTAGAGTTTTGCGAGAAAATTGCGCCATATTGCCCCCTGATTGATTAACCTTTTCTATAATAAGCTGTACTGCATTTAAACTGCGTCGGGGAAAATTTTAGTACAAATGCTCGACTTACCCTCCGCATCTCCCTACTCCGGTGCAGTCTTGTCGTCAGCTTGAAGCCATCAGCCTTGAATCAGTGATTCAGTGATCAGTTATCAGATTTGAGTTTTTAGTTCACTGTTTACTGTTTACTGATCACTGAAAAAAGCTCCCCACTCTTCTCTACCAAAATTAACTTATTTGTTTGCTCATGTCTCCCCTCGACAACATCGCTAAACTGTCTCACCTCACCCGCAGAGATGTTCAGAAAAATTGGTGGATCGCTACAGCAGCGGGAAAACCAATTCAACCCGTCACCCTCAATGAAAAACAATACATTATTTGGCAGGCTGGTAGACAAATTCAATATCTAACTCAAAAAATTATTGTCCCCGAACATTTAGCCGGTTATCCTTTAGAGGGAATGGAACTGAGATTAATCTTAACTTGGTGGGCGGAAGATGTCAAAATTTATGTTAATAATCAATTTATCCAAGCGGGAGACCTCTTTGATTCTTCCCATCGCATTTTACTTTCCAACTCTGTCTCTACTGGTCAAGAAATTCTTGTTACTCTCCGTTTAGTCAGTCCCAATCATGATATTGGTGGTTTGATGAAATCCCAGTTAATCTATGAATATAGCCAAGCGATCGATCCTAGTTTTGTTGCTGATGAATTGACTATTCTCCATAATTATCTGCAAACTTTTTATCCTGAAAACTTAGCAGCTTTTACCGCTACTCTCGACGATATTGACTGGGATAATGTCACCAACAAAGATAAATTTAATCAATCCCTAGAATCAATTCGTCAATCCCTGCAACCTCTCGCTAAACCTCTCAAAGAACGCAGTTTTTATCTTCTCGGTCACGCACATTTAGATCTGGCTTGGTTGTGGCCGTTGGCAGAAACTTGGCAAGTGGCAAAAAATACTTTTATCTCGGTTTTAAACCTCCAGAAAGATTTTCCTGCCCTCATATTTGGTCATTCTAGCCCCCTAATTTACGAATGGATAGAAAAACATCATCCTGACCTATTTCAAGCAATTCTAGAGGCATATAAAGGGCAATCTTGGGAACTTTTAGGCGGGATGTGGGTAGAACCAGAAGTCAATTTAATCTCTGGGGAATCCCTATTTAGACAACTGCTTTATGGACAACAATATTTTCAAGAAAAATTTGGACAAATCACTAAAACCGCTTGGCTGCCGGATACCTTTGGGTTTCCCTACCAATTGCCGCAAATTCTTAAATCCTTTGGCATCAAATATTTTGTAACCGGGAAACTACATTGGAATGATACGACTAAATTTCCCCACGGTTTTTTCTGGTGGCAATCTCCCGATGGCAGTAAAATTCTTTCCCTTATGTCTCCTCCCAATGTTGCTGGAGTTATGGATACTAATCCAATTATTATGACCGATCATGCTCTCAATTGGGAACAGCAAACCAGATTAAAAGAGATTTTTTGGTTGCCCGGTGTTGGCGACCATGGCGGCGGTCCAACTCGTGATATGTTAGAAGTGGCGCAACGTTGGCAAAAATCTCCTTTTTTCCCTCAGTTAAAATTTAGCCAAGCAACAACTTATCTGGACAGTCTGGAGACAAGTAATCTTCCTATCTGGGATGATGAATTATATCTAGAATTCCATCGCGGTTGTTATACCACTCACGCTGACCAAAAAGCCTATAATCGTTACTGTGAAATCCTCTTGTATCAAGGAGAATTATGGTCTTCTCTGGCTAATATTTTACTAGATATTCCCTATCCTAAAGTCGAGATAGAATCCGCTTGGAAAAAGGTTTTATTAAATCAGTTTCATGATATACTACCGGGTACTTCGATACCCGAAGTATTTAGGGATGCCAATCATTTATGGCGGCAAGTTATCAGCACAATTAAAGCAATTTTAGAGCAAGCTTTACAGGCAATTGCTAATCAAATTAATTTACCTAATCCCCCCCATCCCCAAGCAAAACCTTTTCTAGTTTTTAATTCTCTTAACTGGGAAATATCCCAAGTTATCTCTTTAGCTATAGAATCTGCCAATTGCTCAGTTTATGACTTGAATAATTGTCTCTGTACCTCGCAATTATCCCACGACAATCAGCTATTATTTCTCGCTGAAAATATTCCTTGTGTGGGTTATAAGTTATTTTGGTTAGTTCCCAATCAGCAAGCAACCGAGAAAAATTTAACTAACTGCCAATTTATTTTAGATAATGGCTTGCTTAAAGTTACTATTAACTCAGAAACGGGGGATATAGATAGTATATTTGATATAATTAATCAAAAAGAAATCCTGCAAGCTGCTGGTAATCAATTACAGGGATTTAAAGATCAAGGACAATATTGGGACGCTTGGAATATCGATCCGAATTATCAACAATATCCCTTACCTAAAACAGTATTAAAATCGATCAAATGCTTAGAATATGGTCCCTTGCGCTGGCAGATTCGCGTGAGCAGAAGCTTAGGTAATTCGGAATTTTGTCAAGATTATATCTTAGAAAAAGATTCTCCTATTCTCCAGATTAAAACTATTGTTAATTGGCAGCAAGAACATACTTTAGTAAAAACCGCTTTTCCTCTCACCCTAAACAGCAATTTTGCCACCTATGAAATTGCCTGTGGTGCGATCAATCGTTCCCACCAACCAAAATCGCCAAAATGGGAAGTTTACGGGCATAAATGGGCGGATTTAACCGATACAGAGCAAAATTATGGGGTTAGTCTTTTAAATAATAATAAATATGGCTATGATGCTACTAACCAGCAACTGCGATTAACTCTGTTGAGAAGTCCCCGATGGCCCGATACCGAGGCGGATCTGGGAAAACAGGAATTTACCTATGCAATATATCCCCATCAAGGGGACTGGAAAACGGCGAAAACTGTCCATCACGCTTGGCAGTTAAACTCACCTGTCACCGTTATTTTTATTACTGATTCTTCTCGATCGAACCATTTACCACCCGTGGCACAATGGTTAAAATTCTCGGCTGATAACTTAATTTTAATGAGTTTTAAACAAGGTGAAACATCCGCTCAGAGTTGGGTAATGCGCGTTTATGAATGTCAGGGAGAAAAGGCTGTGATTGACTGGCAAAATCAATTACAATTAACAATAAAAGAATCGATCGACGGTTTAGAAAGAGCGATCGATCCTATTGATCAAATTTCTCCTTGGCAGATAGCTACATGGTTATTAAAGAATTAATCTTCGTGATCTTCAAAAGGATCGCTTAATTCTGCTGCTGGCGGTCCAAAAGCGGTATAAAGAGCTAAAGCGGTAATCCCCACCAAAGCGGCAGCGATCGAAATACCCAAAATTGTTGCAGTTTCCATAAAATAAAATTTGTTTAGATACAGTCTGTATCTTATCTTAACAAAATATAACCGATCTCGCCGCCGATAGCGATCACTAATCGGGCCGGTTGAGGGTAAGCGCATCTTAACAACCGACAATGTTCTAAAAGGATCAACTAGAATAGCGATTGACCTCAACTAGAAGAATTATTATGAAGAAACTCCTACAGGGACTAGAAAGGTTTCAGAGTGGTTATTTTGATGAACATCGGCAATTATTTGAGC
>SFAU01000138.1 GCA_007096045.1 Microcystis novacekii Mn_MB_F_20050700_S1 | reverse complement strand
TCTTCTGTGAATTCTAGGTTAATCATGTTTTTAATGAGTGCTTTGCTTCTAATTATGACTCTTAAACTATATTATTGTCCTTGAGTAAAAAATGCAAGTTGTAGCCGTGCAAAGTATAGTATGATCAACTCCCAATCCAACTTTAAAAACCCACTTCCCACTCCCCACTCTCCTATACCTTTTAAACAGGATTTATAGTATAAGCTCTGAAAATAAACAGAGACGACCCAAACCCAAGATTGCTGGTGAGAAGGTTTCCTGACTGGGGGACTCTAGATGGCAACCAGCAAATTCTTGCTGTATTTCTGTTAAGAAATAGGGCCAAATGGTCAAGAAAAAATTACCGCTAAAAATTATTCGATCGATATCCTCAAGACTTTTTTGCTGTTTTTCTAACAAATCATTAACTTTTTGTCTTAAACCATCTAGATATGGTAGAATCACCTTCTTATTTAAATCGGTGCGACTGACCGTCCAAGTATGACCAGCTAGAGAGGAGGTAAATTCGCTTTCTTCTTGGAGGATTAATTTGGTTAATCTAGCGGCTGCCAGTAAAGATTTTTTTAAGGGATTAGTATCGGTGAGATCGGGGGAGGAAAGAGGCAAAAAAGAACGCCAGAGAGGATAAATTAAGTGAGAGAGTATTGCCCGTTCATAGGTGTTTTCCCCGTAGTTAAAATGGCTCAGAGCGATCGCTTGGCGGGATAAAGAGCGAGTTTGCGGCGGGACTTCCAGCAGTGCTAGAGTAGTAGTCTGCCGTTTCCCTTCGATCACCAGTAGGGTTTGGGGTTGAGGTTGGTCGCTAGTGGAGATATAGGCCAAGGCAGTAGCGATCGCTGTTTCCAGACTAGAGAGGCGCTCGGGGGGTATTAGTTGCGCTGTGAGGAGGGCTTTTTTCAGATCATCCGTGGGGGTTTCCCCGTCATCGGTGATAATAATAGCTTCTAATCGTTCTAGGGCCTCCCAGAGCCAAGAATCGCTGCTAAAATCCCGATTAGATAGCCAACTAATTAGATATTCGTCCACCTGAGAGCAGGGTAAGCGATCGCTTGTTCCCGTTGCCAGACTCCAAGAAAGAGGATAAAAATCAATCAATCCTTGGCTTTCCCGAAAAAAGACGATTTTCACCCCTGGTGGTTGCACCTCCATTCCCAGAGACCAACGGACAACTTCAGGGGTTCGCTCAGGGAACAATAAGGGAGAAAGCAGTGCTTTGGCCGATTCTAAATGTTGATGGGCGGAGATAATTGTCTCGGAAGTAACTTCTTGCGGGTTAACTAGAGACGAAATCACCCCGGAAAGAATCCGATCGATCTCGGTCAGTAGGGGGGAAAAATCCTGTTTATTGGTCACTGGATAGACAACTAAAAATACCCACAACTGTATATTGTAGAATCACCCGCCTAAAACCGACAAAATTTAAATATTAAACTATGGAAGAAAAACGCTATCCTGCGGAAAAATCAGCAGAGATTCAAAAATTATTGGATACAGCGACTTTATTTGTCGGTTTATCGCCTGAAAGCCTCGATCGAGTTACTGCTCATGCTGTCACCCTTACCCATCCTGCTAATCGGGCGATTTTATTAGAAAATGATTGGGGGGGTTCGGTTTACTTTATTCTCGATGGTTGGGTGAAAATTTGTACTCACAATATGGAGGGCAAAGAAGTCACCTTAAATATCGTCGGTAAAGGGGAAATAGTCGGAGAAATGGCCGCTTTAGAAGAAGTTCCCCGCTCCACTGATGCTATCACCTTAACCACGGCCACAATTAGCAGTATTCCCGCCCAAGATTTTGTTAATCTGCTCAAATCGGAACCTTTAGCGGGAATTCGTCTTTCTCAGTTAATGGCCAAGCGTTTGCGTCAACTTAACCGGCGTTTACTTTTGCGCGAGGCCGATAGTCTCTCCAGAGTCGCCGATACTATACTCTTTTTAGCCGAAGTTCAAGGACAAAAAGGCAGCCAGGGTACGATAATTCCTAATTTACCTCACCGGGAATTGAGTGGTATTAGTGGCTTGGCCCGGGAAACCGTGACCCGCTCCCTGACCAAATTGCAGAAAAAAGGCCTGATTCAACGACGGCAGGAATATCTCTGTATTCCCGATCTGGCCGCTTTAGAAAAAGCGATCGTCTAAATTCAGTGATCAGTGATCAGTGATCAGTGATCAGTTATCGGTTATCATACTAAATCCGGTTATTAAAGACTGATTATCTATTCCTCCTGTTGCCTATTGCCTGTTGCCTATTGCCTGTTGCCTGTTGCATGAGTGCCTATCTTCACTAGGAAATTTATTTTGCACGACTACTTATGACTGAAAAATTAACCGGTTTTGGAGTGGTGCTGGTGACAACGGCCAGCGAAACGGAAGCGGAAAACTTAGCGATCGCCTTACTTGACGATCGCCTAGCCGCTTGTGTCAGTATTTACCCGATGCGTTCCATTTATCGTTGGCAGGGACAGATTGAAAACGAGAGCGAATGGCAATTAGCGATCAAAACCGATTTAAAGCAGTTTGAGCAGTTATCGGCGAAGATACAGGAACTTCATACCTATGCCGTCCCAGAAATCATCGCTTTACCGATTGTGGCGGGTTCACAGACCTATTTAGACTGGTTAGCCTCCCATACAGGTGGGGTGTCAGAATAGACCAATCGGCAACTTGAGCGAAAAAAATCTATATAATTCTTAATAAACTATCTCAGGAAGCGCAAAAAGTTTTAATCTAGATGCTGATTAAATTTTTAAACATCTGGTTTTAAGACCGATCGCCTCCACGATTGGAGAACTCAGCACATCGTCAAGGGAGATAGTTAAAATCCAATGAGTCTTAAGGCAAGCGGTGGCAGCTCCTTAGCGCGTCCCCAACTCTATCAAACCGTCCCAGTATCTGCCATTACCCAAGCAGAACAACAAGACCGCTTTCTCGATAAACCCGAACTCAATGAACTGATCGCCTACTTCCAATCGGGGAGCAAGCGCTTGGATATTGCCCAAACGCTCACCCGGAACTCCGATCTGATCGTCTCACGGGCAGCTAACCGGATTTTTACCGGTGGTTCACCCATGGCTTACCTAGAAAAACCCCCCGTGGAAGAAATGTCCCTGGTGGGTGCGGGTAAAGTGATCAACGTCCAGGAAGGGATGAAATTAGGAACCGTTACCTACGCTGAAAGCGGGTCCAGTGGCGGTAGTGGTTTCCTTGGTGGTTTAAAAGGGATTTTCGCCTCTAGCGGCCCGATTCCCCCCGGATTCCGACCGATTAACGTCTCTCGTTACGGTCCGAGCAATATGCAGAAGTCCCTCCGGGATTTATCCTGGTTCCTGCGTTATATTACATACGCGATCGTGGCTGGTGATACCAGTATCCTGATCGTTAATACCCGCGGTTTAAGGGAAGTTCTCGAAAATGCCTGTTCTATTGATGCCACCATCGTGGCCCTACAGGAAATGCGGGCCGCTTCGATCGAGTATTTCCAAAGAGACAAGGATGCGGTCACTTTAATCAGTGACTATTTCAATATCCTACTAGGGGAATTAAAAGCCCCCACCCCCGCTAATAAACTGCGTCAGCGTCCCAGTAGTGACCAACAGGGTTTAAGTCTTCCCCAAAGCTACTACAATGGCGCCGAAAAACGACAAAAGTTTGTCATGAAAACCGGTTTATCGGAGTCGGAAAAATCTTCGATTATCAAGGCCGCCTACAGACAAATTTTTGAACGGGACATCACTCGCGCCTACAGTCAGTCCATTTCTGACCTGGAATCGAAGGTGAAAAACGGCGACATCTCGATGAAAGAATTCGTCCGTCGTCTCGGTAAATCGCCTCTCTATCGTAAACAGTTCTTTGAACCTTTTATCAATAGTCGCGCCCTAGAATTGGCTTTCCGTCATTTCCTCGGTCGCGGTCCTTCCTCCCGGGAAGAAGTGCAGAAATACTTCTCGATCGTCTCTAGCGGCGGTTTAGCGGCGTTAATCGATGCTTTAGTCGATTCTCAGGAGTATTCCGACTATTTCGGCGAAGAAACCGTTCCCTATCTCCGGGGTTTGGGTGCAGAAGCACAGGAATGTCGTAACTGGGGGATGCAGATCGACCTGTTTAACTACAGCGCACCTTTCCGCAAAGTTCCCCAATTTATCACCACTTTTGCTAAATATGATCGCCCCTTACCGGATCAGCACGTTTACGGTTCCGGAAATGATCCCCTAGAAATCCAATTTGGGGCAATTTTCCCGAAAGAAACCCGCGAACCTAGTTCTAGTCCCGCTCCCTTCAGTAAGGATACCAAACGTATCCTCATCCACCGCGGACCGGCTACTAATAACCAAAATAGCAACCCGGGCGCCCGAGGTGAATTCCCCGGTACTTTGGGACCGAAAGTTTTCCGTCTCAATAACGAGTTACCCGGTTCTAGCAATGGGGTAAGCGTTAAATTTGGCGAAAGTTCCACCCAAAGAGTGATTTTAGCGGCTTATCGTCAGGTTTTCGGTCGAATGCCCTACGAAGGTCAGCGTTTATCCGTGGCCGAGATTAAGTTAGAAAATGGCGATATTACTCTACGCGAGTTTATCAAAACCCTAGCTAAATCCGAGACTTTCCGGAAAATCTACTGGACTCCTCTCTATGTGGTGAAAGCGATCGAATATATTCACCGTCGTCTGCTCGGTCGTCCTACCTACGGTCGTCAGGAAATGAATCAATACTTCGATATCTGCTCGAAAAAAGGCTTCTATGCTTTAATCGATGCCCTGATCGATAGTCCTGAATATACGGAAGCTTTTGGTGAAGATACGGTTCCCTACGAGCGCTATCTAACTCCCCAAGGGATGCAGTTACGGATGGTGCGTTTGGGTAATCTCCGCGAAGATATCGGCCAAAGAGTTGATCAAGAGGAAACCCCCCGCTTTATTGAATTGGGTACACCGTCGATCTCGATTCGCACTGAACCCGATATTCAATCCCGTGTCGGTCAAGGTGTCACGGTTCAACGGGAACAAACTAAGGTCTTTAAACTGTTAACTAATCTGGATAAAGTTGCCGTACAAAATACTGTTTGTGCTGCCTATCGTCAGATTTTTGAACGAGATCTCGATCCCTATATCATCAATGCCGAATTTACCGCTTTAGAAAGTAAATTAAGCAATGCTGAGATCACGGTCAAAGAGTTTATTGAGGGTTTAGGTGGTTCGGATCTTTACCTGAAAGAATTCTATGCTCCCTATCCGAATACGAAAGTAATTGAATTGGGAACCAAGCACTTCTTAGGTCGCGCTCCCTTGAATCAAAAAGAAATCCAGAAATATAACCAAATTCTGGCAACTCAGGGATTAAAGGCCTTTATTGGTGCCATGGTTAATAGCATGGAATACCTGCAATTATTTGGTGAAGATACGGTTCCCTATCGTCGTTTCCCGACTCTACCGGCCGCTAATTTCCCCAATACGGAACGGTTATACAATAAGCTGACTAAACAGGACAGTGAACTGGTTGTTCCCAGTTTTAAACCAGTAGTTAAGGTTGGTGGTTAGTTAGTCCTTGAAGTTAGTTAATTTAGCTCGTGTTGAACACGAGCTTTTTTTTTGAGTTTAGTATCCCAAAGCTAACCCATCGGTCTTAGGTTCGGAAGCGGACAGGAAAATTCCGGCTCTTCTGGTTTCTGTCTGGAAACGAGGTCTATGCTGAAATGCTTGTCAATTCTTAGATTGAGAATTGCTGTTAATCTTAAGTCTAGTCATATTTCGAGGCAAAGTAGAGTATAATGAGGGATTGGTCTAAACTTATCTCCAGACTACTTATACTGAATATTCATTGTCAAAAAATATGACTGAAACTATTCGCTTTTTGATGTGTTCTCCCGATCATTACGATGTGGATTATGTGATTAATCCCTGGATGGAGGGAAACATTCACAAATCTTCCCAGGAAAAAGCTAGGCAACAATGGCAGCAGCTTTATCATATTCTCAAGGATCGGGCGCTCGTGGATTTAGTCCCACCAGAAAAAGGCTGGCCCGACATGGTTTTTACCGCTAATGCAGGTTTAGTTCTGGAAAAAATAGTCGTTCTCAGTCGCTTTTTACACAAAGAAAGACAGGGAGAAGAACCCTATTTTAAACAGTGGTTTGAAGATAACGGTTTTACGGTTCATGAACTGCCCAAAGATTTACCCTTTGAAGGTGCAGGAGACGCATTATTAGATCGAGAAGGACGTTGGTTATGGGCAGGATATGGCTTCAGAACTGAGTTAGATTCCCACCCTTTAATCGCTAAATGGCTCGATATTGAGGTTTTATCCCTACGTTTAATCGATGAACGTTTCTATCACCTTGATACCTGTTTTTGTCCCCTTAGTGGCGGTTATCTCCTCTACTATCCCGATGCTTTTGATGCCTATTCTAATCGGTTAATTGAGTTAAAAATTCCCGAAGAAAAACGCATTATCGTTGAAGAAGCCGATGCGGTTAACTTTGCTTGTAATGCTGTGAATATCGGTGAAGTAATCGTCATGAATAAAATTAGTGACGATTTACAACATAAGTTAGCATCAAAAAGCTTTGAAGTGGTACAAACTCCCCTGACGGAGTTCTTAAAAGCAGGAGGTGCAGCCAAATGTTTAACCCTGCGTACCACGGAACCCTTAATTCCAGACCATCGCGCTAATGTCACCATTGAAAGTCGCATTCTCCAGTTAGAAGGTCATCTTCTCGACGCAGGAATTATGAATAAAGCTCTCGATGTTGTGGTGGGAAATGGTGGCAGTTTCAAGGTTTTAAACTTTAATTTAGGGATTGAGCGCCAAAGTACCTCCTCAGCAGAAGTGCGCGTTTCTGCACCCTCTCACGAGGTAATGGAGGAGATCATGGTACAATTGATCGACCTCGGTGCGGCCGCTCGTCCCCAAGAAATCTGTGATGTCAATACCGCAGTGGTGGCACAAGATGGGGTCGCTCCCGATGATTTTTATGTCAGCACCATCTATCCCACGGAAGTGCGGGTTAGCTGTGAATGGGTGCGGGTGGAAAATCAACGCATGGATGCAGCCATCGTCGTCACTGAAGGTGCGGAAGGCAAAACGGCCAAATGTACTCTGCTGCGGGATTTAAAAGCTGGCGATCGCGTTATGGTGGGAGTTGAGGGCATCCGTACTATTCGACAGGCGGAATCCAGGGAACAACGCAACAGCACCCAAGAATTTACCTTTATGGGTGCGGGGGTTTCCAGCGAGCGCCGAGTCGAGTTAACCGTGGAGCAGATTGCCTGGGAAATGCGCCAAATTCGCGACCAAGGCGGTAAAGTGGTGGTAACGGCAGGTCCGGTGGTTATTCACACCGGAGGAGCGCAACATCTCTCCCGTTTAATCCGCGATGGTTATGTTCACGCTTTACTGGGGGGAAATGCGATCGCAGTTCACGACATGGAACAGGCGATCATGGGTACTTCTTTAGGGGTAGATATGCAGAAAGGCATCCCGGTGCGCGGTGGCCATCGTCACCACCTCAAGATTATCAACCTCATCCGTCGTCACGGCAGCATTGCCAAAGCTGTATCGGCCGGGGTATTGACAAAAGGTGTAATGTATGAATGCGTCAAGAATAATATCCCCTTTAGTCTAGCCGGTTCAATTCGCGATGATGGTCCGCTTCCGGATACGGAGATGGATTTAATTAAAGCACAGGAAGAATATTCCCGCTTAATTCAAGGTGCAGACATGATTCTCATGCTCTCTAGTATGCTCCATTCCATCGGTGTGGGCAATATGACACCAGCAGGGGTAAAAATGGTCTGTGTAGATATTAACCCGGCCGTGGTGACAAAATTAAGCGATCGAGGTTCCGTAGAATCCGTCGGTATCGTCACCGATGTGGGTTTATTCCTGAGTCTGTTAACCCAACAGTTGGATAAATTAACCCGTCCCTTGGTAGAAACGGTTTAAAACCGCAAATAGATATCGGGTGGGTTACGCTTTGCTAACTCACCTATTTTTATCGGTACTTTCAACCAATTATCAGAGAAAATTTGCCCACTAGAGTCGCCCTAGCTTGCTTTCTTTTTGTATAATACTAAATCTGGTTATTAAGTAGCTGGTTATAATTAAATTAAAAATGGGTTTTAGGTTCGATCCCCCCTTAGTCCTAGGTTTGATTCATAGTAGGGTTGATTCATAGTAGGGTTGATTCATAGTAGGGTTGATTCATAGTAGGGTTGATTCATAGTAGGGTTGATTCATAGTAGGGTTGATTCATAGTAGGGTTGATTC
>SFAU01000137.1 GCA_007096045.1 Microcystis novacekii Mn_MB_F_20050700_S1 | reverse complement strand
CAGGAATCGGAGACGACGTTTTGGTCTGAGATTTAATTTAATCGCTGGCATTTACAACTACGAACTTGCTTTAGGCTATAATCAAGTAGCTGAATAAGACTTTTGCAGGAGGTCTAATGTTTGGGGGGGACTTTAATAGTCCAAAATCCAAAATTATCAAATCATCGCCTGATTCGGTAACGCAGGAGAAAAAACATGGATAAAGTGCGGGTTATCGTTATAGAGGATCACGATCTAACCCGCATGGGGTTAGTGACGGCTCTCCAGCATCGGGAGGGTATTCAAGTGGTAGGAGAAGCGATCAGTGGATTACAGGGACTGAAACTGCTAGAGGAGACTAAACCCGATGTGGCGATCATCGATATAGGTTTACCCATGATCGATGGGATCGAGTTAGTGCGACGCTTCCAACAAAATCGGGGCGAAGACAGCTTGGCCCCGAAAATCCTCATGCTAACCATGCACAAAACCCCAGAACTGGTTTTAGCGGCTTTTACTGCTGGGGCTGATTCCTACTGTATGAAGGATATTAGCGTCGATAAATTAGTCGAGGCGATTTATTGCACTCAGGAAGGCAATCCCTGGGTCGATCCTGTGATCGCCAATATTGTCCTGGAACAAGTGCGCCAAAATGTTGCCGTGGGTGGGGATGCTGGGGCGAAAACAGTGGCAATTCACGGCGTTGACCAGGAATGTCGTCAATTATTGGAAAATGCGCCCCTAACGGCACGAGAGCTAGAAATTCTCGATCTGATTGTTGCGGGTAACAGTAACGCTCAGATTGCCGACCGACTCTATATCACCATCGGCACGGTGAAAACCCATGTCCGCAATATCTTAAATAAACTCTCTGTCGATGATCGCACTCAAGCGGCAGTGCTGGCCCTGCGATCGGGATTAGTGGCTTAAAAAAAACCGGCACCCTAACCATATAGGATGCCGGTTCGGTCAAAACTAAAAACTAGACTTGGGCTGCCACTTTTGCTTCGGCTGCCATTAGTTTTTCGTAGGTTTCACGCATTTTGAGACCGACTAACACTTGGAATAAACCCGTACCATTGGTAGAACCGGGATAATCCTTGTGTTTGAGCAGTAATTCCGTCATTTCACCGTAGTATTTAGTGCCGGTTTTGCTCAAATGGCTTTCGATGTAGATCATTTCTTCCAGGTTATCGAATTGACCATCTAGTTCCAGAATCGACACTTCATTCCCCAAGAAGCCATCCGGACCATAGTAGAGTTTAATACCGGGATAAGCGCAGGTCAACTTACGACCACAGGGCCGCCAATCGATGGTGGAACCTTCATCAAACAGATAAGCGGGTTCAAAGTTTTCTACCCCTTCTTTCTGGATTAAACGGACCCGTAGTAATTTACTTTCGTGATCTTCAAGTAATTGGGTGGGTAGCACTTGAATCACCACGTCAGCGTACTGTCTTTGGGGATCGATATAGGCACTGAAATCCGGTTTTCTAGAATTAATGGCCGCCATCACATCATCATAGGTGTGACCGCGCTCGGCCATATCCCGTTGAATTTTCCAGTTAACTTTGACTTCATCGCTAATATCGAGATAAACGCTGAAATCTAATAGGGACCGGACTCGTTCATCATATAAGGGGTGCAGTCCCTCGATCACGATTACCTTATTCGGTTCGATGATTTCGGGGGGATCGATCATCCCCGTTTCATGATTATAAATAGGTTTATTAATGGCTTGACCTTGCTTGAGTGCTTTAATCTGCTCATACATCAGGTCAAAGTTATTCGCTTTCGGATTGAGTGCGGTGACACCCACCTCTTTTCTCTGTTTGCGATCGAGGCAATGATAGTCATCTAAACAGATCACTGTCATAAACTCGGCCCCGAATAAATCCGTCAAACGACGTAAAAAAGTAGACTTCCCACAACCGGAGTCCCCAGCTACACCGATTAGAACCACGCGCTCTGGCTTATTGGCCATAGTTTCCCTCTAAATACACAACTAATTTTTAATCCATAGTATGTAATTAAACCAGACTCTGGATCGAGCCGTAACCCGCCGCCACAAATTTCTGCTGCTGACAGGTTGGGCAAGAACCTCACGCTAGAATGAGTAGGTATTTAATACTAGATGTTCTGTTCAGATCATACCGGAATCAGTGACCAAAATCAGTTATCAGTAATCAGTGAGAAGACAGCACTGTTAATGCTATTTCATCCTCCTCACTTAATACCCCTGACTAAAAACCCAGAGCTGATAACTGGTAACTGATCACTGATCACTGTTTACTGAGAGAGTGCGGTGGATGTGGAGAAATTTAGTCATTTCCCCCACTGCTAGAGGGGAACTGATGCGATTGCCTTGGATTCTCTCACAACCTAATTCTTGCAGGATTTCTAATTGTTGTTGGGTTTCTACTCCCTTTGCGATCGCTATTAAGTGAAAACTTTTCGCTATCGCCAGCAATGACGAGATAAAACGGGTATCAGAATTATTAGTCAGTTTTTTCGTCAAAGATTGCTCTATTTTCAGTTTTTTCACGGGAAATCGACCAAGATAGGCGATCGAAGCGTAACCACTGCCAAAATCATCGAGGACAATACTAATACCCAATTTCTGCAAATCCCTAAGAATTCGACCAGTTTCGTCGCTATTTTCTAGTAAACTTGTCTCGGTTATTTCCATCTCCAGAAAGGAAAACCCGATGTTGGTTTTAGTCAAGACTTCTTTTAGGGTAGTGTGCAACTGGGGGTCGCGCAATTGGTGCGGGGACAGATTGATCGAGATGGGAGTGTATAATAATCCTCGCTGCTGCCATATTTGTGCTTGTTGACAGGCATTTTTCAGCACCCAACGATTAAGCTCAAGGATTAACTCACTTTCTTCGACTAAAGGTAAGAAACGATTAGGAGCGATTAATCCGAATCGAGGGTGTAACCAACGCAATAATACCTCTAATCCTTCCACTTGCCTGCGAGTAATATTAACTTGCGGTTGATAGTAAAGAGCTAATTCATTATTCCTGATTGCCTGATAGAGAAAATATTCAACTTTAGAACTACGAGGATTTTTAGGGTTAACATTAACTGCATCTGTCCGGTATGTATTATTTATACTATTCTTGACCGCTGCTAAATTTTCCTCCAGTTTCTGTAAAGTTACTTTTCTGTCTGTGCCGTCGGGAGGATAGATAACCGAAACTAAATTTAATCGGACGGCTAGGGAGTGATTTTCGATTTCGTAATTATTTTCTAGGGTTTTAATAATTCTTTGACTAACTTTTTCTAGATCACTAGCAGTATTAATTTGTGGCAGCAGGATAATAAATTCGTCCCCTCCCCAACGAGCGACGATATCCCCCGATCGCAAATTTTTTCTTAAACGTTCACCGACGATTTTTAATAGTTTATCCCCCAGTCGATAACCCAGTTGATTATTGACATTTCTTAGCCGCTCTATGTCCAATAACAAAAGCCCGATCAGTTTATGGTTTTTCCTAGCATTACTAATAGCACTTGAGAGACATTCATTAAAGAAAGAACGGTTCGGTAAATCCGTGAGAACATCTAGAAAAGATTCGTCTTGAATCCTGTTATCAAAACTAATGTTCTGGGATGGGGAATGATCGAGAATTAAGGTAGGTTTTGCCTGGAGGTTATTCTGGCTATAATTTGCTCTATTTTCCGTCAAATTCCCTCGTATCTGTTCGTAAATTTTAACTGGTGCTGGCTCTATTTTTTTTTGACTGGCTATTAAATGAAAACTGGCATTTATATCACAGCCAAAGTTAATTAAATCACCATCTTTCAATTCATGAACTAAGCATTTAGACCCATTGACATAAATACCATTATGACTTTTATTTCCCTCTAAATCACCATCAAGAATCCAATAGGAAAAATTTTGGCGATCAATACTCTTTTTAATTAACGTCGCATGATAGCGAGACGCGTATTTGGAGCGAAGAATAATTTGATTATCGGACTTACGACCGAGAGAATATTTCATTTCTTCTATGGGAATTGTTCTTCTACCTTGAGGATCTTCCACAATGAGGAGATAACGGGAATTGGATGAACCATTAATCATTTTTTCGGTACCTCAACAAAAATATAAGTGAATATGCTTCCTCAAAAGCCATGGCTTATTCGTCTTTAAGTTAATTGATTTTCTCAATAAATTGTTGGGTGTGATTCGGAACAGTTACTTAACGGCAATTTTGTCACATCTTCTGGTTTCAAGGCCTGAGTCAACCAAAATCCTTGTACTTCTTCAAATTCTGCCCTAGGCCGATCATAGTCGATAACATGGCTAAATCCTTGATTTTTGATGGTAAAGATTGGATAAAAGTTCGAGCGCTCTTCAAACTGTCGAGGGAGTCCTTTTGACATCCTCACCGCCGGGGCCGGACGGTGATGACCGGCAGCTCTAACAAACTTAATTGAACGACCGACCGCTGGGTTGACGCGACCCGGGATGCCGCTACCTTAGCGGTAGTCTTACGCTTTCCGACCCGTCCGTTTTGATTGTCCGAATGCCCGACGGCCACTTTGAACAAGTCGAAAAAATCTCATGTTCAACCTTATTTCCTAGAAAGTTTTACTCGTTCAAGGCCGAATTTGACTTCTTTTCTGAACGAAACCCCCTACTATCTGTTGTCAAGGTTCAGTTTTTAGCTTGGTTATCGCTTTTTCCATTGTAGCTTAAAGCCGTCCTAAAAGGACGGGGTTTTCAACCCAAATTTTCGATAACTTAAGCAGCAATAGCCGGTGCTAAAATTATCTAAAACTAACTGTACCCCTGATTCCCTTGGGTCGCTTAAAGCTGAGTTGGCAAAGCTCTCATCCTGCTTGATGCAGTTTTCTCTCATTTTGAGCGGCTGCATCTCACATTGGCAGCAAAACCGACAATCAGCAATTATCGGTCTTGGATTGGTACAAATGTATAATTAAGCGCGTGTAAGCATCCCACCTGTAAAGCTAATGCTTTCCAGCGTTTGGGGGAGGCGCTTCCTCCACGGACAAATGAAACCGCGCGCACAGGTCGCGAGGTTCTGTCCTCCGGGGTTTGGGGGGTAGAATCCCCCAAGAGTCACAGATTAACTGATAAAATCAGCCATAAAGCCCAATTTTAGCAGCGGGTTTCCCTTTAAAAATCCTAACTTAGTAGATTTACAGAAATAAGATGCACCCCGCAGGAGTTCTCGCTATGGATAGCAACCAATTAATCGAAGAATTAAAAAATCCCGACTTTTATCCTCATTCTGTCAAAATTCCCGTTGAAATTATCCAAACCCATGCTTCAATTATCTTCTTGACAGGAGATTATGCCTATAAAGTCAAGAAACCAGTTAATTATAATTTTTTAGATTTCTCCACTTTAGAAAAGAGAAAATATTATCTAGAACAGGAACTAGAGTTAAATAAAAAAGTCGCCGATAATATCTATCTAGAAGTTTTGTCAATTAATGATCAACAGGGTAACATCAGTTTAAATGGAGAAGGAAAAGCGATCGAATACGTTTTAAAAATGAATCAGTTTCCCCAAGAATGTTTACTGAGTAAAATGTTTGAACGGGGAGTACTAAAGGAAAAAGCTATAGAGTCTTTGGCTCAAAAAGTGGCAGAATTTCATCGGCAAGCGGCGACTAATTCCTATATTACTCAATTTGGCAATTTAGAAATTATTAAACAAGCTTTTGATGAAAACTACCAACAAACTGAGAAATATATTAATTTTGTCCAAACCCAAAAACAATACGATGAAACCAAAGCTTATACAGATAAATTCTTCGCAGAACACCGAGATTGGTTAGAGGAAAGACAAATAAAAGGGATGATTCGCGAATGTCACGGCGACTTACATTTGAATAATATCTGTCAGTGGCAGGGAGAAATACAATTATTTGATCGCATAGAATTTAATGAATCTTTTCGCTTCGTTGATCTCATGTATGATATTGCTTTTACAGCCATGGATTTAACCGCTAGGGGGAGAAAAGATTTCGCTAATTTATTTGTCAATAATTATTTGGAACAAACCGCCGACTGGGAGGGTTTAAAAGTCTTGCCTCTCTACCTGACCAGACAAGCGTATGTGAGGGCAAAAGTCAATAGTTTTTTGCTTGATGGTGACAGTTTTTCCGAGCAAATTAAAGCAAATGCACAAGATTATTATCAATTAGCTTGGCAGTACACACAACCGCAGAAACCGAGATTAATTCTGATGTCGGGATTTTCTGGCTCTGGTAAGAGTACCATAGGGAAAGTAATTGCTAAAAATCTTAATGCTATTCAGATTCGTTCCGATGCAGTTCGCAAACATTTGGCTGGAATTGACTTAAATCAAACAGGAAGTCTAGATATATATAGTCTCGAAATGAGTCAAAAAACCTTCACTAGACTGGCGGAATTAGCCCGAATTTTAATAACTTTAGGTTATCCAGTTATTCTCGACGCACGCTATGATAAATATGCTTGGCGAGAACCCTTATTAACCTATGCCCAAAATTTACAGGTTCCTTTTCATATTGTCCATTGTCACGCACCTATAGAAGTTTTAAAACAACGGATTGCCGCTAGAAAAGGCGATATTTCTGATGCTACTATCGAGGTTTTAAATGCTCAAATTGAGAAAACAGAACCTTTTCATGAAAGGGAACAACCCTATCTAATTTCCCTAGACACTACTAATCCCGATTGGCCAGAATTTTTAGAGAGTCAATTAGGTAAATAGGTTGAGATGAATCACCGATATAGCCATTCTTATAAAGCAGCAAGAAGGAGAAGCGATTATGGAAACTGTAGTGTTAAATATCGATGCAGTTAATCTGACCGATGAACAATTTTATCATCTCTGTCAGGTTAATCAAACATGGAATTTAGAACGTAATCAAAAAGGAGAATTATTAATTATGCCTCCCGTGGGTGGAAATAGTGGTAATCGAGAAGCTGATTTAATTGCTGATGTAACGATTTGGAATCGTCAATGTAATTCTGGTAAAGTCTTTAGTTCTTCGACAATTTTTCGTTTACCAAAGGGAGGATATCGTTCTCCTGATGTTGCTTGGATAAAACGGGAAAGATGGGAAGCTTTGAGCGCAGAAGAACGAGAAAAGTTCCCACCTTTATGTCCCGATTTTGTGATTGAATTACGTTCTCGTACTGATTCCTTAATCTCTTTACGGGAAAAGATGCGCGAATATTTAGCCAGTGGTTTACGTTTGGGTTGGTTGATTAATCCTCAACAGCAGCAGGTGGAAATCTACCGACTAAATGGTGATGGGGAAATTATTAATTTACCTGCTACTTTATCTGGGGAAGATGTCTTACCCGGGTTTGTTTTGCATTTAACTTAGCAAGGATGACAGGGAATAATACTAAATCCAGTTATTAAAAACTGATTATTTATTCTCCGTTTTGCATGAGTGCATGAGTAGAAAACGGGTTTCTCCGAGAGAAAACGGGTTTCTCCGAGAGAAAACGGGTTTCTCCGAGAAACCCGTTTTCTGTGCGGTATAACAAAGGGAATGAGACAAAATCAGGATATCTTTGTCAAAACATTTCCAGAAAAGCGATCGATTGTCAGCTTGCAGGTGTATAATCTCTGAAAAGCCAGCATCAAACTACAAAGTTCTCAAGATATCCCAAAAAAAACAATCAGGATTTCAGGAACAGATGCTCTGGCTACTTCTTCAAAGAAAGAGGAAACTCTCAGCCATAACATTGATATTTGTCAATAATGTCCCCTAAAATTTTCAATCATCACTTTACTCCTCTTAAATCCCTCTCTCTGGGATTATTTCTCCTGCAAGCTTTCACTCCCCTCACCCTAGCGGTCCCCCCGCGAGAACCGGATCAAACCGTCGGCTGTGATATTCTGGTGGTGGGTGGTGGTTTAGCTGGTGCTGGTGCAGCCTACGAAGCTTTATTATTAGGAAAAACCGTCTGTTTAACCGAGATTACCGACTGGGTGGGGGGACAGATATCTTCTCAGGGAACCTCCGCATTGGATGAAAGACGAACACAAAGAGAAAAATTATTTTTCCCGAAAGGTTATCTAGAATTTAGAGAAAGAATTAGAAAGCATTACGGGAAACGCAACCCCGGAGAATGTTGGGTAAGTGGGTCTTGTTTTTTGCCTTTTGATGGACATAAATTATTATTTCAACAGTTAGAAGACGCTGCCAAAAAAGGTAAAGGAACCCTGAAATGGTTTCCCTCCACGGTAGTCAAAGAATTAAATATTGAAACTTTACCCAATCGCGGTACCGGTCAACAGATTACCAGTGTCATTGCTATTCAACATAGTCCCGCAAAAGGAACTCCTCCCCTAAATACCGAGTTTTTATCGCAAAAAATGGAGGATATCTATCGCTACGAAAATTCTCCCCGTTTTGATAAGAAAATCCTCCGTTTTGTCCCCAAATCCTCCCAACCGAATCAATTAGCAGATTGGTATGTGATTGAAGCGACCGAAACCGGGGAAATAATCGGATTATCAGATATTCCCTACCGTTTAGGTGTCGATAAGCGCAGTTATCTCGAACCTTCTTCCTCTAGCGTCACTGGCGACCCCTACTGTACCCAAGGTTTTACCTATACCTTCGCCATGGAGGAAACAGAAAAACCACAAACCCACGAGAAACCCGTTTATTATGAACGCTATGCCCCCTATTTTAGCTATGAATTGCCGCGATTAGCCGATTTTGACCTAGTTTTCACCTATCGTCGCATCTGGAGTCCACAACTGGGTAAAGAGAAAACCTTTGGGGGAATTACTTTTACCGAACCCGTCCCGGGGGATATCTCCATGCAGAATTGGACCTGGGGAAATGATTATCGTCCGGGGACTGGGAAGGATAACTTTATCTACACCCGTGAACAGTTGCAAGAGTTAGGACAGTTATCTCCCGGGGGATGGATGGGAGGATTACGCACCGAAACCCTCGCGAGGGGCGAAGAACACGCCATTTCCTACTATTATTGGCTAGTAGAAGGGACCACCGATTCCCAGTTAGGGGACGGGGTAAAAGTTCCCCATTTGAATAACCGTTATCTCTCCGGTTTTGATTCTCCCATGGGTACTGCTCACGGTTTGTCAAAATATCCCTATATTCGGGAAGCAAGACGGATTATCGGTCGTCCTTCCCTGACTTTCCCCGCTGGTTTTACCGTCACAGAAATCGATATTTCCCGACAAAATTTTCAAAGTGATTTCTATCGTCAAAATCTTTCCCCGGCAGAATATCGGCGCTTAATTGCCACATTGGCAGGATTAGAGGGATTTTCCGTACTTGATGGCACATTATCCCCCGATAAGGCCGTTAAACGCAAGCGATCGACTATTTACCCCGATTCCGTCGGTATCGGTCACTATGCGATTGATTTTCACCCCTGCATGACGGAACATCCCCCCGAAAAACCGGGTAATACAGAAAAAGCAGGAGAAAGACGGGGACAGGGGCAAGCTTACCCTTTTGAGATACCTTTAAGGGCTATAATTCCCCAAAAAATCGATAATTTACTGATAGCTGGTAAAAGTATCGCCCTTAGTCATATTGCCGCGGCCGCCTACCGTGTCCATTCCTTCGAGTGGTCCTCCGGGGTAGCGGCGGGCATCACGGCAGTGTATGCTTTGAATAATAATGTACTGCCCTATCAATTGGTAGAAAGTGATTTTCTCATCGGGAATCAACAATTGCGAGAATTACGGCAAAAAATCGACGCAAGTGGCAATCCAACTGTTTTCCCCGATACCTCAATTTTCCAGTCGATGGATGATTGGTATTAGTTAGGGTCTGCTGAAAAAGTTTTTTGAAAATCTTCGGGCATTTTTTGATTATTATTTTGCTTTTGCTCGGTAAATATTCGCTGAAGATAGGTTTCTTCTCCTATTTTTTCATCCACTGTTACCTCAGATGCAATTGCCGCTCCTAAAGTAAACCTTTTCGTAACCGTTCAGGGGGGAACGAAATCTAGTAAGCGGATGTTGCCGTAGTGTTGACCGTGGTGACGAGTCTGCGTTCTCAAAACCGCAATGTCTTGGAATTTATCACCGAGGCAATCCGCACCTCTAGGAGAAGCGCTGCTTCTCCTAGAGGTGCTGCCCCAAGAGAGTCCTTCCACAGAGTCAATGCCACTGGCTGCTTGACCCCCCCGGAACGTTTACGCTTAGACAGCTATTATAGGGGGTTGTGTGCTGGCAATTTCTAGCGGCAAGCGAAAAGCTGACGGCCGATGGCTTACTGCTATAAAATCGAGAATGCCCACTGATGGAATTTTCCGCCAATGAAGACTATCTTTCGATTAGCGATCGCTTTTTTTGCTCTACTATTTATCCTATCTCCTGTCAATGCCTTAGCTGCCAGTTCTGCTGCTGTCACAGGAGCCAATGCCAGTTATGAAAACCAAAATCTGACAGGAAAGGATTTTTCGGGACAAAATTTGCAATCTGCCCAATTTACTAACGTTAATCTCCAAGATTCTAACTTTAGCTCTGCCGATTTGCGCGGAGCAGTGTTTAACGGAGCCTCTATCATCGAAGGCAACTTTCATGGAGCGGACTTAACCAATGGGTTAGCCTATCTGAGTACCTTTAAAAATTCCGATTTAAGCGATGCCATTTTTGCCGAAGCAATTATGCTGCGCACCATTTTCGAGGGAGTAAATATCAACGGTGCTGATTTTAGTTTTGCCGTGCTTGACGCTCAACAAATCAAAAATCTCTGTGAAAGAGCCGAGGGTGTCAACTCAAAAACCGGCGTCTCTACCCCGGAATCCTTAGGATGTGATCAATGATACAAACCCGGGTTGGTGTTATTGGTGGTGGACAATTAGCTTGGATGATGGCACAGGAAGCCAAGAAATTAGGCATTTCTCTAATTGTACAAACACCACACCCCGACGATCCCGCCGTTGCTTTAGCTGACGGGGTTGTCTTCGCAGAAATAGCTGACGTGGAAGGCACAAAAAAACTAGCTCAACATTGTGATCTGATCACGTTTGAAAATGAGTTTGTCAATTTGGATGCCCTAGAAGAATTAGCGGCCACAGGAGTAAAATTCTATCCTAGTTTGGCGAATCTGCGCCCCCTATTGGATAAATACGAGCAAAGATGTTATTTACGCTCCCTAGGGTTGCCTGTGCCTGATTTTTGGGCGATAGATAATTTATCCCAACTAGAAAATTATCCTTTTCCGCTAGTGCTGAAAGCGCGACGACACGGTTATGATGGTCAAGGAACCTTTATTATCCGCACTCCTGAAGAATTAAACGCCAAAAAGCCGCAATTAGAGCGTCTTGACTTGATGTTAGAAGCTTATATTCCCTACGAATGCGAATTAGCCATCGTTGCCGCTAGGGGATTAACCGGGGAAATCGTCACCTATCCCGTGGTGGAAACCTATCAAGAGGAGCAAGTCTGTCACTGGGTAATCGCTCCCGCCGCTCTTAATCAATCATTACAAGCTCAAACCGAATATATAGCCCGTCATCTGTTAAGTAGTTTGTCGGCGGTGGGGGTTTTCGGGATGGAATTATTTGTAACTCCGCAGGGGGAGGTATTGATTAATGAAATCGCTCCCCGTACCCATAATTCGGGTCATTACAGCCTCTCTGCCTGTGTTACCTCCCAATTTGCCCTACAACTGCAAGCAGTGGCTAATTTGCCCCTCGGAGCCACGGATTTAAAATCTGCCGGGGCAGTCATGGTTAATCTATTGGGTTTTGAGAATAGTGACGGCGATTATGGCGAAAAAAGAGCAATTTTAGCGGCAATCCCAGACGCTCACGTTTTTTGGTACGGTAAAAAATCCCGTCCCGGTCGAAAATTAGGCCATGTCACTCTGTTACGGGATACAAGCGATCGCTCTGAGTTATCGGCCCTAGCAAAGCAGATAGAAAACCTTTGGTATGGTTGTTAGGGAAGTGGGGAGTATTTTCAGTAATCAGTGAACAGTAAACAGTAATCAGTGAACAGTAAATAGTGAACTGATAATTGATAAAAATGTGAACTGAAAACTCACATCTGATCACTGATAACTGACTCGAATTAAAAGACTTTTTGGATTGCCTCGGAGAGTTTTTGAGTAATTAACTCGTTACCGTCTCGACTGAGATGAATATTATCGCGATAGAGGGAATCAGGATGGGGATGAGCTTGAAAAATGGGCAGAAAATCCAGATAAAAAATCTGCTGGTTGCTGGTGAAATCCGCTAGTCTTTGACGGGCTTTTAATTCATAATCACGCCCCTGTTTTTGAGCTTCGCGAATGAGGGGGGTAATAGTGATAATTAAACGGGCTTGATTAGCCTGAGCAAGGGCTTGAATTTGGGCAAGAGCGGTTAAATTATTGCCCACTCGATCGCCCCCTTCTTGCACCGATGGCAGGGGAGGATAACGCTTAAAATATCGATCGTATAACTCAATTAAAGCTAAAGCCGGCCGGCGAGCGGGATAATTAATTTCTCGTCCCACCACCGCCGAACTAGGAGCTAAAGCGAACAGATCATCGGTGTTCATTAATAACACAATCACCTGAGATTCAAAGGTGCCGAAACGTCGCAGATAGGCCAATTGATTGCGCGGTCCCCACGAATTAGCCGAAGCATTGAGAACTTGCACTGAACCCGTCAGATTTTGGCCTAAATTTTTGGTGATTAAAGCAGCAATGGTCTCTTTTTGATCTGTCCACCAGGAGCCATTAGCGATCGAATCACCGATTAACATGATTCTCGTCGTCTCTGGAGGCCGTTGGGGTGTAATCGGCTCGCTCCGCATCGAATACTGATTAACGGCGATAAAATTGGAAAACCGGCGCGTTTGTTGATTAGGAGCCAAAAGATAGCCAATTTCGGCATCGGCTTTGTAAATAAGCGGATTACCGAACCCGAAGACAATTCTTAAAATAGCCTCAAGGAGAAGGCCAAGAATGAAAAGAACGCCTAGAATGATTAAAGACAGCCGAATGATACCAATTTCTAATAACACGGATAGGTGAGAGTTGGCTAATTTATGATCTTGAAGTGTCTCATACTTTCCACATCGATCTCATCAAAAGGAGTTAAGAGCAATGTCAGACTTAAATCGTGGCATCATGAAATTCGAGGGAGCCGATAAACCGGCAGTAGTGGCGATATCGTCCATTATCGTTATCGGTAGTATTATTGCTCTGATCCTTTGGGCCATGAAAGTCGCCTACATCTAGTGAACTAGATTAATTTCGCTCACTTTTGGCATCCCTAAGTTTAAGTTTCTGGCCATCATCATCTCACATCTTGTCCCCTTGAGCCTGTAGGATAGGGTCAAGGGAGAAATTGCTAGTTCCCTCTATTGCGCTTGCTAGTCACACTCGACTCAAAACAGATCATCGATGAGCAGATCAACTTCTGTTTTAACAGAACTGTTGCAGTTACTCCCCCAATGGCGAACGCAGATGTACTTCAAAGCATCCCTGACCGCGCTATCCCACGCCATGGAGGATCAGGTTTTAGCGGAAGACGATCAACCATTAGTGATTGCCAGTTTTCAGCGTGAGCGCTTTTATCGTCAAGAGGCCCATCGCTATCGACGCATTGCCCAAAAAAGCGGGCAAGTTTACGTTTTGTCGGCCCCAGAAACCGATTTTAAGCATAGTTCCGACGTTTACGAAACGATCGCTTTTCAACCAGAGGACAGTTTAGCCCAAGAATGGCATCTAGTGGTTATCAGTCGCCATTATGCTAGTTGTTTAATCTGTCGGGAGCGAACCCATCTAGTAGCCGAAGAGGAAAATAGGGCAGCTATGGATAATAATCGCCGTTTTGAGGGGATTTGGACGAGTGATCGGCATTTGAGTCAACAGGGCGCCCAAATTCTTTTCAATCATATTCTCGATTATCGTCCCGAACTAGCGGAGAAAATTAGGCGCGCCCAAGAAGAATACCTGATCTGTGAACTGACGGACAGGGATCATCAAGATGAACCGGATCCCTTTGTCCAGCGATTGGTCACTTATTTGCAAGCAGGACAGTATAAACTGCTGAAAGCCAATCGTTCCTTGGCATCGAAAGAACACAAGGAAAGACTGATCAACTCGGTGACAGCGGCGATCCGTCGTTCCCTCGATCCGGAAGATATCCTCCAGGTGGCAGTGCAGAAATTAGGGCAGGGATTGGGAGTCTGTCGCTGTGTGGTCTATCGTTGTAAGGAAGCCGACAATAACGCCACCATCGAACACGAATTTTTAAACCCCGGTATTACTTCCATCAAAGGACAAAAATGGCCGCTGAAAAATAATCCTCTGTTTCAGGAAGTGCTGGAATTGAGAGAATCCCTAAAAATCGAAGACGCTATTCACGATCCCCGTCTCCCCGGGGATTCCATTCAAAATCTGGTGCGGGAATGTTCCATCTATTCTTGGTTATTAGTACCGATTTTTTACCAAAGTCGTCTCTTGGGAATGTTGGAACTGCATCACTGTGGACCCTATACTACCACTTGGAAAAGCGAGGATGTCGCCCTTGTGGACGCGGTGGCCACTCAAATCGGAGTCGCCCTCATTCAAGCCGAAGCCTACGCTAATTTACAGGATTTAAATGAACAATTGGCCGCCCTTGATCGCACTCGTTCTAATTTGGTCGCCATAACCGGCCACGAATTACGCACCCCCCTGTCCACCATTCAAGTCTGTCTAGAAAGTTTGGCCTCGGAACCGGATATGCCGGCGGAAATGCGCCAAATTATGCTTGATACTGCCCTGAAAGATGCGGAACGAATGCGTAAATTAATCCAAGATTTTTTAACTCTTTCTAGGTTAGAAAGTGGCCGGGTTAATTGGAATCCCGAAGCTTTATCTTTATCGGAATGTGTGGAATTAGCTATCAGTCACGTTCACTCCCGCCATCTCGACAACGACACCCCAAAAATTAGCAATCTTGTCCCCCCTAATCTGCCCTTTGTTTTAGCCGATGGCGAGTGGTTAGTGGAATTACTCTCCAAACTGCTCGATAATGCCTGTAAGTTTACCGGACGGGAGGGAAATGTCTCGATCGAAGTCGCTTTGGGAAAACCAAAAACTCTAGAAGTCACCATTTCTGACACTGGACGCGGGATCGAACCCAATCGTTTAGAACAGGTTTTTGATCGCTTTTACCAAGAGGAAGGAGCCCTACAACGCAGTGCTGGGGGAACTGGTTTAGGTTTGGCTATCTGTCGTCAGATTGTTAATGGTTGGGGCGGCGAAATTTGGGCAGAATCCCAGGGCAAAAATCACGGCAGTCAGTTTCATTTTACTATTCCAATATTTAAAGATAAAACTAACAATAATACCCCAAATACCGCGCCGAAAAAATCATCCCGTCGTGCTGCCAGTAAACGTAAATAGCGGCTGGTTGCCCGTTTAGTTTTGGCTCTCTACTCGTGACTTCCTATGCCTTTTCTTCATCAAAAACTAAACAAAAAAGCATTAAAAAAGAAGCATCCAATCCCCAAGATATATAATAAACTTAAAAGAGTAATCAATTAGTCGTTTTTAGGTGAAAAAATTATGGGACGCGCCAAGAGAGTGGTTTTAGCTTATTCCGGAGGAGTCGATACTTCCGTCTGTATTCCCTATCTCAAACAGGAATGGGGAGTAGAAGAAGTGATTACCCTAGCCGCCGATTTGGGCCAGGGAGACGAATTAGGACCAATTCAAGAAAAAGCTCTGCGCTGCGGAGCGATCGAATCCTTAGTGGTCAATGCTCAAGAAGAATTCGTCAAAGAATACGCTTTTCCCTCAATTCAAGCTAATGCTCTCTACGAAAATCGTTATCCCCTTTCTACCGCCCTGGCTCGTCCTTTAATCGCTAAATTATTAGTAGAGGCCGCCGAGAAATACGGGGCCGATGCCGTCGCTCACGGTTGCACCGGCAAAGGTAACGATCAAGTGCGTTTTGATGTGGGTATTATGACCCTCAATCCTAGTTTAAAAGTTCTCGCTCCCGCCCGGGAATGGGGCATGAGCCGGGAAGAAACCATCGCCTACGGGGAAAAATTCGGGGTCGAGTCTCCCGTGAAAAAATCCTCGCCTTTTAGTATCGATCGTAACCTCTTGGGGCGCAGTATTGAAGCCGGTCCCTTGGAAGATCCGATGACGGAACCCCCGGAAGAAATCTATTTAATGACCAAAGCGATCGCCGATACTCCCAATGAACCGGAATACGTCGATATTGGTTTTAATCAGGGGATTCCTGTCAGTTTAAACGGAGAAAATCTCGATTCTGTGACGCTAATTAGTCAATTAAATGACCTAGTGGGTAAACACGGTGTTGGTCGGTTAGATATGATCGAAAACCGGGTAGTGGGAATTAAATCCCGAGAAATTTACGAGGCCCCGGCTTTATTAGTTTTAATTGATGCTCACCGGGACTTAGAAAGTTTGACTTTAACTGGAGATGTTACCCAATATAAACGGGGAATTGAAGAGACCTACGGACAGTTAATTTATAAAGGATTGTGGTACAGTCCTTTAAAGGAAGCGATCGATGCTTTTATTTTCAAAACCCAAGAACAGGTAACGGGATCGGTGCGGGTGAAACTGTTTAAGGGTAATGCTAAAGTGGTCGGTCGTCAGTCGGTCAATTCTATCTATTCTCCCGATTTAGCTACCTATGGGGCCGAGGATCAATTTGATCATAAAGCTGCCGAAGGTTTCATCTATGTTTGGGGATTACCCAGCAAAGTTTGGGCCGAAAAAACTAGAGGCAAGTAATCAACAATCCTCCCCTAAGGTAGGGTTAATTCAGATTCTCCCATAGTAGGATTGATTCATGAATCAATCCTACCTTGGGGGTTAATTCATGAATCAATCCCCAAGGTAGGGTTAATTCATGAATTAACCCTACCTTGGTGTCTGGGGGTATCAGCACCCTTATAAAATTAAATATAAAGATGTTGAATTTTTGCTGATTTAGCAGCAGAAAAACCTTTGGCGGCTGAAAGAAATGGACGTAAAATTGTTGTAGAAATCAAAAGCTTTTTAATACTAAATCCGTTGAGTAACGCACAGAAAACGGGTTTCTCCGAGAAACCCGTTTTCTCTCCGAGAAACCCGTTTTCTACTCATGCACTCATGCAAAAAGGGGAATAAATAATCAAATAATCAGTCTTTAATAACCAGATTTAGTATAAGTCCCTAGCTTTAGGACAATATATTTTATATCGAAATTTAATCAGTCTTACCGAACCAGAATATCAAATTTATCTAGCCATTAAAGACAGCATTGAAGTCTCAAGGATTAAATGAAGCGGTTAAAAGAGGATTAATTTCACCCTTAGAAGCATGAATCCTAACCCTATTCCCGACTATATTAAAGATAAAATTCGCCAACAAGCTAATACCATTTTTCTTTATTCGCGTCACAACGAATGCAGGCTTGGCAAGCATTCGAGCGTGGATGTCTGTCATGGATTTAGAAATTTGGTATAACAATCGCTGTGGGTATTGTTTAAGTTTACAAAAATCAAAAATAGTAAATTATATAACCTAAAACTATCTTAAGTATAGAAATCATAATAAATAATGATTAAATAACCCTTGACTCCCCCCCCATTGTGATAGCTTTAGTCGCAGGATATTGGCGCAAAACTAGCGTTAAATATGAACATAGTTCTGTCTTGTTACTGTCATCAAATCCATGAAAAAATTCCTGACAATTTTAACCCCCTTGACTCTGATGGGACTAGCCGGGGTTGCTCCTGCTCAAGCGGCAATCGTAGCTGGTTGGAATCAATTTAATGCCTCTACCGCAACCTATCCCAAAGCAGCCGATACTGTAGGTGCGAATATAACCAGCACTGGGTTAAACACCGCTGGGATAAATCGGCGTAATGATACTTTTTTCGTGTTGGGTGCTTATGCTAACGAGACTAATCCATGGAATACAGGTAGCACTGTTAATTCCAGCCAATACGTCGAATTTGCCGTCAGTCCCAGCGCAGGTTTTCAAGTCGATTTTACTGACTTGCAACTCAATGCGGGTCAGGATGAAACTGCGCTAGATTTAGTCTTGCGCTCTAGTGTTGATGGGTTCACCAGTAATTTAGGCACACAAGTTAGCCTAACAAATAGCTTTAATACCTACAGCTTTGACTTAAGCAGTTTAGCACCCCAAACCGGCCCAGTGCAGTTCCGTCTTTATGGACTGAATGCCGATAGCTCTGAAGTCTTCTTCTTTGGTGGAAACTCTGCTGATGTTGCCGGGGGTGGGTTTGTGGCTATTAATGGGGATATCACTCCTACTGGTGGCGGTGCTGTATCAACCCCGGAACCTAGTGGTATATTGGGTTTAATTGCTGTTGGTGCGTTGGGTGTCGCTTCCCTTCGTCGTCGGGGATAAATTATCCTTAAGAGGGGCAACTACAGGGGTTGCCCCGACATTGGTTAAATATTATCAATATTCTTTTGCATTTCCTCGGCAATTTGTTAAGGTGATAAGGTGAAAGAGGAATAACAATCAATAGAGCCAATGACTCCCCAATTAATGATTCAACCTTCGTCTTTAATGAGAGAAGGGGTTGAACTCCGCGAATTTGGTAACATTTATTTATTCAGGTTTACTTCAGAGCTACAATCTCGTTTTGAGCAGTTATTAGCTAAGAAGAAAACTGACAGTCTCTCTGTTGACGAAGAAGCGGAGTATGCTGGACTTTCTGAACTAGAGCGCGTTTTTACGCTTATTAACGCCCAACTTGCCACAAAAAGTCCATGGTGTCCTTATCAACTCGAAGAATAGTCCGACAACGAGCTAAATATCTTTGTGAATATTGTCATTCTCCAGAATACTTGAGTCCAGACCTTTTTACCCTTGACCACATATTGCCAAAGTCCTTGGGGGGGACTGATAATCCTGACAATCTTTGTTTGGCTTGTCATCGTTGTAACGAGCGACACTATAACTTGACCACAGCGATTGACCCTTCTACTCAAACAGAAGTCTCTCTATTTAATCCCAGAGTACAGCAGTGGGGAGAACATTTTATCTGGACAAAAGACGGACTAAAAATTATCGGCATAACTCCTATAGGTAGAGCGACTTGTTATCGTTTTGACTTTAATGATGAACAAAGGGATGAACCATCTATCCAAACAGCGCGCCAGTTTTGGGTTGTGGCAGGGTGGCATCCTCCTCAGTCAGATCCCTGTCAGGATTGAATCTTTGGGAAAGCGGAATAAACTCAGGGTAAGCGCATCTAATATTCCAGGTAGTGGATTTGTGGCTCTTAATGGGGATATCACTCCTACTGGTGGCGGTGGTGTATCAACCCCGGAACCTAGTGGTATTGTGGGTTTAATTGCTGTTGGTGCGTTGGGTGCCGCTTCCCTTCGTCGTTGGGGATAAATTATCCTTAAGAGGGGCAACTACAGAGGTTGCCCCGATATCCTATGATCAATTTTAGATTTGATCACCAGTTAATCAACATTATGTCATACAAAGATATTATTACCATAGAACCGGGAAAAAGGAGCGGAAAACCTTGCATTAGAGGAATGAGAATTACTGTTTATGATGTTCTCTCCTATCTGGCTTCGGGAATGACTTATGAAGAAATTTTAGAAGATTTTCCTTACTTAACCAAGGCGGATATTTTAGCCTGTTTGAGTTATGCTGCCGAGCGTGAACGTCAAACCATTTTAGTTAACTAATCAAATTACTTTTTGATCATAATTTATCACCTCGCTTAGTTAGTCTATTAGTTGATATTTATCCCGATTCTCATCATCTTTACTTGCTGGGATTAGACCAAGAATCTGATTATTATGTCTGGGAAATCGCTCAAATATAAGACTATATTATTGTCACCAAAGATTCTGATTTTTTTTAATGAATTACTAATGCTTAAAGGTTTTCCGCCTAAAGTAATTTGGATTCGTTTGGGAAATTGCTCTACTAAAACTATAGAATCATTGTTAAGAGATAACTACGAAGCTATTTTATCTTTTGAGGGAGATCAAAATCTTGGTATCATCGCTTTATCCTAATCTGGAGATCATTTGAATTAAGCTAAATTTTATCATCAACAAAAATTAAAGGGGTAAATATTGTATTAAGTAGCTGGTTATAATTAAATTAAAAATGGATTTTAGGTTCGATCCCCCCTGCCCCCCTTGATAAGGAGGGTGCCGATAGGCGGGGGGATATTATAATTTTTAACGCCTACCTACTTATATTGATAAATTCTTCACTTTTTCCCAGTTTAGCAATTAATTCTAAATCTCTAATACAGTCCCCAATAGATACCATTAATTGATGACCGTAAACAACCCCTATAAATTCAATTCCTTCTGTTTGACGACGACTAGCTTCTATTAAAAAATCGCTATCTTGGGTAAAAATACCTCGGGCGCACCTCATATTTGTGACTTTCTCTCACCTTAGTGGTGCAGAAATAATTTGAACATTTAATCCTAAAAAATGACCTGATAGAGATAGACTATTTTAGGTGAGAAAAATGTCAACAATTGAGGCATTAAGAACGAAAATTGAAGCTTTGATTCCTTATATGGATGAACAGCCTAGGGGATTATGGGCAGCAAGTG
>SFAU01000136.1 GCA_007096045.1 Microcystis novacekii Mn_MB_F_20050700_S1 | reverse complement strand
GTCTGACACTGAGTGGGGTCTTTACCCAATCCTCTGCGTCTATTCCTGACATCTCTAGTAGCTGCTTCTCATCCATGTCTCTCAGATTACCAGATTTCGTCCCCCCCTGAACGGTTACTTTTCAGCATTATTTACAGCTTTAACAACCTGTGGGGCTTGAATGATTGAACCTGGAAGGTTAGACCACCAAATCTGAGCTTGAGAACTGATGGTACAGGAGATGATTCCCAATCCAATTAAAAACACAAATATTAAAGCAAAAATATTATTTCTTCTCTCCAACTTTTGTGCAATAAGATAGGCAACAGAAATCTGAATGCCAAGATAAAAAGGAACATAATATCGGGTTTCCATTTGATTTGGAATTACCCGAATAACTCCTCCCAATGACAAGCCAGTTACCGCAATTAATGCTAAAATGAAAAGCCACTCCCTCCTGCTAGATTTTTGAATCAAGTATAAAAGAGAATAAATAACAATAATTAGCACAAAACTGATCAAAGAGAAACGAACAATGTTAGTGAGTAAATTATTATCTTCAAACTTAACTATCCCGCCAAGGTTATGTGTATCAACAAACAATCTGCTCAATCGCAGCAGATGAAGTCTAACAACTTCAGACAAGCTAAAAAACCTAAGGCTTTTCGTACCAATTGCACCTGTTTTACTATTAAGGGAAATAGCCGTCGCTATCCACATAAAACCAAGAATAAATGCTATTAAACTAGATAAAAGAAAAGACAAGAAAACTCTGGTTGCTTTAAACCTCTCTAGAATTAAAACATAAATAAAATGGCTAACAATTACTAAGGCCATAAAAATTTGAGTATAGAATCCAAGAATAGAAATTAATGTATATAAAAACCAACTATTTAATGTTTTTTCTTTGACAGCGCGTAGGAGCAAAAAACTAGATAGTAAAACCACTGCCGTAAATAAACTATAAGGTCTAGCATACTGACCGTATAAAACGTGAAAAGGAGAGATAGCCATTAAAGCAACAGCTATTAAGGAAACCTTTTCTGAGTGAAATAATTCTTGACAGAGTAGATACATTAAAAATAGGGCTAACAAACTACAAAAAGCCGAAAATGATCGGGCTGCCACTACATCATTTAGGGTACCGTTTAAAATCTGTAACCAGAATCGAGTTAGAATAAAGTAGATGGGGACATGGTGAGATTCTTCTTGAGAAAGACCCGAAATAATTTGCTGAACACCCTTGCCTGGATTTGGGTGCTGATATTTTTGGAAATCCTCAATAGGAAAAACCGAATCTTTGTGAGCCAGTTCGCTTAACATTTCACTGACGTAATATCCCGAAGCTCTTAATGATGTGAAAGTTTCATCATAAGAATAAAATTTTTGATCCAAATTGTAAAATCGGAAAAATATTCCTAATATCAAGGATATGCATATGAAAATAATCGTGAAAAAATTAAGATTAAATTTGTTTGAAATCTTTTTTGAAATACTCATAAAAATTGCTTATTTGGGAAATTCGATGGAGACCAGAACCTTAATGGTGCAGAAAACTCCTATAAGATTTACTGTACAAGAGGAGCGACTTTATGAGATGCTTAAGTTCCTAGGCTAAAACCCGCATTTCTCACAAAGTTTGCGATCATAATCTCATTTATGCAAGTGAGTAATTATACTTATCCCTAAAACTGTTTTCTAGCAAGGTTTTCAAAATAGCTTGACATAAAAACCTGATTTAGGGGTTACAAAGGTGAGATGCTCCCTAAAGGATTGACCCAGATGGCGATGAAACAAAAAAAACAACACACTGTTGAAACCCTTATTCTGCCTGACTTTGACTAGATAAGGGTTGTGGCTTCTAAAAATTATTTTGTGAGAAATGCGGGTAAAAGTTATCCCTATGTCAGCCTCTATTCTTTCAGTAATTCCCATTTTGATAACACACCAAGACTACCCTTGTCAATGTGAGCGCTTGTACTAGCAATCTGCCTCTAGCTTGAACGTAACATGGGCATTCCATGCTTCGGCACAAGCACAATTGTCTTCTCTCAATAGAAATAAGTAATTGCCGATTCTGGGGCATTGCCTAAAATTGGAGATCGCTCAAACCCTTATAAATCAGGGGCAGTACATAGGCTCACCTTAACAGGGGTACTCCTAACTCCTAACTCCTAACTATATGAACTTAGATAATTTTCAAGTGTGCGATCGAGATTTAAGCGATGACCTATTATCCCGTTATTTAGGGGTTAATTCGATCGCTGTAGATACAGAAACGATGGGATTAATCCCGGGGCGCGATCGACTGTGTTTAATTCAACTCTGTGATCCCAGTGGTTTTGTCACCGCTATTCGCATTTTTAGGGGGCAAACAGAGGCTCCTAATCTGAAAAAGGTGATGGAAGATGAGCGGATAGAAAAAGTCTTTCATTTTGCCCGTTTTGATGTGGCCCAATTATCCCAAACTTTTGCCATTGCGACTAAACCTATTTTCTGCACCAAAATTGCCAGTAAACTCGCTCGGACTTATACCAGCAGTCACGGTTTAAAAAGTCTTGTGCAGGAATTGGAAGGCATAGAATTAGACAAAACCGCTCAAAGTTCTGATTGGGGAAATGCCGCTAATCTCACCCCACAACAACTGAGTTATGCTGCTAATGATGTGCGCTATTTACTGTCAGTGCGAGATAAATTAATTTTGATGCTGCAACGAGAAGAAAGATGGGAATTAGCCCAAAAATGCTTTAGTTGTATCCCCATCTTCACCACTTTAGATTTACAGCAATACAAAGATATATTTGAGCATTAGTAGGCAAAAGTTATAGCCTATATTTTGCCAATAATACCAAATCCGTTTTTAATAGTATGATTGACTCCCAATCGAACTTTAAAAACCCAGTTATGGATTGTTTCTCCCCACTTCCCACTTCCCACTTCCCCACTCCCCACTTCCCACTTCCATCACTGATCACTGATCGCTGAAAATGCTCCCTAGGGCTAAAAGCTGCCAAGATCACAAAAAAGACCGCTATGATCGAAAATAGAAATCATCGTCATTGGTAGAGAATAGGTAAAAAATCTATGACATCTTATGCGGCCTCCTCTGCACGAGCCGAAATGAGCGAACTTCGGCGCCTAAAGACCCTACTACCGCCAGAATTACAAAGTTGGGTAACGGTAGAAGGTTCCACAGAGATTAACCCCCCCCTGATCCGTTGTGAAGAAATTGGCAGAGATGAGGTAGAAATTCAGATAGATTTGGCAAAATGGGAAAATTTAGCCATCGATCAGCGTAATTTGCTCTTTTGGCACGAAGTGGCCAGGATTCAAAATGATAGTATTCCCCGGGAAGGCTGGGAAATGGCCGCCCTCGCTATTGGCTTAGGTGGTGCAGTGGGGGAATTATGGGTACAGGACGGTTTATTATTGCTTTTGGCTATGGGATTATGTGGGATTTCCGGTTATCGTCTTTGGCGCAAAAATAACGGGGATAAAATTCTCAAAGAAGCGATCGAAGCTGATGAAAAAGCGATCGCCCTCGCCACCCGTTTCGGTTATTCTCTTCCCAACGCCTACAAGAGCCTAGGCAGTGCCTTTAAAACCCTAATTGAACAAACACCTAACCGTCGTCTGCGTAAGCGTTATGAGACCCGTTTAGATGCCCTGAGAAAGAGTGCTGCCAAGGCGAAAGCCCAAACCCAAGGCCGTCCGCCCCTAGGTGAGATTCGTTAGCCGATGATCACAGGCAATCTCTGACATTACCCATTGGTATTTGGGGAAAAGTGTAGTAAACATTAGGTAGGTCATCAGGCCTTGTTCATCTATCAAACCACATCTTTGTGTCGATGACTTCCCAAATCCCTGAAACACGTTTTCTGATCATTCCGATGGAGTATCCGGTTTTGCGGATGCCCGATCGCTTGACTGTCCTGGAAGCAGTACAGTTCAAGGATATCTTTCACCATCTCATCGCCCAAACACCCACTCCCGAAAAAGTCATTCTCGATCTCAATGCCACTCAATTTATGGATAGTAGTGGTGTCGGTGCTTTAGTCCATAATCTCAAAGCGGCCAGGGCAGAAAATATCGAGTTAGTGCTGGCTAACGTCCATCCCCCAGTGATGGGGGTTTTATCGATTACGGGACTAGATCAATTATTCACTTTTCAAACCCCTCCCCTAGCACCCCAAGAAAACGGCTTTACTGCCACTGAAAACCATCTACCCGAAACCCATCCCTCGATTCGCAGTTGGTTAAAGCGCGGTCTTGACATTGTTGGTGGGATCGTGGGTTTATTAATCACGGGGTTTATTTTTGTCCCCATTGCTATCGCTATTAAGTTAGATAGTCCGGGGCCGATTTTTTTCAGTCAAACCCGCTGCGGTTGGTTGGGAAAGCAATTTAAGATTCTCAAATTTCGTTCCATGTGTGTGGATGCCGAAGCACTCAAGGATAAAATCCCCAATCAAGCGCAGGGAGCTTTTTTTAAGAATAAAAATGATCCCCGGATTACCCGGGTAGGAAAATTTTTACGTCGTACCAGTTTAGACGAATTCCCCCAGTTTTGGAATGTGATCACCGGTGAAATGAGTCTTGTCGGCACTCGTCCCCCCACACCCGATGAGGTGGAACGCTACGATGTTCCCCAATGGCAACGTTTAGATGTAAAACCCGGTATGACGGGGGAATGGCAGGTGAATGGTCGCTCTCAGGTGCGTAATTTTGAAGAAGTAATTCAACTAGATTTGCGTTATCAAGAAAATTGGAGTTTAGGTTACGATCTACGACTGATTTTTAAAACAATTGTGATCCTCTTTCAAAAAAACAGTGGTGCCTTCTGAAGTCTTAAATTCCCCTTCTTTCCCCCTCCAATTCCATCTACAAGTTCGGACGGAATTGGCAGCTTTAATCCCAGTCCTACAATGGTTTGAATCCCACGGTCGCTCTTTTCTACCTGACTCGGTGCTTTGGCAGTGTAAGGTGGCGTTAGCAGAAGGGTTTACTAATACTGTCCGTTACGCTCACCAACATTTACCACCGACCACACCGATCGATCTAGAATTAACTTTACAGTCCCATTCTCTAGAAATAAGAATATGGGATCACGGTCAACCTTTTGATCTGCAAGCAAAACTTGATTCTCTACAACAACATCCCCTCGCACCTTTGGCAATGGAAAGTGATCGAGGATTACTTTTCATGCGTTCTCTTACTGATACTTTACAATATATCCGCACTGCCGAAGGGAGAAATTGTTTAATTCTCCAGAAAAGTTTTTAAGCCAATTTATCCCTTGCTAGAAACTCTGTCCATGACACAGGTTTCCAGACGAGAAAAAAGAATTATGCCACCACCCACACCCCACACAAGGGTGGGAAGATGTCCAGAGGGTGCTTTGAGAGAGAAAGTAATTTGATCGTAGTATAACCACTTTTTATTAACTCGCCAACCGACTTTTGCTCCAAAATCGTTCCATTTTTGTTGATCATAATTGCCGCTTCCTCCCAAACTTTCATAGATTCTTTTCTGAACAGATAGACCAAATTTTCCCTGACTATATTGTAACCAGAGTTGATTGATAGTGGCTAAATCTTCACAGGGAAAGTTATCTATATCTTCTATCTTAAGATATTTTTCTTTAGTTCGATCGGCAACTTTTAAGAATAGATTAGCCGTTTCTTGATCGGCTTCTTGCCATTTTTCTTGCGCTAATAAATCCCGCAGATTGGTGTAATCAATTTCCCTAGCACTTTTGAGGTTAATTTCCTCCCTGATGCTAGGAGGAAAAACTGCCAAAACCGTTTCTTGAATTGTAGTCTGTGATCGGGGTTTTGGCGGAATCAAGACCGCTAATTTTACCGCTAACTCTTGCAGGACTTCCCCGGCTGATTGATAACGTTTTTTGGTGCCAAATTCAATTAATTTATCTAAAATTTCGCCTAATTCAACACTAACAGGATTATTAATCAGGTGCTGTCTCCATACCCATTTATGTTCACTCGCATCGAATAATTCAAAGGGAGATATTCCCGTTAATAAATAGATACAAGTGACTCCCAAACTATATAAATCACTGCCATTAATCGCTTTGCCATTGCCTTGTTCTGGTGCGATATATCCCGCCGAACCGATCACTGTTCCTGTCAGGGAAAGATTAGCAATGGTCATAAATTTAGAGGCGCCGAAATCCACTAAAATTAGTTTATTATCGCTGTGTCTCCTAATTATATTAGCTGGTTTAATATCTCGATGAATGACTCTTTTAGCATGGATAAAATCCAGGATTGGCAACATTTCTAATAAAAGATGTCTGATCTTTTCTTCATTGAAAACTCCCTCGCTTTGTAATTCTTGTTCTAGATTTTGTCCCTCAATATATTCTTGAACAAGATATTGTCGCCCATCATTGCTGGTAAAATAGGCGTGGAGAGAGGGAATTTGTGGGTGTTGACCGAGATTATCTAAACTAATCGCTTCTTCTTTAAATAATTCCGCCGCTTTCTTGATAGCATTACTGCCTTGAGCGCTAGGAAAAAATTGTTTAATCAGACAATAAGGTTGAGAAGGTTTATCCTCATCAATTGCTTGAAAAGTTTTACCGAAACCTCCTTGACCAATTAATTTTATGGCACGGTAACGATCTTTAAGTAATAATTCAAAGTGACATTTTTGACAGAATTTATCGGTAGGATCATTGTTATATAGACAATCGGGATTAAGACATAAACTCATTGTTAGTTCAAAGAGGGATAGGGAAGATGTTTCAGTGAGCAGTAAACAGTGAACAGTAATCAGTAAACAGTGAGCAGTAAACAGTAAACAGTGAACTGATAACTGATAAGTAGGGAGGCACAATTATTTGTAGGATGGGTTAGCGCACTTCGTAACCTGAGCGGGTGTTGGGTTTCATGCTTCAACCCAACCTACGTTCATCTTATATTTAATTCCACCCACTCACTTAACTAATAACTGATAACTGATAACTGATAACTGATAACTGATAGCTAAATCGATGTTTCTTCCTCTAACCAAATTTCCTGCTGTTGATTTAGTAAAAGTTGGGCTGCCTCTAACATATCATCGACAATATCGCGCAAATCTGGCTTATTATCAATATAAGCTTTTAACGCTTCTATCGGATCTAATTGATTACCCACCCCTAATTCTGGTAAACGGGGACGGGTTAATTGACTAATTAATTCCGCCCGAATACTATAACTATGGGCAGGTTTTAACGCCTCATCAAGCTGATTGGTGTTAATTAGTTCTAATTGCTCACTGCGAATTTTATAAACTAAGCGGATAACTGCTTCCTGAATATCGTATTTTTTGAGAGCTTTCAGCAATTCTTTTTGGGGGTTTTCTGCCTCAGAAACATCCACTTCGATGGAACGGAAAGGACGCACGGGTAAAGGACAAAATTCCCATTTAACCTCTCCTTTCGCCACTTCTATTAAAACATAGCCCTTATCTTCTTTTTCCTCGCTAAAATCCACTCGATCGATGCTCCCCGGATAGACAATGGGCGGATCATCGCTAGGATTAAGATTTTGATGTTTGTGAACATGACCGAGGGCAACATACTCAAATTGTGGACGATTTAGCAGCGATAAAGGCACAGTAAAACCTTTACCAACCGCTAAAAGTCTTTCTGCTCCTAAACTAGCTCGATCAGCCATTAAATGGGCTAATAAAACTGTGGGTACATTTGTATCTAATTGGCGAATTTCTCCTTCTAAAACCGGTTCCAAACGGTTAATTAATAATTCATTTACCCCACTCAAGGATAAACCCTCGGTTTCGGGACGGGTTAAGAGAGTGGCGCGGGTTAACCAGGGTAAAGTAATTACTTGGATATCGCCGTTGCGGGTGGTGATGCGATGGGTGGTCAAGCGATCGCCAACAATAAACCCCGGCACCGCTAGGGTACGATAGATGGAGAGACTGACACCGCCATTACCATGAGAATGTTGATCGTGATTACCCACTAATAACACTGTCGGGATATTAGCATCGGCAAGACGACGGAATTGACTGGCAAAAGCTTCGTGAACAAAAGGAGGAGGGGTGGCATCGGGAAAGGCATCTCCCCCAAAAAGCACTAGATCCACGGGGGTGGCAATAGCCCGATCGATACAGAGGCTTAAACTGCCCATAAAATCCTCTAAACGAGTATTTAATCCCGTTTTTGGATTTAAACGTCCATGGGAAAAACCGCTCCCCATGTGAATATCCGATAAGTGCAGTATTTTAATCATAGTAAAGGAAAAACAGGCGTAATTAAGTACACCTGTTCAGGATTATTTTCCTAATTTTTTATCGCCATCTTGACGACGGCGATCGCGCCATTCGCTAGTCGTCAGGTAGAGAATGCCACCACTAACGATAACGAGGAGAATTAAGGCGACAAGAAAGAGAGTATTGAGAATCAGAGATGTTTCCATGGTATCTATAGATTACCTAGAAACCGTTACGACCCCAAACCACCATGGCGATCGACCAAGTGAACAGGGCGAGAATGCTAACCCAACCAAGTGTCAAAATATCCATAATTGCCTTTGTTAAACGAAATACTTAGGAGTTGACACTCTCCGCCCTAAAAGTGCGGAGATTCTTGGGCTGAATCTTGCCGCTACTAGCAAAGCTAATTTTGGTCTTACAGTTTCATGTCTAGTCCGACTACACCTACAAGGTAAGCACTCTTAAAGACTACTCCCCAAGCGTAAATTTCTGTGTGTCCCACAGTATTTAATTGTTTTTCGCTCTTACCATGTGGACTTAGGATGAAAGCTTTTGTACCAGTGATGGTTAGAGATTTAGGGATTACGGAGTGTCGCTTGTTTCCTGCGTTCCCAAAGTCAACGACTCAATTTAATGCTAACATAAAGTCGCCCTAAAGGGCGAGGTTTTCAACCCAAATTTTCGATAATACTTCATCAGTGACTCCGTTTTAGAGAGGCGATCGTGCAAATTACGCTTAAGGAAAGAATCGAATCCATACAGGTGGGGAGTATCTCGGCGCTGGCTTTCCTGGTTCCCTATCTGCTATTTTTAATTGTTGATCGACTATTTTTAGGGGAATCGATCACATTAATTGGCGCTTTTGTCAAGATATCTGGGGCGATAATTAGCGGATTTCTCTTCGGTGTCACCTATCGTTATGTTGTCCGCAACGATGATAATCCCCATCTCAAAGATGGTACAGTGGCAGCTTTTGCCCTAGTCCGCGGCCTAGTTCCCCTACAATTATCCACAGACTTGATCGCTGACAGTTGGCGCTTAAGTCTCTTTCTGGGAGAGAGCTTTATCTGTTTTTTGTCCTGTCGTCTGCTCTTAGAGTTGACTAAGCTGCGTCAATAACCGACTCAGTTATCAGTTATCAGGTGCGAGTTTTCAGTGAATAGTATTAAGCGACAAGCTCGGAGCTGCTTTTTTACTGTTTACTGATTACTGTTTACTGAAACATCACCCCACACCCCACACCCCACACCCTATGACTATTTGTATTCCCGTTAATTTACCCGATCGCTCCTATAATATTCTGATCAACAAGGGCAGTTTAGCTAATCTTGGCGAAGAAATGAGCCAGTTAAGCTTAGGTAAAAAGGTTTTATTGGTTTCTAATCCCGAAATTTTTCACTATTACGGGCAAATAGCAGTTAATTCCCTAGAAAAAGCTGGATTTGTCGTTTCTACTCATCTGATCCCCGCCGGCGAAAATTATAAAACCCTCGATTTGATCGCCCAAGTCTATGATAGCGCCCTCACTCACCGTCTAGAACGTTCCTCGACTATGGTTGCCCTCGGTGGTGGTGTAATCGGGGATATGACGGGATTTGCGGCAGCCACATGGTTACGGGGCATTAATTTTGTTCAGGTTCCCACCACCCTGTTAGCAATGGTAGATGCTTCCATCGGGGGTAAAACTGGTGTTAATCATCCCCAGGGCAAAAATCTGATCGGGGCGTTTTATCAACCGAAATTAGTTCTGATCGATCCTAGCGTGCTTAAAAGCCTACCCGTGCGCGAATTTCGGGCAGGAATGGCAGAAGTGATTAAATATGGTGTAATTTGGGATGCCGAGTTATTTCAACAGTTAGAAGACTCGGACAATTTAGCTAGTTTTTCTCAGATCGATGGCCAGCTATTGCAAACAATTATTACAAAGTCTTGCCAAGCTAAAGCAGATGTGGTATGCAAAGACGAAAAAGAAGCGGGTTTGCGGGCGATCTTAAACTATGGTCACACGATCGCCCACGGCATTGAAAGTTTAACGGGATACACCAGCATTAACCACGGGGAAGCGGTAGCCCTGGGGATGGTGGCGGCAGGAGCGATCGCAGTTAAACTGGGAATGTGGACGGAAGCGGAAAATCAACGACAAACGGCGTTAATTGCCAAAGCTGGCTTAGAAACGCAAATTCCGCCCTTAAACCCCGACCAGATGATCGAGACGCTTACTGCCGATAAAAAGGTGAAAGATGGCCAAGTTAGATTTATTTTACCAACGGCAATCGGCCAAGTCACCATTAGCGATCGAGTTACTCCCTCCATGGTGCGCGAGGTGTTATCACCAACCAAATCCGGGCAATAGACGTTTTTTCAATTGTTGCATCGCTTGCTCCGTCACATCCCGGTATTTTAAATCTCCCACGAGAATACGTCCCATCAGTTGACCAGCGATCGGACGTTTAACGGCGACATTGTAGGCGATTTGGGTAAATTGATAGAATAAACCAGCTAATTTAGCTGCTAAAGCCATATCTTCCCCCCATTCTTCCCGAATTATCCGACTATAGCTCGCTAAAGCCCGATTATCCCCAGCTAAAGCTCGATCGATCGCCTCGGCTGCCTTAACTCCCGTCAAAATTGCCGGACGGATACCCTCACCGATGAGCGGATCGAGAATCCCCGCCGCTTCTCCTGTAATTAAGGCATTTTGGGCGTGTAGCGGTTGATTTCCGTTCCAAAGGGCTAAAGTATAATCACTATAGCGGTAATCCTCCAAATTCCAGCCTTTTTGACGGGCATAATTTAACAGTTGTTTTTTCAGATCCTCGGATTTGATGCTGCCCTTAAAACAAGCACCACTAATTGTGTAACCATTAGACTTGGGAAAAGCCCAGATATAGCCATTTTTTAGGGAACCAAAATCAAAAAAAGCTTTTTTGGGGGGAATAGTAGCCCCTGCGTTAGTAATTTCGAGAGTAGCACCGATCGCTTCGTTTTTCGCTGGTAATCCTAACCAGCGACTGGTATGGCCCTTGACACCATCGGCAGCAATCAGATATTTACCCGAAAATGTTCCTTGGGATGTGGTAACTTGCCAGTGATCTTGAACGAATTTGATCTGGGTAACTTCGCTGTTATCTTGGATGGTTGCCCCAACTGCGATCGCCTGTTGACCTAAAAAATCATCAAAACGATCCCTTTGTACCATCCACATCGGTTCTAGCATATTCAACTTAGTAGTGACGGCATCCCCCTGTTTCCAAGTAAACTGTACTTGCGTGACGGTATTCTCGATCACGGGGGTAAAGTCAAAATCAAACCACTGCTTAATTGCCGGGGATACCCCCCCACCACAGGGTTTATAACGGGGTAATTTCGCTTTATCGAGGATCAGGATCGATCTCCCCTTTTTAGCTAGATGATAACCCGCCGTCGCTCCTGCTGGTCCCGCACCGATGATAATACAGTCAAACATTTGTACTAATTTAAGTCGTTGAACAAATTTATAGACAATTTACGCTATTTTGGGCAACTTGTGTTGAGTCTGCTTTCTTGTCCCTTGCTCAGAAGGTTGAGCTTGCCTCTATACTTTTTAGCTGATTTATCCCCCAATGTCCAAGAGAACCTAATCTCTGGCTTTTTTGACTAATTGATCAATTATCTTCCCCTGATCAATCGTATAATCAAAAAAACTATAACGGCTCGATTATATCATGAAAATTGTTTCTATTAAAATAACCAACTATCGTATGTTTAAAAATATACACATAAGAGATATTCCTCCTTTTTGCGTGATTATTGGAGCTAACGGCACAGGAAAATCTACCCTATTTGATATTTTTGGTTTTCTGCGAGATGCCCTTAAAAATAACATTCGCCAAGCCTTACAAATTCGGGGCGGTTATAAAGAAGTTATTACCAGAGGTCAAGAAAAAGAAGATATTGAAATCGAGCTGCAATTTCGGATGAAAATCTCAGATACAGAACGTCTGATTACTTATATACTCAGAATTGGACAAGAGGAAAATCGCCCCATGATCAAACGCGAAATACTTCGCTATAAACGGGGTGAACACGGTAAACCTTTTCATTTTTTAGATTTTCAACTTGGTCAAGGATATGCTATCACCAATGAAGAAGATTTTAGTAAACCAGATAAAGAACTAGATCGAGAAGAACAACAGCTAGAATCTAACGATATACTAGCGCTCAAAGGATTAGGACAATTTCAACGTTTTAAAGCCGCTACTGCCTTTCGTTCTCTGATTGAAAATTGGCACATTTCCGACTTTCACATTAGCGAAGCTAGAGGAAGTAAAGAAATATCTTATGCTGAACACTTATCCCCCACGGGTGATAATATGGCAACAGTTGCTCAATATATTTATCAACAATATCCCGAAATTTTTCAGCAAATTCTCGAAAAAATGAAACAACGAGTTCCCGGTATTTCCTCTGTGGAAGCCAAAGAAACCGAAGACGGTCGCTTGATTTTACGTTTTCAAGATCAAGCCTTTAAAGACCCTTTTATTGATCGCTATGTTTCCGACGGGACTATGAAAATGTTCGCTTATTTAATATTACTATTCGATCCCAATCCTCATCCCCTACTCTGTGTCGAAGAACCAGAAAACCAACTTTATCCTACTTTATTAAAAGAACTAGCCGAAGAATTCGCCCACTATAGCTATCGGGGGGGTCAGGTATTTGTTTCTAGCCACTCCCCCGATTTTATCAATGCGGTTCCACTAGCTAGTATTTTCTGGCTAATTAAATGCCAAGGTATCACCCAAATCCATAGGGCTGCCGATAGCGAAATCCTCAAAAACTTAGTAGCGGAAGGCGATTTACCCGGCTATCTTTGGAATCAAGGCTGGTTTGAAGGAGTAGCACCCTAAGGAACTATGATATCGTATTTTTGCTAGAAGAGTCATCTATAAAAAATGTGTTAGAAGAACTTTTGCCTAAGCTTATTCCCCCAGAAATCAGCTATATATGTATTAGTCATCAAGGTAAACAAGACCTAGCAAAATCTATTCCTAGAAAACTCAAAGCTTTCAATAAATCTAGTCCCCATACCAAATTTATTATTGTCCATGATCAGGATTCCCACGATTGTCAAAAACTCAAAAAAGAACTAGGGGAAATTTGTCAAAATGCCAGTGATGCTCAAGTCTTAATTCGGATTATTTGTCATGAATTAGAATCTTGGTTTCTGGGAGATTTAGCAGCGGTGGCCAAGGCGTATAATTTAAATAGTCTCAGCCAAAAACAAAATAACCGTAAATACAGAGAACCAGACCTGCTTAACTCGGCCAAACAAGAATTAAAAAAGCTAGTGAAAGAGTATTATGCGGGAACCCACTCTCAACAGATTGCCCCCCATCTTTCCCTAACTGAAAATAAATCCCGTAGTTTTCAAACTTTTATCCAAGGTATCAAAAATGTTGTGGAAATGATACAACGCCCCAATCCGAACCCGAACTAAAATAGACCTCGACCTAATCTAATTAAAAGCCTGTAAACTCCTAACCAGGGTGATAATTTCTCTGGGTGTCATTTTTAGTCCCAAAAATATTCCCCCCGGCAGAACCGAGGGGAAAGTGGCAAAAAACTGCTAGATTAGCAGTTTAAGGCTAAGTCTTGGGATTCTTTTTTCAAGAGATTAACGAGGGTTTCATCCCCATTCTCTTGAGCGACTTGTAAACGACGTTCCAGACGAAGACGAATATTGTTCAGATGGATGCTAGAAAGGGTTTCCGCTTGGACAACAACAGGGGGTTTGACAACAGGCAACGGACAAGTGTTGGGGATGACTTGCCCGGTAAGATGAGGACGGGTGCTGTAGGCAACTCCACGATACTGACGATGCAGTTTCGGTTCTAATTGGAGCATATGGCGAGGATAATGGTGATTCCAGTCTTGACCTCGGTATTTACCCCCGATATCTCCAGTCTTCATCTCCAAGGGGAGAGAATCCCTTTCGTACTTAACTCCTCGATAGGCTAACGTCATATCACCGACTCCCTGCAATGCTTTAAAGTTACTTTAATCCCCCTTGTCGTCCCCATTTAGGGACAACAAATGAAAAGATCTTACTTCTTATTCTGTATCTATTTTTACATTTTGTTAGGGAAATTGAAAAAACTTTATAAAAATTTAATATTTTCTAGTTGACCATAGTATCCTTGTCTAACTGGGCTTGGTCGCCCGCCAAAGGAGCCTCTAGGGGTTTGATGATTAATTTGGGTTGCTCGTCCTCATCAATGAGACGAATTTGAATTTGGGGGCCAGAGGCAGCTAAACGAACCACCATACCATCGACGAGGGCGGTTTTCTCGATCGGTTTGCCATTGAGAAACGTCCCATTTGCCCCTAAATTTTCCAATTCCCAATCATTGCGATCATTAAGGCGGATTTCTAAATGCCGCCTCGAAACCACAGCACTATAGAGAACTACATGATTATCCAGTGCCCTGCCGATGAGAATGGTTGATTGATCATTGCCAAACTGCCAATGTTGTAGGGGCGTGGCTTGACTGGGGTGTAAAAGAGTTAAGGTGATCACGGTGACTGTTGGCGGCAGGATAGAGGCGGTGGACAGGGTAAATCTTATTTGCTATCGAGATTCATCCTTGCCATTAAGTCTTAAATCCTAGCAATGAATATCTCTAGTTAATTGACTAAGCCCCTTCTATTGTCTCATACTTTCCCGTTCCCTCGGAACCGAACTCGCCCAGAAAATGTCGAAGCCTGAGCGTTCGACAAAAGCTCACGCCGAAGTCTCACGGCTGAAGCCTGACGACCGACTCCTAACCCCACCAACAAACTTTTTCAGCAAACCCCATCTAGGGGAAACAGAAGAAGGAGGAGAATGGCTGAGACTACTGGTGTTTGGGGTAATTTATTGCTTCGGAATCAAGGGGGGAATCGGAGCAGATACCAACTGTGCATCGGATACAAAAGTTAGTTTGGGTCTAGGTTTTAAAAATCCCAGACAAGAAGATTCATATCTCAAATCAGCAACCCCTTAAATTGAAGATGGCTCCCGCCTTAATCCCCCCTTAATTTCCCCTTAATAAGGGTAGGGTCGTTTCATTCTCTCTTATGTCATTCTCTCAAATCCTTATCTGGCAACGTTTTTAGTCGATTTCTCGAAAAAAAATATCTTTGTGTGATAATCAGTGTTTATCGTTCGGATGAGTCTTGCTAGGCAAGGATTTGAAGACTATCTTTCCAGAAAGTTATCCCTATTCTTCCTCCTTCCACACAGAAACGAGAAGAACCAACGTCGTGCTTTGCTTACCTCATAAGCGATTAAAGGTAGCAAAAAAAAGAATTAGATTCGGAGTATGAATCAGCCCTACTTAATAAGGGGGGTGTCTGACAATTTTTAACATCTACCCACTTAACATAAAATGACCTCGCGCGTCTGGAAGAAGACGGAAAAATCAGGGCAGAATTTGCTTACTAATAATTTTTCCCGTCTCATCGAGATCATAGACAATTGGAACTCCCGTGATTAACTCCAAACTGGGGACTTCTTCTGGGCTAAGATTTTCTAAGGTCATAATCATTGCCCGCAAGGAATTACCGTGGGCTGCCACCAAGACATTATCACCCTGTCGGATATGGGAGAGAATACGACTCTGAAAAAAGGGTGCAACCCGGGCGACGGTATCCTCTAAACTTTCACCTCCGGGAGGACGGGTAAAATAGGATCTACGCCATTCCTTAACCTGTACCTCTCCGAATTTAGCAGCAGTTGCGGCTTTATTTAAACCCTGTAAATCACCATAATAGCGCTCGTCGATGGCCTGACTGGGAAAAATCGGAATTTCCTGACTGGGATCACCATCGTACCGATCCCAGCCGTGCCAATCAGGAGCATCGCTATCGTGTTTAAAAATAGGGATTTTACCGGCGCGAATTTCATCACACTCAGTCAGACAAATTATTGCCGTTTCCATAGTGCGAATTAGGAGACTGGTAAAACAAACATCGATCGTGATATTGGCTTCTTTAAGTTTACAGGCAGCGATCATCGCTTCAGCACGACCACGTTCACTCAAGGGAACATCGACCCATCCAGTGAATTTATTGGCCGCATTCCAAAGACTTTGGCCGTGACGAATTAATACAAGTTTTGACATGGGTTTTCTTGGGGAATGGGGAGGTGGGGAAGTGGGGTGTGGGGTGTGGGGTGTGGGGTGTGGGGTGTGGGGTGTGGGGTGTGGGGTGTGGGGAGAATAAATAGAAATAATCTCCTATCTCCTGTCTCCTGTCCCCTGACTCCCGACTCCTATAACTTAGGAAATGGTGTGAATTTTGAGGAAATTAGTGCCTTTAGTTTTCTGCATGGGAATTCCCGCCATAATCAGGATTTTATCGCCCGATTGCGCTAGATTTTTCTGAAGTAGAATTGATTCCGTTTGCTTTAACACATCCTCAAAGACGGACACCTGATGATCAAGAAGAATCGGGATCACACCCCAGACTAGATTGAGACGGTGATAGACTCGTTTATTGGGAGTCATGGCAATGACAGGAACCGAGGGACGTTCCTTAGAAGCCAGTAGCGAAGTGTAACCAGAGGTGGTAAAAGTAACAATATAACGGAGATCAAGGGTTTGATCGATCGCCACTAAAGCCTCACTGAGAGCGTGAGTTTCATCGGACTGATTGGGGGGAGCATTATCAAACTTCACATCCGCTTCCACATCATGGGCGATTTTGGCCAACATAGCCACCGCTTTGACGGGAAAATCTCCTACTGCTGATTCCCCCGATAACATCACCGCATCGGTTCCATCGATAATTGCATTAGCCACATCACTGGCCTCGGCCCGAGTCGGTCGGGGATTGTGAATCATGCTTTCTAACATCTGGGTGGCAGTGATGACGGGAATAGTTTTCATGTTGCAGAGTTTGATAATGCGTTTTTGCAACATGGGGACTTTTTCGGGACTTAATTCTACCCCCAAATCGCCCCGGGCTACCATAATGCCGTCACATTCCTCGATAATTGACTCTAAATTTTCGATCGCTTGCGGTTTTTCAATTTTAGCCATCACTGGCATATCCGCATGATTTCTCTCGGCTAAAAATGCTTTAATCGCCTTGATATCTTCTGCTTTACGAACAAAACTGAGGGAAACCCAATCAACCCCCTGAGAAAGACCAAATTCTAGGTCTTGTTTGTCTTTTTCGGTCATGGAAGGTAAGCGCAAATTGAGACGGGGTAGATTAACTCCCTTGCGACTCTTAAGAACCCCTCCCTCCAACACTTGACATTTTAGGTCTTTTCCGTTAATTTCAACGATTTTTAGCTCTAATAAGCCATCATCAAGGAGAATTTGCTCACCTAGCTGTGCTTCCTCGGCCAGATAGGGATAATCGATCGCAACGGTGTTCGCTTCTCCTCGATACTCATCCATGGGTACAAGGGTGAGATAATCGCCGTCGTTGATGGTAATCGAACCATTGGGGAGATTACCAACGCGAATTTTTGGCCCTTGTAAATCTTGCAGGAGAGTGATCGGATTGTCTAATTCTTGAGAAATTTGCCGTAAAAGGCTAACAACTCTCGCATGATCTTCGTAGCTACCGTGGGAAAAGTTTAGCCGCGCTACATTCATCCCCGCACCGATCATCTGCTTGAGGACTTCTGGCGAATTACTGGCAGGGCCGATCGTGGCGACGATCTTAGTTCTATGGTTAATAATTGACATGGAACCCTATATTGACCGAATCTTGGGACGATTACATCATATTCACTTTAGGTTAACTAACGGTGAAGCGGAAAACAAATTAAGCTTTTCCACAGACTTGTACCATTTTTCTTTATTCTTAGCAGGCATCTTTCACCCTTCTCCTGGGGTTTGGGGATGAGGGGAATTAACTATCTCTGCCATAAGCGAGGGTCTTCACCCCCACATTTGAGATCAACTCACCGAGTTGCACTTTTTTGCTGGCGTTATCAATGTCTAAACCGACTAGATTCCCTAATTCATCGTAATCAGCAACGACACCTTCAGAAATTTCTTGGCTATCAACACTGGGTTTGTCTGTAAGGTGGATATAAAGGGAGTCCGTTTCTGGGTAGTAGTTAATCTTCATGGTTTAAAGCTCCTGTCTGGAAAGGCATTATGGATAGTAATCTTGTCTGCTAGGGTAACGACTCTCAAGTAATGATCGCCAAATTCTTCTATTTTTGCCCAAAAGCGAAAACGATTATCTTCTTGGGGTTCACAACGGATAGGGTTTTCGATCACATAAATACACCATTCTTTTTTGAGGTAAGGGCGTTTTGTCAAAACATCATTAGACCTCCTGCAAAAGTCTTATTCAGCTACTTGATTATAGCCTAAAGCAAGTTCGTAGTTGTAAATGCCAGCGATTAAATTAAATCTCAGACCAAAACGTCGTCTCCGATTCCT
>SFAU01000135.1 GCA_007096045.1 Microcystis novacekii Mn_MB_F_20050700_S1 | reverse complement strand
AGTTAAATCTCTATCTATCCCGCAATTAGAAACCTTAGGAGATAGAATTTTAGACTTGGGCAGCCGTGAGGAATTGCTAAGTTGGTTAAATGAACAAAGATAAAAATTATTCCCTAAAAATATGCTTTCTCCTAGCCTTTCCCAGACTCTAACCCTAGAAGATTTTCTCGGTCAATACCGCAATAATCCCCGCTACGAACTTGCTGAGGGAGAAATAATCGATTTGGAACCTACTGGCCCCCAGGAAACCGTTAGCGGCAAACTCGCCAGCAAAATCGGTATCGCCATTAATAACCGACAATTGCCCTGGTTTATACCCCGCACTTGTCTAATTCGTCCCTTTAGCGACCAAGCCACGGCGCGCCGTCCTGATATTATTGTTCTGGATGAAACTGTTCTCGATAATGAACCTCTCTGGGAACGAGAACCAGTGATTACTCTCGGTAGAAGCATTAAGCTTGTGGTAGAGGTAGTTAGTAGCAACTGGGAGTCGGATTATGCTCGTAAAGTCGAAGAATACGCCCTATTAGGTATTCCAGAATATTGGATTGTCGATTATCGTGGGTTGGGAGGAACTATTTTTATCGGTAAACCCAAACGGCCGACCTTTACTGTTTGTCAACTGTTAGGGGAAGATTATCAACAACAACAATATCGCCTCGGTCAAGGGATTTTTTCTCCTTTATTTCCTGACCTGCAACTGTGTTTAGATGAGGTGTTACCTCGATAGACAAAAATGAAAATTATTCCCTAAAACTATGGTTTCTGTTCCTATCTCTCGAACAACTCTAGAAAATCGCTATCGAAAAGGCTGGGAAACTGCCCAACAAGCCGCTAGAATCCTGCGAGAAAAATATCAGATAGAAAAAGTTCTTCTCTTTGGTTCTTTGTTAGATTTATCAAAATTTCGTTATCACTCTGATATTGATTTAGCGGTTTGGGGACTAGCAGACCAACTATATTATCAAGCCCTTAAGGATATACTAGCAATTAGTACCGATTTTTTGATCGATCTGATTCAAATTGAATCAGCCCAACCATCCTTACAAACAACTATTAAAAATCAAGGTATTGATTTAGAATCAGTCAATAAGCCCAGTTTAAGGGGATTAGATATGAGTCAAAATTCGGCTAATTTAGTTTTATGGGGACAAATACAGCAGGAGTTAAGTGAGTTAAATAATCTAGTCCAAAAAAATCAGCAACTTCTCCAGAAATTTAACAGAACTCAAGATGAAGATTATCTGGGTACTATCGCCCTGAATATTCATAGTTTTTACACAGGAGTAGAAAGAATTTTTAAACAAATTGCCCAAACTATCGACGGTTCTGTTCCCGATACCCCTAATTGGCACCGGCAATTACTGCGTCAAATGTCTTCCCCGGTAATCTCTAAACGTTCTCCAGTAATTGATATAAAAACTCGTGATCTGCTAGAGAATTATTGTTCTTTTCGTCATGTTATTAGAAATATTTATAGTTTTAACCTGCAACCAGAACCGGTACAAAAACTAGCGGAAGACTTACCTTATTGCTTTGATTTATTACAACAGGATTTACAAAATTTTACTGAAGAAATGTCTTGACTAAGGCAATTAGTTTAAAATGTAAGGAAACTTAGCACATAGTCCAGAGTTAAACTTGAGGTTATTATCTATGTCTACCCAAACTAACATCAATCCTTGTAGCACCAATGCTTTAGTAGAAAACTTCCAACAACTTTCTCTAAAAAGACAGCAAGAGGTGTTAACTTTTGTAGAATTGCCGTTCTGAATTGTTTGGATTCCGAGGAATTCTGTTATATGTAAGTAGGTGGGTGGAATTAAATATAAGATGAACGTAGGTTGGGTTGAAGCATGAAACCCAACGCCCGCTCATGTTACGCTACCACTAACCCATCCTACAAATAATTGTGCCTCCCTACTTATATAAAAAAATTGTTAGATTTTGGTTGTTTTTTATTTTTGTGACAATTAACCCACCATCTTTTCGCCAATCTTTGAAACAAATAAAACAATGATAAAAATTGCTTACGACATCACCGTATTAGGACAAGGATATATCAATACAAAGGCAAAAACAGGTGTTTATCGGGTAGTTGATTCACTGTTGAAACAACTGTTAGATAGAAAGGATATAGAAATTGATTTAGTCGCATACAATGGCTTAAATAATATCTGGGATAGTGTTAGTACCGAATTATTTATCAGCAATGAAGCGGCAAGAATTAGGAAACAATATCAAAGCTGTCACCAGAGTAAATTAAATTTATTCAACCTGTATAAGGTAGCGGTTAAAAGTCAAAAACAAGTTATTAAACTCTCTAGTCAATATTCACCTATAATTTATAAACCTGCTCTAGCTTTACAAATTCCTTTTAAGCTTTTAGGAAAATTTGACATAGATTTTAACTTTAATTCCCAAGCAAATATTTATCATTCTCTATTTTATGCCCTACCATCAAAGGATAAAATCAATAAAATTAGTAGAATCTTAACCATATATGATTTAATTCCGGTTTTGGACTCAAAAAGCTTTACCACCAGCATTTGTCAAAAATATGCTGAAATGATCCAAAGTATTGATATTAATCAAGATTGGATGACTTGTATTTCCCAACATACTAAAAATGATTTTTGTAACCATACAGGAATGAATCCTGAGCGAGTTTTTGTTACTCCCTTAGCTGCGGATACTCACTTTTTCCCCGTTGAAAATCTAGATATTATCAATGATACTCTCAAAAAATATCAGATTAATAATGATCCTTATCTTCTCAGTCTTTGTACCTTAGAACCCAGAAAAAACCTCAGCTTTCTAATTCGTTGTTTCAGGAAAATTATCCTCGATAACCCCAGTATAGACTTAAATCTAGTTTTAGTGGGTGTTAGTGGCTGGAAAAACAAGGATATTTTTAAAACTGCCCAAGAAAACCCGATTTTAAAAAATAGAATTATCTTCACTGGTTACATTCCCGATGAAGACTTAAGCGCCATCTATAGCGGTGCCACTGCTTTTATTTATCCCTCTCTTTACGAAGGATTCGGATTACCTCCCCTAGAAGCAATGCAGTGTGGAACCCCGGTGATTACTTCTAATACCAGTTCCTTACCCGAAGTGGTGGGAGATGCGGGAATTATGATTAATCCCACCGATGAAGACGCATTATGTCAAGCAATTTTAACTATAATTCAAGATAGCCAACTCAGAAAAACTCTCTCAGAAAAAGGACTGGAACGCGCTCAACAATTTAGTTGGGCAAAATGTGCCGAAGAAACCGTGAAAGTTTATCAAATTGCCGCCAATTGCCGTTAGAATGTTCCTGTATAAACTAAATGGTAAAATAGCCCATGAGCGCTTTTCCTACCCCAGAACTCGATAAAATCCTCAGAGAAAGAGATATTCAACGAGAACAGGAAAGACAAACCCTGCTGACAAAAACCCAACAGTGGCTTGATGAAAATGCTGTAGAATACGGAATTAATCGAGCTTATATCTTTGGAACCGTGACTCGTTCCTATAAATTTCACCCCGGTTCCGATGTGGATATTGCCGTCGAAAATATTAATCCAGAATTGCACTTTGATGCTATTAGTATTCTGTCCTCTTATTTGGGGAGAGAAGTAGATATTATTCTGCTGAAAAACTGTCATTTTGCCCACCGAATTCGGGAACAAGGAATTTTATGGACAAGCAAAAACTAATTCTGTTGCAAACTGATATAAATGCTCAATTACAGCTAATCAAAGCGATCGATGATAAACTAGCTATTAGAGCCGAAGGAGTCAATCCCGATGATGCCATTCGCCTAGAAAGTATTGCCGATCAAATCCACAATTTATACAGTGCTACTGAAGATTTACTTAAAATAGTGGCAGCCTGTTTTGAAAATAATATTGCCGATACTCGGCAATGGCATACAGCCTTATTAAACAGAATGACTGTCCCTATCCTCGGAATTCGTCCTGCTTTTATTTCTTCAGAAACCTGTGCTTTGTTAAATGGTTTGCGAGGATTTCGGCACTTTTTTCGCCATGCCTACGGCACGAATATTGATTATGAACAATTGAAAATTAATTTAGACAGAGCAAGAAAAATCTACAGCAACTTAGAAAAAGATATTGAAATTTTCTTTGAACAATGGGCAGAAACTTAAGCTAAATCCTCGATACTATAATTATTATGTCGGCAAGTAACCCCTATATTGAATACTGGCAAAAACGCCAAAAAGAACAGCAGGAATATAATCAAAAATTAGCCCAAAAAGCTAGGAAAAATCTTCCGCCAGTTATTGATTATCTAAAAGAAAACTTTCCAATTACAAAAATTATCCTGTTTGGTTCTCTAGTTAAAGGTAAATTTCATGAAACTTCTGACATTGATCTAGCAGTGGCTGGAATACCCCCAGAAAGTTTCTTTCAAGCTTTAGGAAAAGTTAATTTAATTAGCGATCGCTGGGTTGATTTAAAGCCAATAGAAGACTTAGAACCTCATTTTCTTAAAAGAGTTTTGCAAACAGGAGAATGTCTTTATGCGTCCGATGAGTGCCAGTGAATTACAAGAAATCGCCCTTGATATTGCCACGGAAGTTAAGAGATTAAATCGGCTAGAAAGCCAAATGCGTTTAGTTCAATCGGAAATGCTAACCAACCCAGCACTAGCTGATATTTGTGCCGAAAGTTTAGCCCTAAAACTTCATAACTTTTATACAGGATGTGAACGAATTTTTCAAATTATCGCTTCTGAGTTAAATGGTGGCTTACCATCTAGTTATGACTGGCAGAGAAGGCTATTAAATCCTATGAGCAAACCTCAAGATTATCGTCCTGCTGTATTACGAGAAGATACGGTGCAGAAACTTAATGAATACCTAAGCTTCTGGCACGTTGTTCGCAATATATATGGGTTTGAATTGGTAAAAAAACTAGAAAACCTGGTTAATAACTATTATAATACATGGCTAAAAGTCCAAGAAAATATTAATAGTTTTATCCTCTGGTTAAAAACCACAGCAGACAGTCTTAATTAAACTTATATGAAACTACTTTACACCTTAACAGCCTACCCCCCCGCCATCGGTGGAGCGCAACTGCATCAACATCTTTTAGCCCAACGACTGCACCAAAAACACCCAATTCAAGTTATTACCCATTGGCAGCAAAATCGCACGGATTGGCTCCTAGGAACTACCCTTAAAGCACCCCAAAAAACTCAAAATTATACAATTGATCATATTCCAGTTCATCAAATTGGCATTATTCTTCAGGATAAACTTAAACTCTTGCCTTATCTGCCTATATATTATCCGCTCATGTCTCTTGCCCTCCCCAAAATTGCCGATACTTTAGAGAGTTATTTAACTAATTATGCCCAAGATAAAGATTTAATTCATAACGTCAGAATTGGTCGCGAGGGACTCAGTTACGCTTCCTATAATCTCGCTAAAAAACTAGATATTCCCTTCGTTTTCACCCCTGTGCATCATCCCCGGTGGGTGGGGTGGCGCTACCGAGAATATATTAAACTTTATCGATTAGCTGATGCGGTGATTACCCTAACCAATAGCGAAAAACAAATCCTGATTCAATTAGGAGTAAAAGAAGACAAAATTCATACCACTGGAGTCGGTCCAATTCTTGCTGCTAATGCTGATCCCGAAGATTTTAAACAGCGTTATCAAATCAATGAACCGATGGTACTTTTTTTGGGGCAACACTATCCCTACAAAGGTTATCAACAACTCCTGCAAGCAGCTAGTCAAATTTGGCAAAAAATCCCCGAAACGAAATTTGTTTTTGTCGGTCCAAGGGTGGGCAATTCTGAACAGATTTATGCCCAATATCAAGACCCTAGAATTATTCGTTTAGGTAGCGTGGATTTACAGACCAAAACCGACGCTTTAGCTGCTTGTACTCTCCTCTGTGTGCCTTCAACCCAAGAAAGTTTTGGGGGAGTCTATACAGAAGCTTGGAGTTTTGCTAAACCCGTCATCGGTGGTGATATTCCTGCGGTTGCTGAGGTGATTTCTCAAGGGGTTGATGGCTTTTTAGTCCCCCAAGAATCTCAATCCATAGCCGAGACAATTTGTCAAGTATTATTAGATAATAATTTAGCCGCTAGTCTCGGAATAGCTGGTCAAAGAAAAGTAGAAGAAAAATTCACTTGGCAACGATTAGCAGAAAAAACCGAGCAAATTTATCGAGATTTACTGGCTCAATAAGTTAAGTCAAAAAAGACAATCTTTCACTGATAATTTGACTAATAAATGAACAAATCTAGAAATTATGGCATCGAACCATGATTTCCTCGCTATCTCTCCCCCTCTCGAATATTGATCAAAGAAACCATGATTCTTTAGCTTGCCACCGACTAGTGGCAAGAGCTTTAATCCATTTGAATTGACTTTTTTTTCCGAACCGTCAACTTCATTTCATAGTGGTTATACCAAATTTCTAAATCCATGACAGACATCCACGCTCGAATGCTTGCCAAGCCTGCATTCGTTGTGACGCGAATAAAGAAAAATGGTATTATTCTGACTTGAGGAAGTTATTTAACCTACTTCCGATGATTGCTGTACTTTCTGACCTATTTTCGGTTCCGTCCCTGCCAACAATCTTTTAATATTACCCTGATGACGAACAATCACATAGATTCCCGCCATCAAACTAAATAAAATATAGGGGAGAGGTTGACCGAAAACAACCATTAAAATATTCACCGCCAGCGCCCCGATAATCGAACCTAAAGAAACAATCCGGAAAAGTGCGAGAATAACCAAAAAACTCGCCAAAGTTCCGCCAGCCACTAGGGGATTCATCACTAATAAAACCCCTAAACTGGTGGCGACGGATTTACCACCGCTAAAATTCAAGAAAATCGATTTACTATGACCGATGACTGCCCCCAATCCGGCCCCAATAATTAACCAGTAATACCAACTTTCTGGGAGAGGATTGACATCCATAAAATCTAGTCCTCGTACCAGGGCCACCGCCGCCATTCCTTTTAACATATCAATTAATAACACCGTCGCCCCGGCAGTTTTTCCCAGAGTTCTTAGCACATTGGTAGCCCCAGTGGAACCGGAACCATAGTCACGAATATCGATACCTTTGCTGTATTTACCGATTAAATAACCCGTGGGAATCGAACCGAGCAGATAGGATAAAAGCAAGATAGTAAGACTGATAAGAATCGCCATAAGCATAAATTAACCCCAATTTTTAGCAAGAGCGAGCGCCGTTATCAGTGTATCAGCCTGAAGACAAAAAACCACTCACAGGGAACCATAGACGGGAATTGCCGCCCCGCGCAAGTCTTTCGCCCCTTCCCCCGCCAGAAAACAGATCACCTCGGCTAGAGATTCGGGACTTACCCAGTCCTTCGCACTTGCCTCTCCCATCTGACAGGGGGACAAGCGAGCTAGAAAACTTGCCAACAAAGGCTTCTGGCTTCGAGCGAGCTTACTAGGAATTATTATCAATAAGTGAGAGATGGTGCGGCGAACTTTTTCGAGCTAAAACCATGAAAAGCTTACGATACATGGATTTCAGCCTTCTTGTCCCCCTGTCAGCTCTCCCATAGCTTCCCAGTTGCCCGGAGTATCGATAATGCTGGGCAAAACCACGTTAGCAGTAATATTAGTCTGTTTGGTTTCTTCTGCGATCGCTTGGGTTAAAGCCACTACCGCCGCTTTCGAGGCACAATAGGCGGCCAAATTTGCCCCCGGTTGTACGGCACCACGAGAACCGATAGTGACGATACGACCATAATTAGGAAGTTTCATCGAGCGTAAACAGTGTTTACACGGGGTTTGCTGAATAAGTCCCCAGAGGGAATCTAGAAGCCATACAACTGGCAAAATGGTAGTTTCGTCACTTAGTTTCTGAATTTCATCTGGCGATTGCTGACGAAAGTGCAAGGGTTTTGAGTCCCTCGGATCGATTTCTCAACGTTTGTTTCTGGGACTTTTTTGGCTAAAAAAGTCCCAAAAACCTTTTCTAGTAAGGCTTCCAGTAATATTCAGCCAACCCCAATTTAAGTGATCAATACAGCAGAATACCGCAATAATAAACTCTTCTGTGTCAAACATGGCAGTTCACCTTACCCTTGAGAGCTGCTACTTAGTTTCTCATAGTCTAAGGTGCAATTTTCTGATTTTCATTAGACCTCTTGCAAAAATCAAAAATCTTCCGTTAGGTGAGGAGTCTCCGAGTCAGGAGCCAGTAGTCAGGAGAATTAAGAATGAGCATTAATCAATTAAATACTCTATTTATGGATT
>SFAU01000134.1 GCA_007096045.1 Microcystis novacekii Mn_MB_F_20050700_S1 | reverse complement strand
GAACAGATAATTAAACTGTTTGAAATCATCGACAATATGATGACTTTATCCTCTGAATTACAGTCAAGTTTAGAAAGTAAAATCAAACAATTTGAGGAGGAAAGAACCATGCCTTTAGTAAGTAATATGGAGTTACGAGGAATCGAACGCGGTAAGGAAATTGGTAAGGAAATTGGCAAGGAAATTGGCAAGGAAATTGGGGCGTTAGAAAATGCTCGTGATTTTGTCAAAACAGTTTTGCAAGCTCGCTTAGGTGAAGTTCCTTTAGATGTGGAACAATACCTGAATAAAGTTTCGGTACTATCTACATTACAAGAGATTGTTAAATTAGCAGCTACCGCTAATTCTCTCGCAGAATTTAAGCAGTCTTTGGCAAAAATCCAATCCTAGAACTTCTTGAAAGACTAAATAATACCTTTCCTATCTTTCTCTAAAAAAATGGAGAATCACGTTGGGGAACCCTTTGGTATTTTATCCATGACTACAATGCACAGCAAAGCAAAGGATTAAGCCACCATCACTACTACCGAATCACCACCCCGATAGGACTGGTTGGCCGGTAGAAATGGCTTTTTCAACGATATCGGCCGCCATTTTGACTCCTCCTGTCTTCTGTAGCGCTTTTTGCATTCTCAGGGCATTTTCTCGGTAACTGCGGACGGATAACACCTTTTCAATGGCCTTTCGTAAACGGGGAACTTCTAGACGGGAAATCGGTATCACTTCCCCTGTCCCCGACCATTTTATCCGAGCAGATACCCCCGGTTGGTCGTTAGTGATGGGAATAGCCACCATCGGTACAGCCTGGGCAAGGGACTCTAGGGTAGTATTTAAGCCTGCGTGGGTGATAGTAAGAGAGGCTCTGGTTAAAAGCTCTAATTGGGGAGCGTAGGGAACAACTAGGGCGTTTTTGGTCGTTATTTGAATGTTAGAGTCGCTATTGCCCAAGGATAAAACTAATTGTACCGGCAAATCGGCACAGGCTTCAGCGATCGCATTAAAGGTCGATTGTAGGCGAGTTTGAATTGTACCGAGGGAAGCATAAATCAAGGGTTGTCCGGTTAATTTTTCGTAGGGAAAAGGAATCGTTTTTCTGGTGGAGGAATCGTGAAAGGGGCCAGTAAAGTGAAAGTGAGCGGGTAAATTTGGCCGAAGAAACTCGAATTCGGCGGGTTGTTGGCTAATTTGGGCAAGGGGGGAATAGCGTTGATTGATGTTTTGATAGGGAATTAACCCCCATTCTTGACGCTGCTGGTTGATTAACTCATTCAGGGGACGAGTCAGAGAGTCAAGGAGTTTATAGCCAATTTTATTGCGAATAACCCCGATAAATGAGGGATTATAGTCCCAAGTGGTCATAAAGGGCGGAATAAGCGGATCACGATTTAAAACCAATGCCCCGGCAAAACTGACAAAGGGAATAGCTAATTTTTCTGCGATTGTACCTCCTGAGGGGGAAACTTGATCGACAATTAGGGCATCAATTCCCAAGCGACGCATCTCTTGAGGGATAGTTTCAAAGAGGGTCGCTGTAGAATTAGTGACTAATTCTACAGTGCGTCGGACGGCGGCCGTTCCCCGTAATTGACCAATTTCGGCTAAACTTTTGGCTGATGTGCCTTTCGGATATTTGTCGGGTGCAATTGCCTGAAAATCTAAGCCAGCTGCTTGCACCATTTCTTCACCATCAAGAGTTAAAAAACAGGTAACTTTATGACCGCGTTTTTGTAACTCTTTTCCTAAAGGTAGGAGAGGATTAATATGTCCAGAAGCGGTGGGACAAAGAATGCCAAAATGAGTCATTAAACACCTCCACAGGTTTTCTTTAATTCTTCCAGATTCCAGAATGCACCACCCAAGGCGGAGAATTGTATGCCTTCAAAGCAGTTACGCACAGCCCCCAAAGCGAGGGGATTGACAAGATAAATAAACGGGACGTATTCCTGTTGAAGTTGTTGAATTTCATCATAGATAACTTTGCGCTTCTCAAAGTCTAATTCTTGGGAACCTTTGACGTATAAATCGGCGATTTTTTTCTCCCAATCTGCCGCTTGCCAGCCTTGAATCGGAGGGCTGCCGGGTTGAGGTTGTTGGTTAAAAGCGTGGAGATTTCCATCTACATACCAAATATTAGGGGCGTGGGGTTCATTATCGCCAGTAAAACCTAAAATATGTGCCTCCCAATCTAGACTATTACTCAGTTTATCAACTAAATTGCTAAAAGCGATCGCTTGAAAATCCACTTGCATTCCTATGGCGGCTAAATCATTTTTAATTTGCGCCCCAATTGCTTCCCGGATTTTGTTACCTGCGTTAGTAATCAGGTTAAATCTAACGGGATTATTATCGGCATCGACTAGCAGATTATCACTATTATACTTAAATCCTGCCTCTAATAATAATTCTTTGGCTTTTTCGGGATTATACTCGTAACCTTTCAGGGTTTTATCGTAAAAAGGAGATTGGATAGAAAGAAAAGAATTTTGTTCTTGTCCCAATCCTCGATAGATATCATCAATCATTCTTTGACGATTAATGCCGTAGGCAATAGCTTGGCGGAAATTTAAGTTATTAAACCACCTAGATTTAATCGGCTCTACTAGGGGTTTTCCGTCGCGTTTTCCTTGGTTGAGATTAAAACTGATAAATTGGGTTCCGTAGGCAGGTCCACCATTAAAAATCGTGAAATTGCCTCTTTCTTCTTCAGTTTTTAAGAGGGAGAAAAATTCGGGAGTTACCCCAATAGAATCTAAACTTCCCGAACGAAATTGCAGTAAAGTTGTATCCTGGGATTCAACAATTGCCCAAATTACTGAAGTTATATGGGGTAATTGTTGTCCTTGGGCATCTTTTTTCCAATAGTAAGGGTTATTCTCAAAAATAATCCTTTGTCCCGTGATATATTCTTTGAGTTTATAAGCACCATTAAAAACAATTTTATCGGGAGGAGTATCTAACCCCCAAGTGGAGAGAAATTCTAACCTACCATCGGGGCTTTTTTTCTGAATAGTTTTATCTAAAGCGTGTTTAGGTAAAATCGGTGAACTGACAGCATCTAAAAAAGGGGCAAAAGGTTCGGGTAGTTTAAATTCAATCCTGCGGTTATCTAGTTTAGTGATAACGGGAAATTCTTTTTTTAATCCTATTCTTAAACTATCGCGGTAGTTGTTGGGAATATCAGGATTTAGATATAAGTCCTTATAGGTAAAAACCACGTCATCAACGGTTAAGGGTTGACCATCCGACCATTTTAAACCCTCTCTCATAGTAAAAATAATGCTCAAATTATCAGCGGAAATTGTCCAAGACTCTGCCAAGACCGGTTCTTTTTTGCCAGTAATGGGATTCTCTGTTAATAGTCCTTCGTAGGTTAAACCAAAAATATTCGGGGATTCGGCCGATAAAACAGCATTAAAGGTTTTTGGGTCACTTAATACCGATATAACCACTTGATTTCGTCTAACTTGATTACCACAAGCAGTTAGGGAAATCAGCAATAAACAAGAAATTAAAAATACCGTTAATCTCCGCCAAAATTTTACCATAATCTTTAATATTTTTCCTCAAAATTATTGTATCGTCTCTCCGTTCCCCGTTCCCTTGCCTCCACAATTAACTTTACTTTTGTCCGGCTAAGTAGGGAGGCACAATTATTTGTAGGATGGGTTAGCGCACTTCGTAACATAATCGGGCGTTGGGTTTCATGCTTCAACCCAACCTACGTCCATCTTATATTTAATTCCACCCAGCCACTTACTTACAAGTACAGGGTTTCTCATAAGTGCGAAATGTTTAGGCATCAAATAAGGTTGAAATACCTGAAATAACCGCCTAGTAAAGTTTTTCAGCTTCATGGCTGAAGGCAAAGGTCAATCCCAACCAACCTTATAACTATTTTTACGTCCCGACGTTCTGTATCAAGAAGACACAAAAACTAGGTCAGGGGACTCAAGGTCAATATAATTTGTAATAAATTTTAATAATTTATCACAAAGGTGAGAGTAACGGCGATAGAGAAATCACAACTCTGGGATGGAAGTGGGGAACGGAAGGCTCCGAGGTCTAACCTAAAACCAGTATCGAGACCAGGGATTGGGGGAGATTTAGCTAATCTAAGGATAGGCGGTTAAAATGCGTCTTAGCTTAAAACCCCACACCCCAGGAAAAACTTTTTCAGCAGACCCTACTTTAATCTATCCCTTGCATTAGTCCAGACATTACACTAGAAAAGAAGGATTATTCTAGGGAATCATGACACTGCTGACGGTTCGATCGCTCAAAAAAGACTTCGGTATCAAGGAAATTCTCAAAGATGCCAGTTTTAGTCTCGATGATCGGGATAAAGTCGGCCTGATCGGTACGAATGGATCGGGAAAATCGACCCTATTGAAAATGATCGCCGGATTAGAAGCGATCGATGGTGGCGAAATTCAAATCAATTCAGGGATGAAAATCGTCTATTTACCCCAGCAACCCGATCTAGACGACGATAAAACGGTTTTAGAGCAGGTTTTCGCTGATAGTGGCGAAAGCATGACTTTAATCAAGGAATACGAGGAATTGTCTGATCGCCTTGTCCATGAGCCAGAAAATCTGGATACTATTATGGAACGTTTGTCAAGGGTTTCGCAACAAATTGATAAACTTGCCGCCTGGGATTTAGAAACCAATGCTAAAGTTATTTTAAGTAAACTGGGCATCGATAATTTTAATGCTCGCGTGGGCGATTTATCGGGGGGATATCGCAAAAGAATCGCCATCGCTACCGCACTTTTAGCCGATCCTGACTGTTTATTGATGGATGAACCCACAAACCATTTAGACGCGCTTTCCGTGGAGTGGTTACAGAGTTATTTGTCCCGTTTTCGGGGAGGATTATTATTAATTACTCACGATCGCTATTTTCTCGATCGAGTGACTAATCGCATCATTGAAATCGATCGAGGAGATTTATCTACTTATGGGGGAAATTACGCTTATTTTTTAGAAAAAAAAGCTTTAGCGGAAGAATCGATCGCCAGTAGTCAACGCAAACACGCAGGAGTTTTACGACGGGAATTAGAATGGTTATCCCGGGGACCAAAAGCGCGCAGTACCAAACAAAAAGCGCGGATCGATCGCATTCAAGCAATGGGGACTAAGGAATTTAAACAGGTGGAGGGAAAAGTCGATATTGCCACCGCCGGAAGACGCATCGGCAAAAAAGTTATTGAAGTAGAAAAGCTCTCGAAAGCTTACGGAGATCGCACTTTAATTAAAGATTTTACCTATATTTTTACTCCCGAAGATCGCATCGGTGTTATTGGCAGTAATGGGGTAGGAAAATCTACTCTCATGGATATTATTACAGGGAAAATTCTCCCCGATTCAGGCACGGTTGACATCGGTTCCACTATTCATATTGGTTACTTTGATCAACAATCCGATGATCTCAATATCAACGAAAATCAAAGAGTGATCGAATATCTAAAAAATGTGGCCGAATTAGTCAAAACCCTAGACGGTAGCGTTATCACTGCTTCTCAGATGTTAGAAAAATTTCTCTTTCCTCCCAATCAACAGTATGCACCAATTTATAAACTTTCTGGAGGAGAAAGACGACGCTTATTTTTACTACGAGTTTTGATGAGTGCGCCTAATGTTTTAATCCTAGATGAACCCACCAATGATCTCGATGTGCAGACTTTAGCAATTTTAGAAGAATATTTAGAGGACTTTAACGGTTGTGTGATTGTCGTTTCCCATGATCGCTATTTTCTCGATCGAGTAGTTGATACTATTTTTGCCTTTGAAACTGGGGGTAATATCCGTCAATATCCGGGTAATTATTCCCTTTATCTCGATCAGAAAAAAGAAGAGGAGGAACCAAAAGAAAAAAAAGTCACCCCAAAAACTGTTAAAGCTTCTCCCTCACCCGTCAATAAAAAAATCTCTTTTAAAGAGAAAAAAGAATACGAAGATATCGAAAAACAAATACCTATTTTAGAAGCAAAAAAGGCTGAAATTGAACAGCTACTTTATGGAGAACCCCTAGAAGATTTTACTAAAATAACCGCTCTGACCGAAGAATTAGCTCAATTGAGTCAAAAAATTGATAATTTAACCGATCGCTGGTTAGAATTAGCGGAAAAATTAGGCTAGAATGATCCCTAATTTCCCGATCAATTTAGTTAAAACTGAGTGATAATTTCTGGTGAATCATCCTCATCCATGATCAGATCTGCCGACTCCACCCGCAAGAGTGCCAAATTATTGTTAACCACCCCTTGAAGATAGATTTCCCCCATCCCTTCACCCCCCAGATCGATCGCTCCGAAAACTTGACCAGTTTTGGTATTAAAATTAAACTGAAAATAATTAGCCGAGGAAATTCCCTCGCTGACATTATCGTATTTAGCGATCTCTTGACCACTGTTATCATAAAAAGATACCTGAAAATTTTCTAAAACTTGCATTTTTCCCGAACCTTTTTCCGAAAAGATAGTCGGGGACGTTTTTTCATCATAACTGAAAGAACCTTTAGCTGTATAGCCTTGATTTCCTAACCATTGAAAATCGATCGTCGCTGCTAAAACTCCTTGGCTATTCATGTTAGCAACTAAAAGCCAAGCTAATAGTAAAGTCAATATCATCTTTTTCATGGTCAATCTAAACTATCATTAGTAGGTTATTTCAGTAATCAGTAATCAGTGAGCAGTAATCAGTGAGCAGTAATCAGCTTTTTTCTCCCATCCCCCATCCCCTATCCCCCATCCCCTATCCCCCATCCCCTATCCCCTATCCCCTATCCCCCATCCCCTATCCCCCCAAACCTGCACCGGTTGTCGTCACTACCACGGTCAATCCTACGGTCAGAGTCGAGAAACCCGTCAGCGTCTAATTTGTGGATTTCATCCCTCCGGTTGGAATCAAGGCGAAAATTGCCCGGATTGGTAAAGCGAAGACCCTTGAAGCGAAATTTAAACCGGACAAAACCATCCTAGGGGCTGGGGTTCGCAACTGTGGCACACTAGAGAGTAGAACTGAATTGACAGTAAACCCTTGACTAATCAAATTACCCCTTTCGACCCCCTTCACAACCACGACGAGACGGGCCATGACCACGAGTCAAAAGGGACTCCCCACGTCCATAGCGAAGCTTCCCTGAAGCAAATTATGAACCGTCTCTCGCGGATCGAAGGACATATTCGCGGCATCAAGACGATGGTATCAGAAAATCGTCCCTGTCCTGAAGTTTTGATGCAAATTGCCGCCGCCGATTCAAGTCTGAAGTGCATCACCTGAAAAGCTTGACAGAGGAAAGCTCATCAGTTAAAGTCGGATATTGATCAAAACAAACAGACAAACTAATGAACTACTCACATCTTAGCAT
>SFAU01000133.1 GCA_007096045.1 Microcystis novacekii Mn_MB_F_20050700_S1 | reverse complement strand
TTCTTCTGTGAATTCTAGGTTAATCATGTTTTTAATGAGTGCTTTGCTTCTAATTATGACTCTTAAACTATATTATTGTCCTTGAGTAAAAAATGCAAGTTGTAGCCGTGCAAAGTATATCTTCTTAAAAAAAATATGGCCCTTTGGAGGTGTTGAAACTGTTATTAATGGTAGCATCCAACACTGGAATACAAAAAAAAGTTTAATTGTTCAATTAAAGTCTCCTCTAAAGTTCAAGTTACTGCAAGTTGATTTTGACTATAATGATAGTGATTTAGTTTTGAATAAGGTTAAGGAGCTAGCTTATCAGGTTGCTTATGAAATAGCACCCAATAAGTTTTTATTTCCAAGCAAAGAATTTGTATATAAGCTTGGCAACATATATTTTGGGCTAGAAAAATATGAAAAGGCATTAAGCCTATATGAGGAATCTTCTCAATACGATCCTAATTTATGGCAGCCTTATCATAACGCAGGAGTTATTTATTTATACAGCGATCAACAAGACTTAATTGACCATGACAAAGCTATTGATAAATTCGAGAGAGCATTAGAAAAATTCCCTGAATCTTCTGTATCTTATAGCGGACTTGGATTAGCTTACTTTTTTAAGGCTACTTTAAGTAACTACCATGATGAATTTTGGCTCTTCTGGTTTCTGTGTGAAAACGAGGTCTATACCGATAGTTTCTCCTGCAAAATAGCTCTAAAAGTCTTGCCCGATCAGCAATTTCACGATTCCATAAGCAAAAATTATCACACAAAGTCGAGAAGAGACGAATTTTTAAGAGAGGCTGAAAAATGGATTAACAAAGCTATTGAATTTGATAGCACCAACGCTAGTTACTATTGGAATCTAGGTTTAATTAAGTTTAGTCAAGGTGATTTGACACAAGCTCGCCAAGCCTGGAATAATGCCAGAACAAGAATACCAAATGATAATACAACAAAAAATAAATTATGTATTCATATATACGGTCATGTAATAAATACCTCGCCTCCAGAACAGATAAATAGTCTAAATAGACTTTTAAAATCCAGAGACATCTCCGAGCAAAAGGGTTTTCTTAAATTCATTGTCAAGGATTTAAGAATGCTTAAAAAAATTACAAATACGGCAGATTTCGATTCTCTAATTCAAACTCTCCAAGAAGCTATAGAAAAGCCAATGGTTCAAAGGAATCTTTTCCAACAAGCTTGGGCATGGCTTTCGGAGAAGTTCCAATCATTTCCGCCATTGTGTACAATTTTATTAACACTAGAATCGCTAATAATTATAATATTGCTTATAATTATTATTTACTACCTCTCAAAGTAGTTTTGGAAAGAAGAATTAATTACCGTAAGGGAGAAGCCGATGCTTTCTTCAATTTGACTTGTTTAGAGACTGCATCATTGCCCATTAATACAGAGAAAACTAGGCTCTCCTAGACTGGTTATAGCAAATTACATTGACAACCTGAAAATCAGTAAAACCCGACACCCTGCCACCCAGAAAAACTTTTTCAGCAAACCCTGTTGAAACAGAAGATTAAACAACCCAAAAGAAAACCCAACCACCGCGATAGGGAGATTGGGTTTTCTGGTTATGAATTGATTTTAAGGAGCTAAAGCGTTACCGCGCAGGAGAGAACCGATGGTTTTAGCAGTAATCTTCATCTGTACGAGAGGATTAGCGGGAACAACGGTTTTATAGAGATAACTGTCAAAAGTCATCTTCTGTACGTCCTTATCGGAACACATTTCCACAAAAGCTTCCCGGGTGGCATCGGTACGGTAGAAAACCCGTTGCAGGATATCTAACACCAGATAGGTCATACCGTATTTCTTATCCCAACGCTTGAGGTAGAGTTTTAACTCCTCCTCTGTGGGAATACGTTGGCCGCCGTTAGTGACTTCGACAATGGTTTCCGCACACATCCGCGCTGATTTAGCGGCGAAATAGATGCCTTCTCCCGAAGACTTAGTAACTGTTCCCGCAGCATCACCAACGAGGGCCACACGACCGACTACACGGCGAGGACGGGGATGTTCGGGGATGGGGTGAGCCTCCACGCGGATGATTTCGCCACCTTCGAGACGACGGGCCGCGCGAGCGCGAATACCAGCTTGTAGGTCTTTAATCATGGCTTTATTGACCTTCATCGTGCCAGTACCGACGGCGACGTGATCGTATTTGGGGAATACCCAAGCGTAGAAGTCGGGGGATACGTCTTTCCCTACATACATTTCCGCCAGATCTTCGTAGTAGGCCATTTTATCTTGGGGAAGACGGATGCGTTCTTGGAAAGCGATCGCATAGTTGTAATCCCCGGCATCAATAGCTTTAGCAATGCGGGAATTAGCACCGTCGGCACCGATAACCACATCCACCTTCAGAGATTTCATTTCCCCTTGGGAATTGCCGTGGCAGTGATCGGCGTAGTGTAGGGTATAGGGATCGGTGCTATTGGTGGGAATGTCGAGACCATAAACGGTTCCGTTGATTAAATGCGCTCCTAATTTATGGGCGCGTTCTCTCATAAAACCGTCGAGGACTTCCCGACGACACATACCGATATATTCGTCTTGATTATCGAGATTAATATCGACTTCGACGTTAGAGGGGGAGATCATTTTCATTTTTCTCACCCGGCGATCAATAATTTCAGGAGGTAGGTCGAATTCGCTCACCATACAGAGAGGAATCGCTCCACCACAGGGTTTAGCATTATCTAATTTGCGTTCAAATAAATAGGTTTCAATGCCTGCTTTAGCTAATGTTTCTGCCGCCGAAGAACCGGCCGGCCCTGAACCCACAACAGCGACTCTTAACACTCAGGTTTTCTCCTACATACTTACGAGCGACTACGCTTTGCAGTGTACCACAGGGGTTTAGCCGAAAGGAACGAGATGCTCCGATTCTGCCCGATCTTGCAACAGTGCTTAACATTTTTTGTCACAAAAGTTTATTTTATTGCCTGTAGATGTTTTTTTATCGATCTGTTGTATCATGCTACACTGGTAGAGAAGATAACTGCTCTAAACCCCTCTCCCAAACTGGGAAAAGGGGATAGGTGCGGGGATTGTTAACAGCGAAGGATATTGTGGTAATTTTGTACTGTAATGCTAATATTACTGTAGAAAAAACAGAAGAAATACAATTTACTGACCCAAGCGATTCCACGAGTGCTTGAACCCTGTAGTCGAGAAAAAGTTAGAGAGTCTGAGGAAGAATATCCTATATTTAAAAGCTGGGTACAGGAAAGTTTGCCTAAATATAGTGAGGTGATAAAAAAATTCCTTTTTCTCCAAAACAGTTTAATCTGGATGCCAGTCAAGTCAATGTTCTCAAGACAGCTGAAAATGGTCAGGTAATAATCGTGACTTCTGCTCTTCTGCTGACCTCGGTAGTTATAATTTTTCTTTAAAGCTATGCTAAATACAAAAAAATCGCTCAATCTATCCTTACTTAAAACTCTTGGTTTAGTTGCTGTTATCGGTGGGCTAATGATGGTCATTGTCGAAATGCAACGGGAAAAGGTGAAAACCTTGACAAAAGAAAAGTTATTAGAAAGAAATTATCGTCAAGAATCTCGCCTAGAAAATACTCAGGTTCAGTTATTAAAAAATATGCCTTCTTTTGGCTTTAATAATATGTTTGCCAATTGGGCAATGTTACAGTTTATTCAATATTACGGCGATGGGGATGCTCGCCGGGAAACTGGTTACGGTTTAAGTCCCGATTTTATGGAAATTGTCACCAAAAATGACCCCAAATTTGTCCGCGCCTATTTGATGATGTCTATCGCTTCTTCCGTGAATGCTGGCAAACCCGAAAGAACGATTGAGATTATGAATAAAGGTTTATCAAAACTGACTCCTGATGTTACTGATGCCTATTTTCTTTGGTTATATAAAGGAGTCGATGAACTATTATTTTTAGGCGATATTCCCGCAGCAAAAAACTCAAATCAAATGGCCGCCGATTGGGCGAAAATTGCTGGTAATGAATTTATCGAAAAATCTGCGAGGGGGACAGTAAAATTTTTAGAAACTAATCCCGATAGTAGCGCTCCTAGAGTTGGTGCTTGGATGTTAGTCTGGCTAAATAGTCAAGACGAAGAAACCCGCAAGTTAGCCAAGGAAAATATCGAAAAATTGGGCGGTAAATTGGTTGTGGTTAATGATAATCAAGTGATAGCAATTCCCCCGAAGGATTAGGAACTGACATATTTTTCATCCTGCCAAAACTTATGATTTAATAAGCCATCAATATCCTCAGCAAAGGGACAAACATCGGGAAAATTAGAGTCTGGATAATCCTCTTTCACCGCTTCTAAAGCTTCTCGATAACATTCTTCTAAAATCTCTATCATAAACCTTTTCAAACTAGGAGAATACTTAAATTCCTTCTTCAACTCCTTGCGAAAATTTCTAATTTCAATTTCCCACCCTCGATAACAATCGGGAAGAACCACATAACAACGTTTTAATAAATGTTCTAATAAACGAGTTAAAAAATTATCGACCGCTTTGCGTTGACTTTTCCCCAAAGATTCCACCTCTTCGATCAAATTATCTAAATCAACCTGAGATAAATCCCCAGATTTTAATTGCTTAACCGTCTTCTCTATCCACAAAGCAAAATCTTGATCATAAAGATTTTTTACCTTGGCTAAAGTCATAATTTTTCTCCCTGTTAAACTTAAATTAATTTCTTGAAAATCACACTAAATCTGGTTATTAAAGACTGATTATTTATTCCGCCTCTTGCCTCTACTCAACGGATTTAGCATCAGAGTTTAACTTTCCCAAAACTGATGGTTTAATAAACCATCAGTTTCCTTAGAAAAAGGACAAACATCGGGAAAAATAGCATCATATTCAATTCGCATATTCTCCACCGCTTCCTGATAACACTCATCACAAATATCGGTTAAAAAGATGCATAAACTAGGGGAATCTTTAAGGATATTTTTTAACTTTGATTGACAGCGTTTAATTGTTACTTCCCAACCTCGATAACAGTCGGACAAAGGAAGATAACGGCGTTTTAAAGCGTGTTCAAATAATGTAATTAAACGGTTTTTTAGTTCCCTTTTGTCTCGTCTTCCCAAAGATTCCACCTCCTCGATCAAATTCTCTAAATCAACCTGAGATAAATCCCCAGATTTTAATTGCTTAACCGTCTTCTCTATCCACAAAGCAAAATCTTGATCATAAAGATTTTTTACCTTTGCTAAAGTCATAATTTTGACCTCCTAATGTCAGATTATGGGCGCAAGCAGTTCGATCAACTCACTGACCACGTTGCGCCCCTACCAGATTACATTTTAGGCGCAGTTGGACCCAGGCCATCATTGGCAAAATAATATTATCGTAGGGGCGAATTGCATTCGCACTCAAATTGCATTCGCACTCAAATTGCATTTGCACTCAAATTGCATTCGCACTCGGATAATGGGGTAATGGGGAGAAAAAAGCTGACGACTGGCTCCTGACGGCTGAAAGAGTGATAATATAACCCTGATATTGACAATGGCGACTTATGAAAATTTTAATTATGGGGGGAACCCGATTTATCGGCGTTTCTCTGACTAAAGTGTTAGTAGAACAGGGTCATGAGGTAGTATTATTCAATCGTGGCAATAAACCCGCTCCGGTTGCCGGAGTACGACAGATTCACGGCGATCGCACTGATGCCTCACAACTTAAAGAAAAGCTTAAAAATGAAAGCTTTGAGGCAATTTTCGATAATAATGGCAGAGAATTAAGTGATACTCAGCCCCTCGTCCAAATTTTTAGGGACAGAATCGGGCATTTTGTCTATGTTAGCTCGGCGGGGGTTTATCTAAAATCTGACCAAATGCCCCATAAAGAAGGGGATAAACTAGATCCCAAAAGTCGCCACAAGGGAAAACACGAGACAGAAAACTATTTAAGCGAGATGGGTTTACCCTGGACTGCCATCCGTCCAGTCTATATCTACGGACCGCGCAACTATAATGACCTAGAAGCTTGGTTTTTTGACCGTTTAGTTCGTAATCGTCCTATTCCTATACCCGGTCATGGGGAACATTTTACCCAATTTGGTCACGTTGCTGATCTGGCCAAGGCCATGGCCGCAGTATTGGGTAATTCTCAGGCTATCGGTCAAGTGTATAATATTTCAGGCGATCGCTATGTAACTTTTAACGGATTAGCAAAAGCTTGCGCGGCAGCCATGGGGAAAAATGCCGAGGAAATCGAGATTGTTAACTATAACCCCAAAAAATTTGACTTCGGCAAAAAGAAACCTTTCCCCCTGCGGGTTCAACATTTCTACGCTGATATTAATAAGGCCACCCGTGAGTTAAACTGGCAGCCTGAATATGATCTCGTCAGTGGTTTAACAGACTCCTTCCAGAATGATTATCTCGCTTCTGGTCGCGCTCGGCAAGAAATAGACTTGGCGATCGATGACCAGATCTTGGCAGACCAATAAAATTAATTTTTTGGTGGAAGTGGGTAGGGTTGATTCATGAATCAACCCTACCTTGAATCTACCTTGAATCAACCCTACCTTGAATCAACCCTACCTTGAATCAACCCTACCTTGAATCAACCCTACCTTGAATCAACCCTACCTTGAATCAACCCTACCTTGAATCAACCCTAGGGGAGTGGAGAAGTGGAGAAGTGGGGGAATTTCAACTAAAACCCCAACACCCTAAACTGATGCAGCCTTAGCGGGTTACTGCACATTCCACCAACCGAAAGCTGGCCCGACAAAGCGAATAACTACCCAAACCCCGGCTAAAACTCCAATTCCAATCCAGGCACCCCTAGTGGTTAACTTGTAAGCTTGGGCTGCTTGACTTTTGCTAATCGGTAGCCAAGGCAGGATATTTTCCTCCTGTCCATACTTATCACCCAAGGCCGATTGACGACGTTTTGATTCACCCATACTAATGTCAATTATTAAGAGGTTTTTATCCGATTGTATATCGAAAGACAACCGCCTACACCCAATCCTAGTCCATCAAGGAGAGCGATCGAAACTGACGGCTGATGACCGACTATTATAGAATTAAAGGTTGCGACTGAAACGAGAATAATAATTATGGCAACCATTAACAGTAATTACTTAAAACTAAAAGCGGGTTATCTTTTTCCGGAAATTGCCCGACGAGTCCAAGCTTTTGCGGCAGCCCATCCCGATGCTAATATTATCCGTCTGGGGATTGGGGATGTCACCGAACCTTTGCCCCAAGCTTGTCGCGAGGCCATGATCAAAGCGGTGGAGGAAATGGGCGATCGCTCTAGCTTTAAAGGTTACGGGCCCGAACAGGGTTATGCTTGGTTACGGGAGAAAATTGCCGTCCATGATTTTCAGGCTCGCGGTTGTGATATAAATGCCGATGAAATCTTTATTTCCGACGGTTCTAAGTGCGATACGGGCAATATTCTCGATATTTTTGGGGATAATAACTCGATCGCTGTTACTGACCCAGTATATCCCGTTTACGTTGATACTAACGTTATGGCCGGACACACGGGAGAGGTCAACGACCGCGGCGAATACGAGGGCTTAATTTATCTGCCAATTACCGCCGAAAATAACTTTACTGCCCAGATTCCGGCGGAAAAAGTCGATTTAATCTATCTCTGTTTTCCCAATAATCCCACCGGGGCCACCGCTACCAAAGAACACTTGACAGCTTGGGTTAATTATGCTAGGGCCAACGGATCGATTATCTTTTTTGATGCGGCCTACGAGGCCTTTATCACCGATGCCAGTTTACCCCATTCTATCTACGAAATCGAGGGGGCGCGGCAATGTGCGCTCGAATTTCGCTCTTTTTCTAAAAATGCCGGTTTTACCGGGACCCGTTGCGCTTTAACCGTGGTTCCCCAAAGTCTGATGGCCAAAGCGGCCGACGGCAGCGATGTGCAACTCTGGAAACTGTGGAATCGTCGGCAATCGACCAAATTTAACGGCGTTTCCTACATTGTCCAACGGGGGGCCGAGGCGGTTTATTCCCCAGAAGGAAAAGCACAAGTACAAGAACTTGTCAAGTTTTATTTACAAAATGCAACAATTATCCGAGAAAAATTAACCGCTGCTGGTTTAGAAGTCCATGGCGGTGTCAATGCGCCCTACGTTTGGGTAAAAACGCCCCAGGGTCTATCAAGTTGGGATTTCTTCGATAAACTGCTACATACCTGTAATGTGGTGGGAACCCCCGGATCTGGCTTTGGGGCTGCCGGAGAGGGTTATTTCCGGCTATCGGCTTTTAATAGTCGTGCCAACGTCGAGGCCGCTATGGAGAGAATTATCAGTAAATTTTAAGGCTAATCGTCAAGAGAGGGATGTTTGTGGAAGCATCCCCATCGGGAATTGATAGACTGGTAACTACTCACCGACAACGGCTCACCGATGCGACCCTTTTGGTTAGAATCCTTACAGGTAGAAAGATTAACGATCGCAATTGCTGGCCTACCGGCACATCTGCAAGGGATCAAGTTGGTGCAGTGGTCAGATCTGCACTGCGATGCACAGCATTTGCCTGTAGCTGTCCTGCAAGAAGCGATCGCCATTACTAATCAGGAAAAACCCGATCTGATCTTCCTGACGGGGGATTTTATTACCGATAGTCCCCAGCCAATTTTTACCCTGGTAGATAGCATAAAAGCTCTCGAAAGTCAAGGGGGTATTTATGCTTGTTTAGGAAATCATGACAGTTATCTTCCCAACGCCAGGGAAACGGTGAGATCAGCCTTAACTAGCGTGGGAATTCGGGTACTCTGGAATGAAATCGCCACACCCTACGGCGAAAATTTTCCCATCGTCGGATTGGCCGATTATTGGTCTGGGGAATTTTTACCGCAAATCCTCGAGCAAATTTCTCCGGATATACCCAGACTCGTCCTTTCCCATAATCCCGATACAGCCATGCTTTTAAAGGATTGGCGCGTGGATTTGCAGTTATCCGGTCATACCCACGGAGGCCAAGTGACTATCCCGGGTATGGGTTCCCTACCGATAGTTTTAGGGAAACTTAGGCGATTGCTGCCCGAACCATATCGTCCATGGGTTCCCTTTCATCGGCAGTTTAGCAGGGTAGTCCGATACTGGCAATGGTCCGAGGGATTTCATCGAGTCGGGGACAATCAATTATATGTGAATCGAGGCTTAGGAACCTATTTTCCCGGTCGTCTTTTTTGTCCCCCCGAAGTGACGGTAATTACTTTGATCAACGGCAGTCAGTCTTGAATCAGTCATCAGTGAGCAGTTATCAGTTATCAGTGAGCAGTGAGCAGTTATCAGTGAGCAGTTATCAGTTATCAGTGAGCAGTTATCAGATTTAAGTTTTAAGTGTGCAGCATTAAATCAGCTGTTGACTATGTAAATTAAGCTGTTGTGCATTTAAATTAGGTATTGTTAAAATTGGGAGAACAAGCATGAGCATTTGTACTAAAATTTCGAATATACAGTTTAAATTCAGTACAGCTTAGAAGTTTACTACTGTCTTTTCACTGATTACTGTTTACTGTTTACTGATAACTGAAAAAACCACTTATGACAGAAAATAGAGATAACTTCAAGGAAACTTATAATGCACTAATCGAGCGCATTGTCAATCTAACTTTAGAAGGAAAAATTAGGGCTAAATCACAGGTTTATAACCTTTTAGCCGAGGGTTTAAAAAATGGCACAGGAGAAATTTTTGAGCGTTGTTTAAGCGAAAAAATAATCGTTACTCGCTCACAGTTAGAAACAAAAATTAAAGCAACTAGGGTTTTGCGGGCCCTGGAAACGCTCGAAAGTGAATGGGAAAAATATCAAAAAACCAATCAGCAAAATTCTCTCACGGCAGCGGCGATCGATAATCTGGTGAAAATCGATCGAGAGGATCGTTTACTGACTTTAGTGAATTTAATCGATCCCAATCAAAATAATGCTTTAACCCTAGAACAATTACAACAGTTAGCCAAGCATTTACAGACAGTTTCTCAGCAACGAGGAGAAGCGGATTTATGGCAAATTGCCACGGGGATTAATCTGGGGTTAAATACTTGGTCAAATTTATCGAATGATCTCACCAGTTGGCTCTACGAACAAAATCGCCATCTTGGTTTTACTAATGATAATGAGCGAGTGACACCCTGGCAAATTTGGGCAAGTAAAGTTAATCCCTCTTGGTTAAAACGAGTCTTAGAAAGTTTAGCTAATCAACAAGCTTTTGATTCTCTTACTCAGGATTTAACTTTAACCGATTGGGTAGAAACTGCCATTGTTTTTCAATATATCCAAAGGGGACTAATTAACTTTTTTGACCAGCGTATCTATAGCGAAAAATTAGGAGCAAAATTATCCATTTCCACCTTTATCACCTTGGCTTTAATTTGGTCCATGTTAACCAATAGTTTCGAGCAAGTTAGTAAAAATTCCCTCTATAGTCGCGGCTGTTTTCAGATGGCTTTACAAATTCTGAGAACCTTTGCTCAACGGGATTATTTTCCTTTATACGGAGGAATTTTTGCCTCCTTTTCTGGCAGTTATCTCAAGGAAGCATTAGATTATTTATCAATTCCTCTGCGTTATGTGGAAGGTACGGAAGAAAAGGCGAGAATTTTAACTTTAATTGCCTATTCTAATCGCATTCGCGGTGACTATCCACAGGCTAGAGAATGTCATCAACAAGCTTTAGAAATTGCTCGTCAACAGCAGGACTCTGCTTGTGAAATAGCTAATTTAAACCATTTATCTCGTCTCAATGCTATCCAGAAAAACTATACAGAAGCGATTAATTTAAGTCAGAGAGCTTTAATTTTAAGTCGTCAACAGGGTAATAGTTTAGGACAGGCTAACGCTTTGGCTAATTTGGGTTATAGTCAGGTACAAGAAGCGCAACAGTTAGAGAGATACGATCCCGAAATTTATCAAACTTTGATCGAGTATTTAAAACAGGGATTAAAGTTAGCAGAAAGTCTCCAAGATTGGCAGAGTAAATCCCTTTGTTGTAGCAGTTTAGGTTTAGCATATCTTGTCCTTGAAAGAACCCAAGATGCGATTAATATTCTCCTCCAAGGATTAGAATCGGCCAAATACTACGGAGATATATATCTGCAAGGTTTATTACTAACCTATTTAGGCGAAGCTTACTATCAAGACAAGAATTTTGAACAGGCAATTTATATGGGTTGTCTAGGCATGTATTGGCTACACGAAATCGGTGCGACAGAATGGCGACAAGCTGCTAGTCTATTAACGGTTATTCGCGGTAAAAATATCCCAGAATTTGAGCAGACTTTCAGTCAGGAACGTTCCTCCCTGATTAAATCCCTTGGGGTGGAAGGCTACCAATATATCTCAGAAATTCTCAGCAAATATCAACAGGGGAATTAGTGAATACACAGCCTAACTTATTAATTAATCTCTCGGTACTTTTTCCCCAACCCACAGGAATCAGTACCTACATTCTTAACCTCTTACCCTACCTGAAAAATTTAGAACCAACCCTACTAACAGCTAATAGTTATCCCGACTTTAACTGTTATTCTATCCCCAAAGGTCTCGGCCCCGATCGAGGAGCGAAAGGTCATTTAAAACGCTTACTCTGGACTCAGTGGCAGTTACCGTCAATTTACCGACAATTAAAGGCCAATTTACTCTTTTCTCCCCTTCCGGAAGCGCCGATAAATTCCCACTGTCGCTTTGTCGTCATGGTACACGATTTAATTCCCCTGCGCTTTCCCAGTTTTACTTCCCCCTTAACCCGCTATTTCCGTTATTATGTGCCGCAGGTATTACAACAGGCAAAACATATTATCTGTAACTCTCAGGCAACGGCCAAAGATATCACTGAATATTATCAAATTCCCGCCGATAAAATTACTCCTATTCCCCTAGCCTACGATCATCATCACTTTCGCCCTATGGAAGATAATAAGCCAGAACAGCCCTATTTTCTCTATCTCGGTCGTCCCAATCCCTATAAAAATTTACCGCGTTTAATCGCCGCTTTTGCCCAACTGCCCCCAGATTTAACAGATTATCATCTTTGGATTGCCGGCAGCTTTGATCGCCGTTATACCCCCAATTTACAACAACAAGCGCAAGAATTGGCAGTCAGCGATCGCATGAAATTTCTCGATTATATCCCCTACGATGAGCTGCCCAAAGTTATCAGTCAAGCCACTGCTTTAGTCTTCCCTAGTCTCTGGGAAGGTTTCGGATTGCCCGTTTTAGAGGCTATGGCCTGCGGTACACCCGTCATTACCTCAAATTTGTCATCTTTGCCCGAAGTCACGGCAACAGCGGCAATTTTAATCGATCCCTATCGAGTCGAGTGCATAGCCGATGCCCTGAAAATTATCGCTCAAGATCGACAATTACAGTCAAAATTAAGTCATCTAGGCAAAAAACGGGCCGATGAGTTTAGTTGGCAAAAAACTGGTCTAGCTACGGCCGCAATCTTAAATCAATATCTAGGGTCTGCTTAATCGACAATTACAGTCAAAATTAAGTCATCTAGGCAAAAAACGGGCCGATGAGTTTAGTTGGCAAAAAACTGGTCTAGCTACGGCCGCAATCTTAAATCAATATCTAGGGTCTGCTTAACTGACAGGGTTTCCCGTCCAGATCAAGTATAACCTGAGCGGTCATCGTCGCAAAAAGAAAAATAATTTGACAGATCGGCAGCATTTGCTGTACGATGGATGATCGTGACCTTAATTGGAGAGATGGCCGAGCGGTTGAAGGCGCAGCACTGGAAATGCTGTTTAGGGGTAACTTTAACGAGGGTTCGAATCCCTCTCTCTCCGTCCCCAAAGCACCTCATAAGTAGCCAGTTACAATTAAAGACAATAGAGTATTGTAAAGTTTCAATACAAATATGGTCAGATATAGTCAGGCATGGTAATATATGGACATGAAACTATCAGACTATGAACTCTTACAATATTTGGGAAATCGGTAATGATTCGGTAGTAGTGCCGTAGCCCTGTTGCTTACCCGGTATGAATTGTGTAAAATATTTAGGGCTGGCTGAATAATGGTAAAACCCTTTTTAAATAAGGCTTTTGACCTGTTAAAATCCCCTGTTAGTGCCAGAAAATAGGATTGGAACCTTCAAAAACCTGGCATTATCCTTTTTATAGTACATAAGCTGGTACAAAAAAGAGGGCAACAAAGCCTAAAACTTCTGACTCCGTTCGGCGGTTCGACAGATTCGACAAGCTCTGCTGACGGCTGTGATTTCGTTTATCTTCGTTAAGATATATTATTGCTGGGGAGAACATCTCCTAGAATGGAGGCGACTTTCCCGACACAAATTAGGAGAAGCTCACGGATATAATGTAAAAGCATTCATACTCATTATTTTTCTACCATCATTCCCCCCTATCCTCTCTGGTATTATCCCCATGCTTGATGCCGTCATAATTTTATTATTCGTCTTCGCTATTGCCAGTATTGGTTATAGTGGCGTTGACTTGCTGCCGGTTGCTGTCCAGTCGCAAATCACTAATATTGAAGCGTTACGCTGGTTATCGGCGGGTTTTGCCTCAATTATTGGTTTAGCCCTTGGTTTAGTTGCCCAAACTACCTATCGTCGTCTAGAAACCCAAGTACGGCAAACTCCGATCGAAATTATTTTAACCCGTTCGGTCGGTCTAGTTATCGGTTTGTTAATTGCTAATCTGATCTTAGCTCCGATTTTCTTCCTACCGATTCCGGGAGAGTTCTCGTTTATCAAGCCGATAATCGCTATTTTAGGCAGTATTATGTTTTCCTATCTCGGGGTTAGTTTAGCTGATACCCACGGTCGGACTTTTTTGCGTCTGATTAACCCCAATAGTATGGAATCAATTTTAGTGGCAGAAGGAACCCTGCAAGCGGCAGCCACCAAAGTTGTTGACACCAGTTGTATTATCGATGGTCGTATCGAACAATTGTTAGACACGGGATTTATCGAGGGACAGATACTCATTCCCCAATTTATCCTTCAGGAATTGCAACAGTTAGCGGATGGCAGTAACGACCAAAAACGAGTTAGAGGAAGACGAGGATTAGATATCTTAAATCGGATGCAGGAAGAATTTCCCGATCGCATTGTCATCCATCCCGCCGATTATGAGGATATTAGCACCGTAGATGCTAAATTAGTCCATCTTGCCCAAGAAATTAACGCCACCTTGCTCACTAACGATTATAATCTCAGTAAAGTGGCCAATCTGCAAAAAGTCACCATCTTGAATGTCAACGATCTCGCTCAAGCAGTACGCCCGATTTACTTACCCGGGGATACTCTGGATCTGAAAATTCTCAAAGCAGGAAAAGAACCCACCCAAGGCATCGGTTATCTAGAAGATGGCACGATGGTAGTGGTAGAAGAAGGAAAAGATTATCTAGGGGGAGAATTGCGGGTAGTGGTGACATCTGCACTGCAAACCTCGGCCGGACGGATGATTTTTGCCAAACCCCAAAATTCCCTGATTGCTTGAAGGTAATAAAACCCAAAAAAGCCTCAAATACAGGGCCAGAGGGGATTGTATTTGAGGCTTTTCATTTTGTAAGGGAAGTTAAGTCACTAACCGAACTATCTAGTCAATTTATATCTAATTAGGCTGGTTTATTGAGTACAGCCATGGACTGACGAGCAAAACCGAAATAACTATCCCAGAATTGTTTCTGACTATCGAGGGCAACTTTGGTGGCGGTTTCTTGGGCGGTTAGGTAGGATTTCACCCATTCTTGTTGATATTCGAGGGATTTAACCAAAGTTTCCGGAAACTCAAACACTGGTGTAGTCGTGGGAACACCATTACCCCAAGCGGACAGAAGTAGTTTCTGCCATTCGGCTAGGTATTTTTGGTATTCTTCAAGATAATTGGTGTTCATAGAAGTCAAACCGCTAACTAGCCCATCTTGACGGAGATGGCGAGAAAGTGGGGCGGTGTTGCCACCTTCTCGAAAGCAAAACCGGTGCAGAGATGAAATATAATATTCTCTCCCTTCCTTGATTATAACCTGAGTTTGCGATCAGCCAAAATCTTCATGCGATCGCAGTCAGCCCAGCCTATTTTTTGGTGACTCGGAACTGACGTTAAGGGATTATGTCGGCAATTCTCGGATCACTTGCCAAACCCTTAATACCTCTGCCACCGTCCATGCTTGGGCAAAAGCGCCTCTCGGGGTAAAAGGAGCATTACCATCGAAAATTTCGCTTAAATTACCGATACAGCTATCCCGAAGATGGTCGCTCATCGGTGTTAAAAAACTCTCAGCTAGGATGGGATCGCGATAGACTTTCAGATGGGCTTCGATAAATGCCCCTAATATCCATCCCCAGACTGTCCCCTGATGGTAGGCACTATCTCTTTTTAAGCGATCGCCACTGTAAACGCCGCGGTAATCAGGATGATCGGCATCTAGCGATCGCAAACCGCGAGGAGTCAAAAGTTTTACAGTACAAATATCGACAATGGCCTTTTTCTGTGGGGAATTTAATAACTCCTCCACCGACAAAGACAGGGCAAAAAGTTGATTCGGTCGTAAACTGGCATCATTACCCTTGTCCGTATCCAAAACATCGTAACAATACCCCAGAGAATCGTCCCAGAAGCGAGAAAACCCTTTTAAGGTCATTTTTGTCATTTTTTCGTAATCATTGGCATCCATGCCCAAATAATGGGCAAATTGAACCATGATTTTTAGGGCATTGAACCAAAGAGCATTAATTTCTACGGGTTTGCCGATGCGGGGAGTAATCACCAGATTATCAACTTTGGCATCCATCCAAGTTAATTGTACTCCCGCTTCGCCAGCATAGATCAAACCATCGTCATCTAGGTGAATATTGTAGCGAGTGCCGCGACGAAACCAAGCGATCACTTCCGTTAAAGCGGGATAAATAGTTTTGAGAAACTCAAAATCTTGGCTTTGGTTAAAATAGGAACGAATGGCTTCAAAATACCAAAGAATAGCATCGACAGCGTTATATTCGGGCATTTCTCCGCCATCGGACAGTAAATTCGGCAATAAACCCCGGTCTAGATAACGGGAAAAGGTTAGTAAAATCTGACGTGCGATCGCAGGTCTGCCTGTAGTCAAAGTTAATCCTCTCAGGGATATCATCGTATCGCGACCCCAATCACCAAACCAAGGATAACCTGCGATTATTGTTTTGCCGTCCGGTTGATCCCGGAGAGGACGACTAACGATAAACTGGTCGGCAGCGAGGGTAAGTTGTTGAATCCATGGCGGCTGCTGGGGATTAATCAGACTATTCTCGTAGCGATAGCGAGACTCTAGACGAGATTGACCGTCTAAACTGGGGTCGGGACGGGTACTAGCGGCAATTGTCACCGATTCTCCCACTTTAAGAGTAGCCGAAAAACTGGCGGCATGGAGATGATTTTCCCGATCGATTAAACCACGATAACGTTCCACGGCCAAATCAAAGCGATAATACCAGACATGAGCGCAGAAAACCTGTCCTTGACTGATTAATAGATAAAAAGGTACAGCATTGTCATAGGCAATCACTCTTACTCCTTTTTCCAGAGGACTAATAGCCATTTGCCAGTTAAAACCCTGGGTATTACCGTGGAAATCACGATAATTGACAAAAGCAGTGAGATTGAGAGTTAGGGGAGAATTGCCGCGACGGTAGGTATAGCGAGTATAGGTGGTATTTTCTCCCTGTTCCATCCAGATACGCTTTTCTAGTAAGGCATCCCCACAGATAAAAGTCCAGACGGGAATTGTCCCTTCCAGATGAAAACTTTCGATATTAATATAGCCTTGCGGTTCGATCGTAGCACCTAACCAGCGATTGCTGGCCAGATGATAGAGTTTCTGGTTATATTGTACCGATTCATCGATTTTAGTCACTAGAAGCGTTCTTTTCGTCGGTGGAGCCAAAGCAGCGATCAAGAGGCCATGATAACAGCGAGTCAGCAATCCGGCCACGGTTCCGGCAGCAAAACCACCGATACCATTAGTGACTAACCATTCGCGCTTTTCAGCCACCGGGAGATAATTACAGATATCCCGACCGAAACGGAGCTTGACCATGAGCTTCCCAATTCCTAGTAATTTTGTTATAATCAAAAATTGTGTCTTTATATCTATAGACTAACTCTATCTTAAGGAGGAAAATCGGCAGTGAGTAAACGTACTTTAGAAGGAACCACGCGCAAACAGAAGCGTACTTCCGGATTTAGAGCGAGAATGCGTAGCGTCAACGGACGCAAAGTGATTAAAGCTCGTCGGAAAAGAGGGCGCTATCGTTTAAGTGTTTAGGTTATTCTGGGAACCGACTAATTTTCGTGGGATTACCCCAAATTCACCGCTTAAAACATCGACAGGATTTTCAAGCTGTCTATGGAACAGGGAAGCGTTATCACGGTTCCCACTTAACCTTAATTAGTTTAGAGGATTCTGGCCCGGATAAGCCTCTTCCCAGTCGTTTTGGCATCTCGATTAGCAAGAAAGTTAGTAAAAAAGCGGTGGTTCGTAATCGACTCAAACGGCAAATACGAGCGGTAATTCGGCAGTTATTGCCAGAAACAGCGACAGGATGGCGAGGGATAATCATTATCCGTCCCGGGGCGATCGAGTGCAATTATGAACATTTTTTGCGAGAATTAAAGCAGTTGTTAGTGAAGGCGAATATAATTCATGGGCATTAAAGAAGAAACTTTTTATGAAGGCGGTCCGCACATCGGCGACCTAATCATTAATATCTTGCTGGGATTTACGGTTATTTGTTTACCTTTGACCGTTGGGGCAGTGGTGCGGGCAATCTGGTTAAGATATAAGATAACCGATCGGCGGATTTCGATCACCGGGGGCTGGATGGGACGCGATCGCACAGATATTATCTATTCAGAAGTGGCAAAAGTGGCAAAAATGCCGAGAGGAATTGGTCTTTGGGGGGATATTGTCGTAACTCTCAAGGATAGAAGTCGTTTAGAAATGCGCGCGATGCCGAAATTCCGGGAAATTCATGACTATATTGCCGAAAGAGTCGCCGATAAAACCGGTCGTCCCCTAGAATCGATCATCAGTCAATAAAACAAAATAATCGATCGCCGAGATTCGATAAATTAGATTTGTTAACAGTGAACCCCCATTAAACGAGAAGGCATAGATTAAAGCCATGGATTTTGGAGTCGGATTTATTTCCACAAATATCATGTTGCCAATCCTAGATTTTTTCTTTCGGATTGTGCATAGTTACGGTTTCGCCATCATTGCTTTAACGCTGGTGGTCAGATTTGCCGTCTTCCCCCTCAGCGCCGGTCAGATTCGCAACATGAGAAAAATGCGAATCACTCAACCCCTAATGAAGGAAAGACAGACAGAAATTCAACAACGCTACAAAAATGACCCCCAAAAACAACAGGAGGAAATGGGCAAATTAATGCAGGAGTTGGGCAATCCCCTGGCCGGTTGTTTACCCCTGTTATTACAAATGCCGATTCTTTTGGCTTTATTTGCGACGCTGCGGGGTTCCCCCTTCTCGGATATTAACTATACCGTCGATTTACAAGTGCTGCCGAGCGAACAAATCGCCCTCGTCCAGCGCCAACCCTATGCCACCAAACCCCAAAACGTTTATATTGACGAGTCTCTCCACTATCCCATTACCGCTTTTTTACCCCAAGGCAATAAAATCGCCCCAGGAGAACAGCTAAAAATCGACCTGCAAAACGACCAGGGCAAGTCTTTAAGCCAATTAGCCACGGAAGTACCCGAAAATAACCTAAACCCCACCTACGAGGTGGTTAAAGGTCAAGAACTGGTGCAGGTGAATGAAGACGGTTCCATCGTCGCTTTAGCCCCCGGAGATGCCAGTATTAAAGTTATCGTGCCGGGGATTGCCGCTAATACGGGTTTTCTCTTTATTGAGGCCCTGGGAAGAATTGGGGCAACCGGTGCCAATGGTGAAATTCACTGGGATATCTTGGCAATGGTGATCGCTTTCGGTATTAGTATCTATGTTAACCAAGAGTTATCCGGTGCCGGCGCGCCTTCGGGGGGAGCAGCCCAACAACAGCAAACGGTGAATAAAATCACCCCGATAATTTTTAGTATGATGTTCCTGTTTTTCCCCTTACCGGCGGGGGTATTGATGTATATCTTAACCGCGAACATCTTCCAAACTATTCAAACGGTGATTTTGATGCGGGAACCTTTACCGGAAAACCTGCAAAAATTGGTAGCGGAACAGGAAAAAACGGAAAAATCCCGCGATGCTCTCCCCTTTGAAAAACGTTCTAGCAAGAAAAAGGAAAAAACATCGTAATGAGTATATGGGAGCAAAATAGCGAGAAAGCTAAACAATGGCTGGAAAAACTGCTAAAGTTGATGGCCATGCCCGCAGATGTCCAGATTGGTGTGCAGGAATTGGGAACTGGACTTTCCTCCTGTTGGTTAATTATTGATAGCAGTCAATTGAGTCCCCAACAAGTGGAACTCCTCCTCGCTAACAAGGGTGAGGGACTGGATGCGATTCAATCCCTAGCTAATACGATTCTAAATATTGGTGTCGAGTCGGCAGAACATCAGTTCTATATTGTCGAAATCAATGGCTATCGTCAACAAAGACAGTCAGAACTTTTCGACTGGGTGAATCAAGCGGCGACGCAAGTGCGGCAAACAGGACAGGAAATAGAATTAAAAGCCCTATCTTCGGCGGAACGTCGCCAAATCCATGCCTTTTTTCAGGAAGAAAGCGATTTAACCACGGAAAGTCGCGGCGTGGAACCCGATCGCCGGTTAGTAATTCGTTTAAAATAAGATCAAAGGGTGGGGTAAAACCTGCCCTCTTTTTTATTTTAGGCAGATAAGTACCGCGCGCAAAATTGATTACACATCAATACTGCACACTTAAAACTCAAATCTGATAACTGAGGCTGCATCTCATGTTTGTAAATCTACCAAGTTGGGATTTTTACGGGGAAACTCCTCGATAAAATTAATTGGGCGCTACTTCCGGTTTTATCACTCAATCCAAGCTTTTGGGGGGTTCTACCCCCCAAACCCCCCGTTGGGGGCGTGGCGCCGCCCCCAAACCCCCCGCGCATTAGCTTTTCGGTGAGATGCTTACACGCGATTGTTCATATTTTTGTACT
>SFAU01000132.1 GCA_007096045.1 Microcystis novacekii Mn_MB_F_20050700_S1 | reverse complement strand
TGCCTTATCATGTCCTAGTGCTTTAATTGGTGCTGGTTTGGCGCAATGGTCTTCTTCTTCTGAATCAAAAGAGGAAGATAAATGACTAACACTAGGATAGTTAACTGGGGTATCACTGATAACTGATAACTGATGTGGGAGGCTATAATGGGAAAAAATAGCTCATCCATCAATCTTATGAGTCAAGGATCTCGGCAAGAAATAAAAACCCAAGCAATAATCCTCGCTACTTTTGTGGCGATTTTTTGGCTGTTAGAGATTTTAGATCAATTTGTTTTTCGGGGCAGTTTAGACGTTTTCGGGATTATTCCGCATCAAGTCATCGGATTGCGGGGTATTCTTTTCGCACCTTTCCTACACGGTGACTTTCCCCATCTTATCGCTAATACGGTTCCTTTCCTGATTCTCGGTTGGTTGGTGATGTTACAGGAAACCAGTGACTTTTTTATTGTGACTGGGTTGACTATGCTGGTGGGGGGGTTAGGAGTCTGGTTATTTGCTAGTCCCGGATCCATCCATATCGGGGCAAGTATCTTGATTTTTGGCTATTTAGGTTTTTTATTACTGCGGGGCTATTTCCAAAGAAATATTCCTTCTATACTCTTGTCAATTCTAGTCTTTTTACTCTACGGTGGCACAATTTGGGGCGTTTTGCCTTCCTGTCCGGGGATTTCTTGGCAAGGACATTTATTTGGTTTCCTAGGCGGGGTTTTAGCCGCCAAATTAATCGCCACCGAAAAGAAACATTATCCCTAAATGGGGGAACCTTCTATCTCGCTACATACTTCGTAAAAATCGGTGACAGGCGGTTTTACAAACAGAGGAGCCATGGATTTCAGCAATAATTCATGGGCTTCGCTTTTATTTGACTCCATATCATCGATTTTATCCCAGATGATCACGGCAATTCCTTCATCGGTTCCGGGTTTTTGCAGCAGAAAAGCCCCCTGGAATCCCGTAGAATAGGTGGAAACGGCCTTTTCGTAGAGTTTTTGGGCCTCGGAAAAACACCCCGGTTTAAATTCACCAATAGCCACATAGGCATATTTATGTTTGAGAAAATCGAGAAATTCTGGCATGGCAATCAGGGGAAATGGAATAAATCTTTCTTTCTACTCCCATTAAAACTTAGATCGATCGCTCCCCCCGCCCCATCGACATATTTTTTTAACTAAGCTTCCCCAATTGTCTCTTTTTTTTGTTAGCTTATATGTAGTCGTTATGAGTTTGTATAAGTTCTATGATCAAAATCGTTGGTATTAATGGCAGTTTACGCCCCGGCTCCTATAGTGCGATGGCGCTAGAAGTTGCTATCAGTCGAGTAGGGGCGTTAGGAGTAGAAACAGAGATAATTGACCTGAGAAAACTCTCTTTACCCTTCTGTAACGGGGGAGATGACTATTCTGACCATCCCGATGTGGCCAAAATGCAGCAAACGGTTAAATCGGCAGCGGGATTAATTTTGGCGACACCGGAGTATCATGGCAGTGTCAGTGGTGTGATGAAGAATGCCCTAGATTTAATGAGTTTTGAGGAGTTATCGGGAAAGGTTGCTGGATTAATCAGTGTTTTAGGCGGACAATCCAATAGTAACGCCCTAAATGATTTAAGAATCATTCTCCGTTGGGTTCATGCTTGGGTAATTCCCGAACAAATTAGCTTAGGACAAGCGTGGAAAGTCTTCAACGAAGAAGGAAAAATCCTTGATGAGAAGCTTTGCCAACGTTTTGACGCTTTTGCTGCAAGTTTAGTCGATAATACCCGTAAACTCAACGGTATCTAGTAATATCGATGGTGATTTTACCGGTGAAATGGGGAATTGGGGCGGCAGGTTTCGATAATTGTACTCTTACCTGTCGCACTCGATCGAGTTGTAGGATATCCTCAGCGATAACCGTGGCCAATTTTTCCACTAGGGCAAATTTACTGGTTTCAATCTGGTGTTTGACAATTTCGATCGCCTGTCGATAATCTAGGGTATCTTCAATTGCGTCACTTTTGCCAGCAATGCTGATATCAACTGCTAGGGATAAATCCACCTCAAACCATTGACCTAAAACCTGTTCTTCGGCGAGATATCCTGTGTAACCGTAGGCACGAATTCCTGTAACGTGAATAGTATCCATAGATAGTTAAATTTAAAAACTGGTTGCGTTACTGACCAAGATGAAGTGTAACCTAATTTGGGTATTGACGGCCCACTCACGAAAACGAAAACTCCCTACCCGACCATTAAGATAACTGCTATAAGTTACACAGATCTAACCTGTTCGGCGTAATCTTTGGGGCGTAGTTGACGGAAGGCTTGAAAAGCTAATTGTCTCAAATTTAGAGGTAAATAGGAAAGCAGTAAACCCAGTCTAGCACGTCGGGATTTTCCTGATAATTTCGAGGCTTTTTCTATTAAAACTCGCCCAGCTTCGGCTTCTCCCTTTTCAATTAATTTTATCCCCAAAGATTCCTGTAAAAAAGCCGCCTTTTTCACTCTTTCTTCCTCTAGTTTTACATCATTAAAGTGATAACTTTCTGTACAAAATAGTTTTGCTCGCAAAAAGTGAACCGCTTGTTTTAAGCTAGTTTGACCCCCATGAAAACGATATTCCATTAATAATTCTGGCAAAAAATAAGCTTGTTTTCCCGCTAAAGCTAAACGCACTAATAAATCAAAATCTTCACAACCATCCGCTTGAGAGCGCATATAATCCACATCGGCCAAAGATTGATAACGAAAAAGAGTCGAACCCACCTGTAAACTTTGATAGGAAAAAGTTTGTATTTCTAAATCAGGAATGATTCCTTGTTGTAATCTATCTTTGCCCCATTTAGCTGAATTTTCTTGGGTGGCATCTGTAACTTTTTGTCCAAATTTATCAATAATCCAGTGATCGGTACAAACAAAATCAACGTTTTTTTCTTGATCTAAAATAGGGACAGTTTTCGCTAAAAATTCGGGAGTTAGTCCATCGTCATCATCGAATTTAATAAAATATTCTCCCCGAGCAGCAGTAAAACCTGATCGCATATTTAAACTTCTGCCCATATTTTGGGGATGACGCAAATAAATTATTCTCGAATCCTCAAATGCTGCCACCACCTCTGGGGTACGATCAGAAGAACCATCATCACAGACAATTAACTCAAAATCTTCATAAGTCTGCCGCAAGACACTATTAATCGAATAGGTGAGATAATCGGCGCGGTTATAGGTGGGAATACAAACAGTGACTTTCGCCATAATATTTTCAGTTATCAGTTATCAATTTGTAGGGTGGGTTAGGCGAGGAAAATTCAGGCAGGTTACTAACTATTTAGTATTCGCCGTAACCCAGCAACTTTCTCTGAGCATTCAGCATTCAGGATTTATTTTTATATTAATTAGCCATTTTTCTAGTTATCATCACTATTATCTAGCTGACGGCTGACGACTGACGGCTAAAAAGTATTTTTACATTTTTCCAAAGGAATGTTAAGTTTTAGGGTATTGAATGAGTAACCTTGATAGCCATGGCTTCTAAGATAGCAGGGATTATCTGTACCCACAACCGCGATCACTACCTAGAAGGAGCGATCGATAGTCTTTTGGCGCAAACTTGCCCAGATTGCGAGATTTTAGTGGTTGATAACGCATCCACCGATAAAACCCGTCAAGTGGTCGAGTCGCGTCTGGGAGATGGGCGGCTAAAATACGTTTACGAACCTATTTTAGGGCTATCTACCGCCAGAAATCGCGGGGCGAAGGAAACTAGAGCGCCGATTTTAGCCTATTTGGATGACGATGCGATCGCCAGTCATCAATGGCTGCAAATTCTGTTAAATGCCTACGAAAATAACGAAAAACTGGCAGTAGCGGGGGGAAAAGTCACTCTTATTTGGCCGCAAGGCTACAGTCAACCCAATTGGTTATCGGATGAGTTAGCAGGGGGTTTAGGGGCTTTCGATTTGGGCGACAATGTGGTATACATTAGCCAAGCGAATTTAACTCCGCGAGGGGTTAATTACTCAATTCGGCGAGATTTCTGGGAGGAAATTGGCGGTTTTGATCCTAATCTGGGAAGAATTGGCAAAAAACTCCTCTCTAACGAGGAATTATACACTACGGAACTGGCACTCGCCCGGGGATGGCAAGTGGGCTATTTTCCCCAGGCACTGGTGGAACACAATGTGGCCCCGGAAAGAATCAATCGTCAATGGTTTATGCGTCGCAGTTGGTGGCAAGGCATCAGCGAACACTATCGGGAAGAAGTGGCAGGAAAGACGGGATTGGGTCAATTTGGGCGAGGAGGTGAGCGTTTGGCGAGAGGATTGGTTAAATATGTCAAATTTATCAATGATCCTGCTAAAAGCTTTGATAATCTTCTCTATGCCTACGGACAAATCGGTTATTTAAGCGAAGCCGCCAAGGCAATGTTAACCCCTCAAAAGTAAATTATTGTAAATAAATGAGCAAAAAAGCGTTAATTTGTGGTATATCTGGGCAGGATGGAGCCTACCTAGCCGAATTACTGTTAAAAGCAGGCTATACAGTTTGTGGCACCTCCCGGGACGCCCAAATGTCCTCTTTTAGTAACCTGAAACGTTTGGGAATCAAGGAACAGGTAAAACTAGAATCAATGGCACTAAATGACTTTCGCAGTGTCCTACAGGTCTTAATTAAAATTCAGCCGGATGAGGTCTATAATTTGGCCGGACAAAGTTCTGTGGGTTTATCCTTCGAGCAGCCGGTGGAAACCTTAGAAAGTATTGCCACGGGAACCTTAAATCTCTTAGAAGCGATTAGATTTACCGGGGCAAAAATTAAATTATATAATGCCGGATCGAGTGAATGTTTCGGGGATATCGGCGATAATTCGGCCGATGAAAATACCCCTTTTCGTCCTCGCAGTCCCTACGCTGTCGCCAAATCGGCGGCTTTTTGGGAAGTAGCTAATTATCGAGAAGCCTACGGAATTTTTGCCTGTTCAGGCATACTTTTTAATCATGAGTCTCCCCTCCGTCCCGAGCGCTTTGTTACCCAAAAAATTATCGCTGCCGTGGCTAGAATTGTTCAGGGAAGTCCTGAAACTTTGCACTTAGGAAATATGGATATTCAAAGGGATTGGGGTTGGGCGCCGGAGTACGTTGAAGCGATGTATTTAATGCTGCAACAGGAGCAACCCGATGATTACGTCATTGCCACGGGAGAAAGTTCAAAACTAGAGGATTTTGTCGCCACAGCTTTTGCTACTGTTGGCTTAAATTGGCAAGATCATGTAATTTCTGATCAAAGTTTATTAAGACCAACAGATTTAGTCATTAGTCGCGGTAATCCCCGCAAAGCTAAGGAAAAATTAGGTTGGCAAGCACGATATAAAATGACTGATATTGTCCGCATGATGGTAGAAAATCGTTTGGAGAAATAGCTATGAATATCTTAATGATTAGTTCCACCTTTCCCTATCCCCCCAGCAAAGGAGGAACTCAGGGCAGAACTTTTAATTTACTCAAGTATCTCAGCAAAAATCATGATATTACTCTTATCGTTCAGCGTGGTGCTGATGTCAGTGATGAGGAGGTAGAAAAGTTAGGTAACTTTGTTAGTGAATTGGTAGTTTTTCCCCGTCCTCGAAATGCCAAAACTGGAATAATTGCTAAACTGCAAAGATTAGCTCAATTCCTGCAAACGGGAACCCCTCCCAATGTACTTTTTGGCTATTCTCAAGAGATGCAAAACTGGATAGATAGGGCAGTTAAGAGTCAAAAATTCTCGGTCATTACCAGTGAACATAGTGTTAATGAAATTTATATTCGTCCCCAATGGAAACAGCAAATTAGGACAGTAATTGATGTGCATAGTTCCCTCTATCAAACCTGCAAAAGTCAATTAGAAATTGGGGTTTCTAGTCAAGAATTGCGGGATCGTCTCTACCTTCCTCTTCTGCGTCGCTACGAACAAAAAACTGTGCAGAAATACTCAAAAATTGTCGTCACTACTGATGATGATCAAAAACAAATGGAAGAATTTGCCCCCAATGGAGAGATTTATTTAATTCCTAATGCAGTAGATTTAGATTTGTTTCCCTATCGTACCGAGGATCCTGCTGGAGATAATTTAGTGTTTATCGGTGGGTTAGATTATTGGGTTAATATCGATGCAGCCTGTTTTTTAGCTAGAGAAATTTTACCTCGTATTCAAATTACTTACCCCGATACTACTCTAACTCTAGTCGGTGCTAATCCATCCCTAGAAGTGCAAGAATTAACTAAGTTAAAAGGAGTAATTGTGACGGGACGAGTACCATCAATGACCACCTATCTTCATCAGGCAACTGTGGCAGTTATTCCCCTAAGAACGGGTTTTGGAATGAAGTTTAAAACCCTAGAATCCATGGCGGCGGGGGTGCCAGTGGTGGCCAGCGATCGAGGTTTAGAAGGGTTAACCGTGGCAGGAAATAATGTGCCTTTATCGGCCTTAAGAGCTAATACTATTGAGGAATATTGTACGGCGATTAGTAGTCTTTTTGAATCGGCGGAGTTGCGAGAAAAATTATCTAGAAATGCTCGCAAGTTAATCGAAGATAATTATACTTGGCAGCAAGCAGCCGCTAAGTATGAACAAGTTTTAGTGGCTGACATTTGTTAGAAAATTTCTCTAGTTTTTTGTCAATTAATATGCTATCAAATCAAATACCAGTGAAAATATCTGTTCTTGTGCCTCTGTATAACGAAGAAGAAAATATCGATGCTCTCTTTGGGCGACTTTTAGCGGTTTTAGAGGCACTAAATACCAGTTATGAGATTGTTTGCGTTAATGATGGTAGTCGTGACAATACTCTCAAAAATCTCGTGGAATATCATCAACGTTATCCACAAATTAAAGTGGTTAATTTATCCCGTAATTTTGGCAAAGATATCGCCATGTCAGCAGGAATTGATTACAGTCAAGGAATGGCAGTTATTCCTATTGATGCTGATTTACAAGATCCGCCGGAATTAATTGCCGAAATGATCGAAAAATGGCAGCAGGGTTATGATGTGGTTTATGCGTCCCGTCGGGTTAGAATTGGCGAAAGTTGGTTGAAACGTTTCACCGCAGAAGGTTTCTATCAAGTCATTAATAAATTAAGTCGGGTTCCTATTCCCCCTAATACGGGAGATTTTCGTTTAATCGATCGCCGAGTGGTAGAATCAATTAAAAAAATGCCTGAACGTCAAAGATTTATGAAAGGAATATTTGCTTGGGTGGGATATAAACAGACATCAATTTTATTTGATCGAGAACCGCGGTATCAAGGACAAACTAAATGGAATTACTGGAAATTATGGAATTTTGCCATCGATGGTATTACTTCTTTTAGTTTTTTACCTCTGAAAGTATGGACTTATGTAGGATTTATCATTGCATTTATTAGTCTTGTTTATGCTAGTTTTTTAATGCTCAGGACTATTATTTTAGGAATCGATGTACCTGGATACGCTTCTCTGATGGTTGCTGTCTTATTTTTAGGAGGCATTCAATTACTCACTCTTGGTATTATTGGCGAATATATTGGTAGGGTTTATGAAGAAGTAAAGGGCCGGCCACTTTATCTGGTTCGAGATTGTTATGGTTTTGAAAATAGGGAACAAGTTGCTGATAAAATAACTCAAAATTAAGATACTGACAAAAGGAGAATTACATCTATGAATACCGAAGTTTTTCAGCAATTTTTTGCCTATTGTGTCGGTAGTTGGCAAACGGAAAGGACTTATCATTATCTAGCGGATCAAGAAGTGGAACGTTCCCGTACTGAATTCCTCATTCACCCCCTGACTAGGGAAATTAAACAGAAAGTTCTCACAGATAATAACTATCCCGATATTGCCGATTTAGAAACTATCCCTGGGTTTAATTTAGGTTTCTATACCATCTCGGAAAAAGGAGAAGAAGTGCGACAAAATCTTAATCTTTTATTTGTGGTTAAAGCAGAAAATAATGGTTATTTAGAAGGGGATTATCTTCGTGATCGCGCCTACGAAGAAGCGAGACCAATTGTCTCCGCTTTTCGCTTTGATTCCACCACCAGAGAGTTATTAATGACCACCAATTATACTCGCAGTGTTTCCGTGGATTCAATTACTTTAATCAATCCAGACCTGCGAATTCGCAAAATTATTAACTATCAACGTCCCCAGGAGGGGGAACCGTTAGAAAAAGTTCTCTTGGTCGGTTTTGGGGTTGAGTGTAAAGTCAGTTAAAAAATATTTCTTTCCCCCCTTGATTCTCCAGTCAGGGGGACATTTTATCATGGGGAAACGATAGGATTAAGGAGCAAAAATATCGATACACTGCATATATTGCACGATATAGTTAATGATATTATGGCATCAAATTGACTAACTACCCAACAAAAAGACGAACAAATTACCCGCACCATTTGGTTAGTCATAGCCGCTAATCATCGTCCTTGTCAGATCAGAATATGAAGAATGAATTGCGACACAACGAAAGCCTTGCTCTTAAACTGAATTTAGATAGTCAAAAGCTTCTGACCATCTGTCAGCCTAAAACCCTAGGCTAACTCCTGTTTTATTAACGATAACCTATCATGTCTAAGATCTATCGTCTTGCCCAAGGCCATTTAAACCTATTGGAAACCTGTCCACCGAGATTTCAAAAAGTCTATCTAGAGCAACTTAACACACCGGCTGACCCCGAGCAATTGCAGCGGCAAGAATGGGGCAGTCAGTTTCACCTATTATTACAGCAGCGGGAATTAGGGCTGCCGATCGCGTCCCTATTACGAGAAAATGAACAGTTAGAACATTGTTTAACCGCTCTATTAAAGGCTGCCCCAGCAATTGCCCAAAATCCCGGAGAAGCGAATCGAGAGGCGGAACATTGTCGCAGTTTAACTGTGGGTAATTATTTATTAACGGTTATCTATGATTTAATTTTACTAGAGAGCGATCGAGCGGTAATTTTTGACTGGAAAACCTACTTAAAACCGATCGATGCCGACAAACTAGCCAAAAATTGGCAGACGAGACTTTATCTGTATGTGTTGGCAGAAACTTCTGCTTATCCTCCTGATAGTTTATCGATGACCTATTGGTTTGTGCAGTTACCCCGCAGCCCCGAACAAATTACTTTTAACTATAATCCCAAACTACACCAACAGACAGGACGGGATTTACACCGTTTATTGAAGGATCTCGATCGCTATCTATCAGCATACCAAAATGATTTAGTCGATTTTCCCCATCGTCCCGATTGTCAGCTTCATTGTCCCTATTATCTTAGACAAGAGCGATCGGGACAAATAGAATTACCCTCGCTCGATGATATCCCTGAAATCAATCCTTTTGTCTAATTTTGCCAATTTCGTCAGAATTTAGCAGTCAGGAGATTGCTTTTATTTATTCTCCCCACACCCTACCCCCACTCTGCAATAATTACTCGCAGCCAGAAATGCGTTGGTTTCATATCATACTTTTTTCTTTTTGTCAAAAAAACTTTTTTTTTGCAACAAAACTACACAAAAAAAAGATCATCGTTGTGGGTGAAATTGACTCATTTACCTGTCTTAATTAGGATCACCTTGTAGGTTTGGCAAGGGTTTCAACCATTGCTGCCCAAAAAAGCACAGAATAACCGACTATGAAATTCTACCAAATCGCTGTTACCACTGCAACATCGTTGTTAAATAAAAATATTTCTCAATTAATTGTTAAGAATTTATAAATATTGCGGAATGTTAATTTAAATATTCTCAAGTGTTTGTAGTTAATAGATAATTTTTGCTTATCTTTGTTGAAAAATAGAACTGCTGCAAAAATTCCACATCTAGCATTGGGTTAGGAGTCAGTATTCAGGAGATTATTTTTATTTATTCTTCCCATACCCTACACCCAACCCCCCCGATGTCGGGGGGGGTTGGGGGGCCACACCCTACTTCCCATTCTCGACAATTCTCCTTTGCGCTCATGACCGGCAACCACTACCAGACCTTAGAAATCAGCCATAAATCGACCCCTGACGAGATTAAACAGGCCTATCGGCGTTTAGCCAGAAAATTCCATCCCGATAGTCAAAACGATAGTGCCAGTCACGATAAAATCGTCGCTATTAACGCCGCCTACGAGATATTAAGCGATCCGAGACTAAGAAAAGACTACGATAACCAACTAATCGGCAATTCTCCCGAAAAGCGCGCCCAACGCACTGCCACCGCTCAAGCAAATTACCATCGTTACAAAGAAACAGTCCAGGAAGACGAAGCCCTGGTCAAACATTGGTATAACCAGACCTATAGCCCGATTAATCGTCTGATTGGTCAAATTATCCGGCCTCTCAAAGGTCAAATCGAGCGCCTGTCCGCCGATCCCTTCGATGATCAGTTGATGGCTGTTTTTCAAGACTATCTAGAAACCTGTCGCCAAAATCTCGATCGAGCTAAAACCCTCTTTTGCCAACGGCCTAACCCTGCCAAAATGGCCAAAGTGGCCGCTTCTCTTTACTACTGTCTCAATCATCTCACTGACGGACTCGAAGAATTGGAAACCTTTACCCTTAACTACGATGATCGCTCTCTCCACACCGGCCAAGAAATGTTTCGCATGGCCCAGCGTTTACAGGTGGAAGCTAAACAGATAGCCAGTCAGTGCCAAAATTAGACCTCTTGTAAAAATCAAAAATTGTTGTTAGGGTTAGGACTCAGTAGCCAGTAGTCAGGAGAATTAAGAATGAATAACAATCAATTAAATGGTCTATTTACAGATTTTAGGCCATTTAATCCTTATTTTTGCCGTCTTTGAAGCCTGAAAAATTAATTATGCCAGAGGTTTATTAAATCTCTAGCCATGGGTAAAAAAAAAGACGAAAATAGATCAAGACCAGATGTACCCAATCCCTAGCTTAACCCCGATGAGAGACAAACAATCAGAAATTACCAATATATCCACCACTAGAGATTCTGATCTTTATTCCTTGCCTCTGGCCGTCCAACGGGCCGCTAATATCCTTTTACGTCAGGGAAGAATCGGTTTTTGGACGCAGATTGTCCTAGGCGTAATTTCAGGGGTTTTATTACTCATTGCTACCGCTAGTTTATTAGGGACGAGACAACGCACTTCTGGCATTGAAATCGGTGTTTTGTGTGCCATTGGTGGGGCTTGTTTCTTGGTGGTTGCCATTTTCTTTTCTTCTCGTTACATGAAAATTGCCCGTCAAATGTTGAGAGGTGATCAAGATAGTCGCCCGAAAAAATCCGATACTATTCAGTTAATCCGTCAGGGTTTAATCGCTAATATTATCGGGATGTTTTTAACGATTTTGGGGGCGCAAGCGTTAGCGGGAATCGTCTTAATTAAATCCCTCAATGTTCCCCAAGGTACTTTTAATGTTGCCTCTAACCCTAGTCAATTTGTGAATTCCGTTGACCTGTTAATTGTGCAGGCTAATACTAATACAATTCTCGCTCACTTTACCGGTATCGTTACTTCTTTGTGGCTTCTTAATCGTATTACTTCTAAATAAATATGGCCATGCAACGCACCCGTTTAAGTACGCTGGCTAATGTCACCAGCAGTCGATTTAATAGCTTTTTTAGCAATCCTTGGCGGCGGATTTCCCTACAGATAATTTGTGTTTTATTTGGAACTTTTGCCGGTCAAGCAATTGTCACCACTGCCGGCCAAACTGCACAATGGGATGTCACCGCTGCCGGTTTATTAGTGCTGTTTACGGAGGCGATTAGCCGGATTGTTTACCGACAAAGTTCTCAGGCTAAACCTGCACCGATTCTGCGAGAATCTTTCAATTTACTAAAAATTGGTGTCACCTATAGTTTATTTCTAGAGGCCTTTAAAATTGGCTCTTAAATATTTAATGCTCGCTGCCGTTTTCCTGTACCGATCCTAACTGTTATTTTTGTGCTCTAACAGCACTTTTCTTACATTTCATCGGGGTTAATTCCAAGCCATCTCAGCCGTTCAGTCAGCCTTGTGGCTCTTTGTTCAGCCTCTTGTTTAGCCAAGCGTTCTTGAGATGCGATCGCCTCAGCCTGGTTCGCTCTTTCCGCTGCCGTTAGATAGCGATTTCCTGACTTGTCATACCAGTATAACCATTCCCGATACCAAGCAATATGTTCTCCTTTTTCATAACCCAGCGCCAAGCCAATTTCAGGCAACCAAACTCGATTATTCTCACTCTCTAGAAGTTCATATTTCCCTGAGACTAATTTATAGACTTCTAAGCGTTGTCGGTTTTTAAATCTTCCCCTTCTGCCACTGAAAGGATTGTATATTACATAATACAAAATCCCCAGGCTTTGGTAATTTAAGAATTTTTCCTCATATTCACTGTTATATTTCTCGGAAATTACCTCTAAAAACAAAATTGGTAAGATATACTTTTCTCCCCACAAAACATAGCTTAACCGGCCTCTTTCTCCCGTATCATGGTTGACTCCAACTGCTAAGAAACCATCGGGGACAAAAGCTGGTTCGTCTGGATTATAATAGACAGCCATATCTACCCCAAAATACCAATCATCTCGACCGGCCCAAATTGAGGCTAATAAATTTAGCAGCAGATTGGGAAGATCATTTTGTAACTGATTATCCACTGGAGTTTCATCGGAAGAGGGCAATTCTTCGGCGCTGGGAAGAGGGCGATTTTTGTTATAGGTGAGGTTAACCATAGCTCCTGCAAGCGTGGTGTTTGATTACTGCAATTCTAACGGAGAATCTTGTGCCTTGCTTTTTGCCTCATCTCCACAAGCAATTTAAATGCGCGGTCAGAGCTTATCCAACAAGGTTTTTAGATTTATTCGGCCAGCCCTATTTTAATGATCGCTGCCGTTTTCCTGTACCGATCCTAACTGTTGACGCACATCATCGATCGCTAGATTTAACTGGGCAATTTTATCTTCTAAACTGCGGCGGGCCATTTCCATCCCTTCCTCTGGAGTCAAGCGCCCATTGCGGATATCCTCCAAAAAAGCTTGATTATCACCATCTCCTAAACTGCGACGGCTGCGATTAGCCAACACTGTCCCCAAAACACCGCCCACTAAACCACCGACAATCGCACCGGCTAAAAAACCGCCCGTAAACCCATCTCGCTGACTCATAATCCGTTTTTCTCCTAATAGGTTCCAAAAGCTCGATCGCCGGCATCGCCCAATCCCGGCACGATATAACCGCGGCTATTTAATCCTTCATCGATAATAGCCGTATAGATGTTCAAACTGGGATAATTTTGACTCAATTTCTGTAAAGCTGGCGGAGCAGCCACGACGGAAATCAGGCGAATCAGGGCAGGATCAACGCCTCTGCTGGTAATTTCTGCCATTGCCGTTGAAATTGATCCCCCCGTGGCTAACATCGGTTCCAGAATTAAGACTCTCGTGGCTGGATCAAAACTGGCCGGTAATTTATTTAAATAACAACTCGCCTCTAGGGTTTCCTCATTTCTGGCTAAACCGAGGTGATAGGTACTAGCTAGGGGTAAAAGGCTTTGCGCCCCTTCCAACAGGGCTAATCCTGCCCGTAAAATCGGGACTACGGCGATCGGTACACTAGGATCGATAAAAGTAGCCGGACATTCTGCTAGAGGGGTTTTAACGCTAGTTTCCAGTGTCGGCAACCATTGCCGCGCCGCTTCGTAGGTTAACCAGCGCCCTAGTTCCGTCATCGCTGTTTTAAACAGTACCGAGGGGGTATTTTGATCGCGTGCGATCGCCAGCCAATGCTTAACCAGAGGATGTTCGGGAACATAGACGCGCAGCTGTAAAACCATGAAAACACTAGAACTCGACCGAGGGCTAAACTTTATCTTAAGGGAAAAAGCCGTCGGTCGTCAGTGATCAGTAATCAGTGATCAGCTTTTTTCTCCCTTCTCCTTTCTCCCTTCTTTACAAAACTTCATCGTATTTGAGGGCTGGAAAGGGCAATCCTTGGCTAATAGGGGAAGGGAAAGCGGAGAAATATTAAAAAAAACTTAAATTTATTATCTTGCTGCCCTTTATACCCTTAAAGCCTTGCTGTCTCTGATTTCCCGACGGTGAGAGGCTTTGAGCCATGTCAGGAATTGATGACCAACTCGATCGAGTCATTGTTAAGTGACTGTTACAAAAAGACAGCAAAAAACTTAATAATATGTAACAAACAAAGTTTCGACAGCAGTGTATAAATTTAACTTGAGGGGCCAAGATAACAGACAAAAGTTAAGCTGGATACTTGTTTAACCTCCTTAGGTGATTTATGAGAGAGCCATGAAGTTTTTTCAGGTTTCTTAAAGTAAATCGCAACAATCACGGTCAAGGCTCGTCCAGACTCACCGTGAAATCCCTTAAGAGGGAAAACCTTTTAATTGCAAGCAAATCCCATTTAAATTTAGGAGATTGTCACAATGTTTGACGCATTCACCCGGGTAGTATCCCAAGCTGATGCTCGCGGCGAATATTTAAGCTCTTCCCAACTAGACGCTCTCAGCGCCATGGTTGCCGACAGCAACAAACGGATGGACTCTGTTAACCGGATCACCAGTAACGCTTCCACCATCGTTGCTAACGCCGCTCGTAGCCTGTTCGCTGAACAGCCCCAACTGATCACCCCCGGTGGTAATGCTTACACCAGCCGTCGTATGGCCGCTTGCCTACGCGACATGGAAATCATCTTGCGCTATGTCACCTACGCTACCTTCTCTGGCGACGGCAGTGTTCTCGATGATCGTTGCTTAAATGGTCTTCGCGAAACCTATGTAGCTTTAGGAGTACCTGGAGCTTCCGTAGCTGCTGGCGTAAGCAAAATGAAAGAAGCTGCTTTGTCCATCGCTAACGATCGCAACGGTATCACCCCCGGCGATTGCAGTGCTTTAATGTCTGAAATTGCCAGCTACTTCGACCGCGCCGCCGCTGCTGTCGCCTAGTCCCTGGGGCTAGTCTCAATTAAACCGTAGGAAACTTATTGCAAGATTATTGGGAGATACCAAACAATGAAAACCCCCCTTACCGAAGCCGTAGCAGCCGCTGATTCTCAAGGTCGTTTCTTAAGCAGCACCGAAATCCAAACTGCTTTCGGTCGTTTTCGTCAAGCTTCTGCTGGCCTCAGCGCCGCTAAAGTGTTGACCGAAAAAGCCAGTTCTTTGATCTCTGGCGCTGCTCAAGCCGTGTACAACAAGTACCCCTACACCATCCAAATGCAAGGGGCTAACTTTGCGGCGGACCAACGCGGTAAAGACAAATGCGCTCGTGACATCGGTTACTACCTCCGCATGGTGACCTACTGCTTAGTTGCTGGTGGAACCGGTCCGATGGACGAGTACCTCATCGCTGGTATCGACGAAATCAACCGCACCTTCGACCTGTCTCCTAGCTGGTACATCGAAGCCCTCAAATATATCAAAGCCAACCATGGTTTAAGTGGCGACCCCGCGGTAGAAGCCAACTCCTATATCGACTACGCTATCAACGCTCTCAGCTAGTCCAATCAAAAAAACTGCTGGTCTGGAAAGACAGGAGGTTGTTAGCAAAAGGGTTAGCAATCACCTGTTCTTCCAGACCTTGTTATATCCATTAAAGGTTAGTTTCAGGAGGATCGACGATGACTAGCTTAATGGTCGCCCAAAGACTGGGATTTGAACCCTACGCCAATGCGACACCCTTGGAATTACGTTCCACCGACAGTGATGAACAGGTAGAAGTGGTGATCCGGGGTGCTTATCGGCAAATCTTGGGCAACGAGCATCTGATGTCCAGCGAGCGCCTAATCAGCCTAGAATCCCTCTTACGCAATCGTTCGATTAGCGTCAAGGATTTTGTTCGGGCGATCGCTCAATCAGAACTATATCGGAAGAAATTTTTCCATAGCAATCCCCAAAATCGCCTGATCGAGTTGAATTATAAACACCTGCTCGGTCGCGCTCCCTACGATCAAGCTGAGATCGCTTTCCACAGCGATCTCTACAATCAACAGGGTTACGAAGCCGAAATTAATTCCTATTTCGATTCACCCGAATACAATCAACACTTCGGCGAGAACATTGTCCCCTACTATCGCGGTTTCGCTAGCCAAACCGGTCAGAAAACCGTCGGTTTTAGTCGGCTGTTCCAAGTGTATCGCGGTTATGCCACCAGCGATCGGGCGCCGTTAAAAGAGGGAAAACTGACCAGAGAACTAGCCTATAACAGTGCCTCCCCCGTTTATATTAACGGAACTGGTCAATCCTTAACCGGATTAGCTGGGGGCGATCGGGGCAAATTCTATCGCTTGCGCGTGGTTAGTGGCGCAAAAGCGGGACGACAAACCCGTGTGCGTCGTAGCGTGAGCGAGTATCTCGTCGCCTACGAGCAACTATCGAATAAATTGCAAGAAATCAACCGTCAAGGCGGCCAGGTAATCGAACTTATTCTCGCCTAGTTTTGAGCGGTCAGAAAACGATCATTTTTTTGTAGGAGAACTTTAGTGGCAATTACTACCTCAGCTTCCCGTTTAGGGACAACCGCTTTTAGCGAGGTTGCTCCCGTGGAATTACGTCCCGATTGGTCCCGTGACGACGCACAGGCGGTTATTCGCGCCGTCTATCGTCAGGTGCTAGGCAATGACTATATCATGCGTTCCGAGCGCCTTACCAGTGCCGAATCCTTACTCTGCAACGGTTCGATCACCGTGCGGGAATTCGTCCGCGCTGTGGCCAAATCGGAACTGTATAAGAACAAATTCTTCTACGGTAACTTCCAAACCCGCGTCATCGAACTTAATATCAAACATCTTTTAGGTCGCGCTCCCTACGATGAGTCGGAAGTGATCTATCACCTCGATCTCTATGAAAACAAAGGATTCGAGGCCGATATCGACTCCTACATCGATTCCGCCGAATATACCGAAAACTTCGGCGATAGCATCGTTCCCTACTATCGCGGTTTTGCCAGCCAACCCGGTCAAAAAACCGTGGGATTTACCCGGATGTTCCAACTCTATCGCGGTTATGCCAACAGCGATCGCTCTCAGATTGCTGGCAAAACCTCCCGTTTAGCGGTGGAATTAGCTCAAAACGGCGCTTCGGCAGTGGTCGGTCCCTCCGGTGGCAGCGATGGTTGGGCCTATCGTCCCTCTGCTCAACGCAACACCCCCAGTAAAGCTCTGGGTGGTAGTGTGGCCTATGGTGATGTGGGTAAGCTCTATCGCGTGGAAATTGCCGCTATTAGCAAACCGGGTTATCCCAGTGTCCGTCGCAGTAGCAAAGCGGTTATCGTCCCCTTTGAACAGTTAAATAACACCCTGCAACAGATCAACCGTCTCGGTGGCAAAGTTGCCAGCATCACCCCCGCTAGTTTGAACTAATTTTCTAGCTGAAGATAACTAAAAGTCTCCCGGGCAGCCGTCAGGTTCACCGGGAGACTTCTTTCTAGGGAACTGGCAGAAATTGACCCTCAGCAGATCGAGCAAACCTGTAGAATGAAAATAGTTCTATCGTTTTAATGCCTGTGACTGTCACTTCGATCGCTTTTGACTCTATCGATACTGCCTTAGCGGAAATCAAAGCCGGACGGGCTATTGTAGTAGTTGATGATGAGAATCGCGAAAATGAAGGAGATCTAATCTGTGCGGCCCAATTTGCCACCCCCGATCTGATTAACTTCATGGCAGTGCAAGCTCGCGGTTTAATCTGTCTGGCAATGACGGGAGAGCGTCTTGATGCTCTCGAATTACCCTTGATGGTGACAAAAAACACCGATAGCAATCAAACCGCTTTTACCGTTAGCATCGATGCTGCTCCCCATTTAGGGGTTAAAACTGGAATTTCGGCAGAAGATCGGGCGAAAACCGTGCAAGTTGCCCTTAATCCAGTCACTCGTCCTGACGATCTCACCCGTCCCGGTCATGTCTTCCCGATTCGTGCTAAAGCTGGTGGAGTCTTAAAACGCGCCGGTCATACGGAGGCAGCTGTGGATCTAGCTCGATTAGCCGGGTTGTATCCGGCGGGGGTTATCTGTGAGATCCAAAATCCCGATGGTTCCATGGCCCGTTTACCGCAACTATTTGAATACGCTCGTCAACATAATTTAAAGTTAATTAGCATTGCCGATCTGATCGGTTATCGCTTAAAACACGATCGCTTTGTCCATCGGGAAACGGTCTGTGATTTTCCCAGTCAATTCGGCACTTTTCAGCTTTATGCCTACCGAAATTTATTAGATCAAACCGAACATATTGCTATTGTGAAAGGCGATCCCGCTCTCTTTGGCGATCAACCTGTAATGGTACGAATGCACTCAGAATGTCTGACTGGGGATGCCTTGGGATCCTTGCGTTGCGATTGTCGGCAACAGTTACAAACTGCCCTAAAAATGATTGAAAACAACGGTTTAGGGGTGGTGGTTTACCTGCGACAGGAAGGACGGGGAATTGGCTTAATTAATAAGCTAAAAGCCTATTCTTTACAGGATATGGGACTAGATACGGTGGAAGCCAACGAAAGGTTAGGATTTCCCGCCGATTTGCGCGATTACGGCATGGGAGCGCAAATGCTCAACGATTTGGGGGTGAGAAATATTCGTTTAATTACCAATAATCCCCGTAAAATTGCTGGATTAAAAGGCTATGGTTTGGAAATAGTCGAGCGAGTACCTTTACTGATCGAGGCGAATGATTATAATTCCAATTATCTGGCCACAAAAGCGGAAAAGTTAGGACATCTATTCTTACAAACCTATCTAGTCACCATCGCTCTCAGTTGGGGGGAAAATCCTTCATCAATTTCGCAAAGATATCATCAATTGGAGAAGTTACGGCAGTTAAGTCGCGCTAATCAATTATCTCTGCAAGAAGAAACCCGACCGGTAGCCAATGCTCTTTTTGATCACGCCCCTTTGATCGTACATTTAGGTTTAGATATTCGTCAGGGTGTCAGCAGTAATTGGTATAAAAATCCTTCCCATCCTTATCTTCTGGTTATTGACAAGATATTAAATGACCTTAAAGATTGGTCGGAAATTGAACGCTTAGAATTTTTAATTTCCGACGGAGACGATTCGATGACGGGATTACAAATGAAACTTGATCGTCAAAAAATGTCCGATGAAGATTTCTCACAATTACCACAATTAGCTACCCAAATTATCTACAGTTTTACTCGTCAGTCAGCTAAAAATTAGTTTTCTATGACCAGAAAAGATCGTAACAGTTATAATTAAACAAAGCTAGTATGTATAACGGGGAAAAACTATGACAACTCTCGACATTTTACCGGAAGTTACCTGTCCCCCCACCGATTTATGGAGTGATGAACCACCCTTGGAAAGTGATTTACACCTGCAACAGATCATAATTCTCCTCAGTTGTCTAGAATTATTATGGCAAGAGAAAAACGATTACTACGCTTCCGGTAATCTGACTATCTACTATAACGAAGAACAACTGAAAAAGCGCGATTTCTGCGGTCCTGATTTTTTTGTGGTTTTAGATACAGAAAAACGTCCCCGCAAAAGTTGGGTAGTTTGGGGAGAACAGGGTAAATATCCCAATGTAATCGTGGAGATTCTTTCCGATTCTACAGCCAATATTGACCGCACTAAAAAGAAAATTCTCTACCAAAATACTTTTCGCACTCCTAATTATTTTTGGTTCGATCCTAATACCTTAGAATTGCAAGGATTTAGACTAATTGAGGGACAATATCAGGCTATTCCTGCTAATGAAAACGGCTATTTATGGAGTGAACAGTTAGGATTATATTTAGGCATATTTGACCGTAAACTGCGTTATTTTACCGCCGATGGTCAATTGGTTCCCACTCCCCAAGAAGCTGAATTAGAGCAAAGACAAGCAAAGGAACAGATTCTTTTAGAAAGGGAACAGATTCTTTTAGAAAGGGAACAGGAACGACAAGCGAAGGAACAGGCTATCCTCGAAAAAGAACAAGCTATCTTTGAAAGGGAAAGATTAGCCCAAAAATTACGAGAATTGGGCATTGATCCTGAAAGTATCTAATTGATAAATATCCCTAAGTAGTTAGGTGTTAAAAATTGTCAGTTTCCCCCCTTATTAAGGGGGGAACAAGGGGGTATCAAAGACAAAATTTATCTTCTATTTAATTAGAACCAGTTACTTAGGCTAGGTAATTCCTATCCTAGAAATGGTGGTAATTTAACCTTATTTTTCCTGTCTTTCTAAAGCTAATTGTACCAACTTATCGACCAATTTATCAAACTCTAAACCAGTGGCTTTCCAGAGTTGGGGATACATACTAAAATTAGTAAACCCCGGCAGAGTATTAATTTCATTGATCAACACTTCCCCAGTCTTCTCCACATAGAAAAAATCCACCCGCGACAATCCCGCAGCATCCACAGCTTTAAATGCTTCTACAGCCATTTCTCGCACTTGATTAGCAATTTTATCAGGAATATTAGCGGGAATCACCATCCTTGATCGCCCGTCAGTATATTTAGTTTCGTAGTCATAAAAATCACTATCAAAAGTAATTTCTCCCACCAGAGAAGCTTGGGGATTATCATTACCTAAAACCGCAGATTCGATCTCTCTTGCGGTTACTCCTGCTTCAACAATAATCCGTCGATCATAACTAGCAGCACTATCTAAGGCAGCCTCTAATTCTTGCTGGTTGCGCGCTTTGCTAATACCCACCGAAGAACCTAAATTAGCCGGTTTAATAAAACAAGGATAACCTATTTCCTCGGCGATTTGATCGCACAATTGCGGAAAAACACAGGGATTTGACCACACTTGCGATCGGGTTACGGCCTTATACTTAACTTGGGGTAATCCAGCGGCTGCAAAAGCAGTTTTCATGGCAATTTTATCCATTCCCAAGCATGAACCCAGAACCCCACTACCCACAAAAGCAACCCGCATGAGAGTGAGTAATCCTTGTAAAGTGCCATCTTCCCCATTCGGTCCGTGGAGAATTGGAAACCAAACCTCAATTTCGCTCACTTCTGGGGGAAATTGCCAGATATTGACTTTTATCTCCCTCTCAATAGCTAGGGGTTGCCCAGAGGTTAAAATTTGTCTAGCAGTTGCTGCCGAATGCCAACAGCCATTTTTATCGATATAGAAGGGGATAACGGCGTATTTGTGAAGATTTTCGGGGGAATTAAAAGCTTGCAGGATCGATCGAGCCGAATTGATAGATACCTCGTGTTCTCCCGATCGACCACCAAACAACAATCCTACCTTGATCTTATCCATATTATCCTCTCTAGACCCAGCTAGATCCTAAATTAGAGTTCAACTATCATATATACTATGGGCGGAGTTGACAATAGTTGCAAATGATTTAACGCGGCTGTCCCTCGTCAGATCAGGGTTTCGGCAAAACCTAAAGATAAATTAATTATCGATACGTGATGAAATGTGGTCGTTCTTTCCCTAAAAAAATGGAGAATCACTGGAATTCTTGGTGAATTTCTTCTTTAATAGTCACCAAATTCATATCTAATGTCGCTAGATGGGGATATTTCTGGACAGACTAAAGATGATGGACAGCGAGATTAAATTTATTATGTCTATCCGGTTTTTGACCTGTCACCTGACAAGTGTTTTTATCTCTAGTTTTAGCCCGTTTTTTAGCCTTTTCAATCTCGATTTTTTTTTGGTATTGTCATCCGGATGTTCCTGAATTTCTTTTAAGGCGCGGGGAAACTCCATTGCAATCATTTTACAAATTTCTTGGCATGATTTATTCGTCAAAGTTTCACCCATGAATTTAGAAATCATCGCTATTCTACTTTCAGCAAACCAAAACTCTCTTTTTTCATCTTCGTAAAAATTTACTCCTATTTTTAAAGGACGAACTTCTAGTTTAGTATTTCTGAGTACCTCAGCAAGTTCTTTACCATCGACAAAGATGGAGATTTCTGTATTTGAAGACTATCGAGCCAAAATTGCAATAGTAATTCACTCGATCCCGAACGTCACCGAAACGACCGCGGTAATATCTTTGTCGATCGAGGAAGTATCGTAAATTCCCGAATCGCTCACATCAGTGGAATTGCGCGAGGTGATCTGAAAAACTCCCGTTTTCGCATCGCGCACCCTTCCCACCCGACTGCCGGTACTACTGGCGATCGCTTCGGCTCTGGCTCTCGCATCCTTGGTCGCTGCGGCCACCATTTCCACCCGCAGCTGATCGAGTTGGGTGTAAAGATATTGGGGGGGTTCGGAGACGAGGTTAATTCCCTCCTCAATCAATTCCGTTACCTGCCTAGAAAGTTCCGTGTAACGGGCCACATCGCTCGCTCGGATCTCGAAGCGTTGAGTGAGGCGATAGGCAAGAATTTGCCCGGTTTCCTGGCCGTTAGCTGTTACTTCGGGAATCGGCATCGTCTCGATCGCGTTGGTGGTGATTGCGTCTTCAGGAACTTGTTTTTCTTTGAGATAAGCTCGTATCCGCTCGGTTTGCCGGATCAGATCGCGGTAAGCTTCGCGGGCGGTAGGTTGTTGACTGGAAACCGATAAACGCCAGAGAAGATAATCGGATGTAATCGCCCTTTTTGCCGAACCGGTCACAACAAAAACATCGCTCGCCCGTTTCACCGCCAAGACCGCTTGCGCTGCTATCCACGAACTCAATACGAGAGCGATCGATAGCACCGATAAACCCGCGAATACCTGCGGGAAACGTCGGAATATAGAACTGTCTTTCATCGCCACTCCTCCCGGAAATTCGACGTTTCTATCCTATGCTAGTAGCGAGCGCGTTGAAATTATTATTTATTTACAAAAATCAATTTTTCTCGGGTCAGGTGGTATTCTACCCTATAGTAGCTTTGCCCTACAAGTCTGAAACAACCTGAAAGATTGAGAGGATGTTTGGTTTAATGAGCCACTGTTAAGTGCAACTTCGCTTGAGATCATGTCGTAGTCCGAGATGCTAGAACTAGCTCACCAAAAGCTTTATTGGCCTGAACCTAGCCAGATCTGGAACCCAAGCGGATCTGGCCCAAAGGTTTATGCACAGTTGGCTAGTGAGAAAATCGGCGAAAAAATCAAGCGGGAATTTCCAGATGATGCTGGAGGTTTGAAAGTCAGCGTCCTAGCTGCTAACCCGTCCGGTCACGAAACAGAAGCACCCATCGCTATTGTTTGTCAGTTTAATACACTTGTTCCTCAAGCAGTAATCAAGGAAACTCACAGACTCGCATGGAGTTTTAGTCGTGCGCGATCGCTGATTACAATTGAACCTCAATTACTACGAGTTTGGTCCTGCTGTGAACCTCCCCAAAAGGAGGAACCTGAAACAGTTTTTGAAGCGACTGAGACTGATCTTGTTCAGCAGGCCGCAGATGCGCTGCAATGGGTTGAATTAGTATCTGGACAGTTTTTTCAAAAGCATGAAAGCCGTTTCAAAAGAAGTGGTGCTGCTGACCAGATGCTATTGAAAAATCTTAAGGATGTTCGTCAACAGCTACAGGAAAATGGTTGGGATGATGAAACCATTCACGATTTATTAGCCAGAATTATTTTTATCCAATTCCTATTTCAAAAGCAGGATTCTAACGGCACTTCCGCTCTCAATGAAAAAATTCTCCAAAATTTGCATGGTCAAGGAACTTTGTCTCAAGCGTACAAAGAATTGCCTAAAATTCTTCAGCATTTTGACGATACTTACAATCTCTTCCGTTGGTTGAACAATAAATTTAATGGTGATCTATTTCCCGGAAAGGGAGAAACTGAGGAGGAACGCGAAGCCGAATGGCAAGCTGAAATTCAGAAAGTTTGGACAGAAGATAATCGCTATTTAGTGAAACTTGCAGATTTTGCCAGAGGCAATCTAGATATGAAGAGTGGACAGTTATCTCTCTGGCCATACTATTCTTTTGATGTTATTCCTCTTGATTTTATCAGTAGTATTTATGAAGAGTTTGTCAACAAGAAGGCAGGTAAAGGTGTTCACTACACACCGGAATATATTGTTGACTTTATTCTAGATGGTGTTCTTCCTTGGCATAACAAAGAATGGGAGCTAAAGATACTTGATCCCGCCTGTGGCTCTGGAATCTTCTTAGTAAAAGCTTTTCAAAGATTAATTTACCGATGGATAGTCGCTCATAATGATCAAAGAATTCCAGCGAATGTTTTAAGGACTTTGCTGGAAAATAATATTTTCGGTATCGATATTGATAAGGAAGCTGTTAGAGTAGCATCTTTCAGCCTTTATTTGACTATGTTGGACAGTATTAATACTCTGGAATATTGGGAAAATGAAGTTCGTTTTCCTAGATTAAGAGAGCAACGTTTAATTCATTCTGACTTCTTTGCAGAAGATAAGAATGGTTTCCGTACAAACGAAGATGCAGAAACTTATGACTTAGTTTTAGGTAATGCTACTTGGGGAGATGATACACTAACTCCTTTTGCCTCTTTGTGGCAAAAAAGGCCAGAGAATAAACGCAAGTGGAATACTCCTGACAAGAACATTGGTCCTCTTTTTCTGGTTAAGGCAGCAGCTTTAACCAAGCTAGGTGGAAGAGTATCAATGATGCAACCTGCATTCATTCTGCTTCTTAGTCACTTAAATACTGCAAAAATCTTGAGAAATAACTTACTCTTAGAATTTTGTATAGAGGAGGTTGTCAATCTATCAATTTTACGCTTTGGACTATTTAAGAATGCTTTGTCACCAGCTTGTATCATCACCTTTTCGATTCAAAAACCTAATGATAACGAATCAATTACTTATATATGTCCTAAGTCAAGTAGTAGTAGTAATGAAGACGACTATTATATAGAAATAGAACCGCAAGATGTTAATGAGATATATCTCCAAGAAGCTATATCGGATTCTTTAGTATGGACAGTGTTCATGTGGGGAGGTAGGCGGGATTTGAGCTTGATGAAGTCCTTAGCTAGATATGAAAATCTAGAAAAATATAAGCTAAATGGTATTAAATCACGACAGGGTGTAATGCCAGGAAACAGAAACAAACGCCAAGAGGTGATTCTTGGTCGAAGAAGACTCTGGAAAGCTCAATTTCCTGTCAACACTTTTTTGGAGCTAAATTCTAAGGATTTGCCTATCAATGATGACCCAATGACTCATTCAAAAGACTCAACAGATTTCTCGGCCTTTGAATTGTCGCAGCTTATAATTAAGCAAAGTTGGCCGGCCTCAAATAGGCGGTTTGCAGCTGCCTTTGTTGTTCCAGACGAGCTAACTAATCGAGGTATTATCTGTTCCGAAAGCTGTGTAAGTGTACACGCTCCTGAACATCATATCGGTCTTCTTAAGGCGGCTTGTTCAATTTACAATAGCAAGATAGCGGTATATTATCTATTTTTATTGGATGCTTCCTTCGCTTCTGAGCGACCGAAAGTTACTGTAGCTAATTTGCTAAGAGTCCCCATTATGCAAAGCCAAGAATTAGATGACATTGATAGAATTACTAGCGATTTATTTTCTTTAAAAGATAGCAATTATGCTTTGATCGATGATATTTTTAACTATACTTTGCCAGATTTCAAGGGAGGTAGTTCTTCCCCTGGGAGACAAAGAAATTACCGTGCCGAAGAGCAATTAGACCTCAGACAATATTGCGAATTTTATGCGGGTAATTAAGGCTAGATTTGGGCAAAATAAAGAAATTTGTGCAACTATTTTTCAAGAATTAACTCAAGAATTAACTGACGATTATTTGCCTGTTAGATTAGTTGCGATATATCTCAACAAATCAATCCATAATGGTATCAAGGTTGAAACTATCAACTCTCAGGATTTACTCGATCGCTTGCATCAACTAAATAACTTATTTATGAAGCAAGATAATTCTGATACTGGAGTAATTTTTTATCAGCGCGTTGCTAGGGTATATGATTCTACAGCATTTGAGGGAGAGCAAGTACCAACAGTGTATTTGATCAAACCCGATAAAATTCGCTATTGGACTCGCTCTATGGCCTTGCGAGATGCGGATGAAGTCGTGGGGGATATTATGTCTTCTCCGTGTAGTTCTATTCACAACGTTTGATTTTAGATATGGCTAATCGCAATAGAAAGGGGATAACGATTTCAGAACTCCAATGGCCAAAAGACAAGCTTGGATTCGATAAAATATCTGAAGAGTGGCCTTCAGCTCTAGTTGTTCAAGCACTTCAACTTGTTTGGTGCGGATATGACTTACTGGCGACCGATATTTTAAATAACATTGATGTAACAAAAGCAAATAAACAAATTGAGAAAAATATAAATTCACTTTTACAACTTAGGATTAGTCGAGTAATGACTGGAGATGAACCGTTTTATGTACAACATGAAGTGCCTGAATTTGAAACTAGCTATTCTGATCAGGCTCAACCGCCGTCTTATGACATCGCATTTATCCTAAGAGTGAATGAAAGAATTATTCTACCTCTAGAAGCCAAGGTTTTACCCACAGAAAGAGCGATAGCTAAATACATTAAAGAAATTACAGGCAACTATCTTACCTGTCGATACGCCCCTTTCTCTAGGTCTCTAGATCTCTAGATCTCTAGATTCGATCTAATCTCAGCAGTAAGCCTGATCCAATTACCCACTCTCTGTGTGCGAGAATAGCCTGTGTGAAAAACCTAGGTAATTGTTATGGTTGCACCTATACAAAATAGGCAGTTTAACGGGTTGTCTAGCCAAGAAGCTAGCGATCGCTTGAAACAGCACGGCTACAACGAACTGCCTTCAACCCAGCATCGTACTTTTTTAACCATCGCCCTAGACATTATCCAAGAGCCGATTTTCCTGCTCCTGATTGCCTGTGGTGTCATCTACCTCTTTTTGGGTGATGCACAAGAAGCTCTGATTTTACTGGGGTTTGTCTTTTTTATTATTGGCATCAATCTTTACCAGGAGCAAAAAACGGAACGTTCTCTAGAAGCACTGCGGGACTTATCCAGTCCGCGGGCCTTGGTGATTCGAGATGGGGAACGGCAGCGGATTGCCGGCCGAGAAGTGGTACAGGGCGATCTGATCGTGGTGGAGGAGGGCGATCGCGTTCCTGCGGATGCGATTTTGCTGTGGTCTACTCACTTGACGATTGATGAATCGCTGTTAACCGGAGAGTCTGTTCCGGTCAGGAAACGCACCATCCACAGGGAAGAAGACCCGAAGCACCTTTCAGCCACCTTGAGACCGGGTGGAGACGACCTACCCACCGTCTATTCTGGTACTCTGGCGGTACAAGGGCAGGGCATTGCCCAGGTGCAAGCAACGGGTATAGGAACTGAAATGGGAAAAATTGGCAAAGCTCTGCAAACGGTTGAACCGGAAGACACGGTCTTACAGAAAGAAACCCGTCGCATTGTCGGTAAATTGACGATGATCGCGCTTGCCATTTGTGCGGCGGTGGTCGTGATTTATGGATTAACCCGGGCCGATTGGTTGCATGGCTTTTTGGCAGGATTAGCCCTGGCGATGGCAATTTTGCCCAATGAAATTCCGGTGGTGCTGGCCATCTTTCTGGCTCTGGGAGCGTGGCGATTCTCGCAAAAACAGGTACTAACTCGTCGCATTCCAGTGGTTGAAACCCTAGGTTCTGCCACCGTTCTTTGTGTCGATAAGACTGGAACCCTGACATTGAATCAAATGGCCGTTAAACAGTTGTTGGTTTACAGCGGCTCCAATGCTTATCTGTACGATGTGACGCTCCACGAGCGCGAACCCTTGCCAGAAGTCCTTCATCCCCTGATCGAGTTTGGTATTCTAGCGAGTCGCAAAGATCCCTTTGACCCGATGGAGAAAGCGTTGCAGCAAATTGGTTGGGATTACCTAGCCAAGACTGAACACCTGCATAGCGATTGGCAACTACTGCACGAATATCCCCTGTCCACCGATCTCTTGGCCATGTCCTGTGTCTGGGAATCCCTGACGGGGGAGCTTACCGTTGCGGCAAAAGGAGCACCAGAAGCGATCGCCGATCTCTGCCATTTCAGCCGGATTCAACAACAGGAGCTTGCCGAACAGATCCAGGCAATGGCCAGAGAAGGTTTGCGAGTTCTGGGAGTCGCCCAAGGACGCAAAATAGGAACATTACCCAAAACCCACGCTCTTGAGTCATCCGGGCCTCCAGCCTACTTGGAATCTGACGATCGCTTACCTGTTCAACAACACGACTTTGAGTTTGAATTTGTCGGACTCATCGGCCTGGAAGACCCCGTGCGTCCTACTGTGGCACCTGCGATCGCCGAATGCTATGGTGCGGGAATTCGCGTTGTGATGATTACGGGTGATTATCCCGTAACAGCCCAGAACATTGCCCGTCAGATTGGACTCAGGCCTTTAGACAAGGTGATCACCGGCAAAGAACTGGAGCAAATGGGTGAGTCGGAACTGCGCGATCGCATTCAAAGCACCAATATCTTTGCCCGTGTCGTCCCCGAACAAAAACTATTGATTGTCAATGCACTGAAACGCTCCGGGGAAATTGTGGCCATGACCGGTGATGGTGTCAACGATGCCCCGGCCCTCAAGTCTGCTCATATCGGCATTGCCATGGGTGAACGAGGTACGGATGTAGCGCGCGAGTCTGCCGATCTGGTCCTGTTGAAAGATGATTTTTCATCCATTGTCGAATCGGTCAAACTGGGCAGACGTATCTTTGACAACCTGAAAAAGGGGATGGCCTACACCTTAGCCGTTCACGTTCCAATCGCAGGTATGTCCTTGATTCCAGTCATGTTTGGCTGGCCGTTGGTGCTGCTCCCCATCCACATTGCCTTTCTGCACTTAATTATCGATCCGGCCTGCACGGTTGTGTTTGAAGCTGAACCGGCAGAGAGCGATATTATGCGTCGCCCCCCCCGTAATCCCAAAGAACCCTTGTTCAGTCGTCGGACGTTGCGATTGGCCTTGCTTCAAGGGATCAGCGTTTTAGTGGTACTGGTTATTGTATTTGCGATCGCCTATGGCAACGGCAATAGTGAATTTGATGCTCGTGCCTTAGCATTTACGACATTGATTATCTCCAACCTGGCTATGATCTTAACCAATCGTTCCTGGTCCCGAACGATTCCAGAAATGCTCCAAGCTCCTAATCAGGCTTTGTGGTGGGTGATCGGCGGTGGACTAATCTTTTTGGGATTAGTTCTCTATGTTCCCCTGCTACGACACCTGTTCAGCTTTTCACTTCTACATACTGATGATTTGCTGGTTAGCTTAGTTTCTGGAGTTGTCAGTATTTTCTGGTTTGAAGGACTAAAACTGTGGAACCGTCGGAACATGAACACTTAATAAGTAGGGTTTGCTGAAAAAGTTTGTTGGTGGGGTTAGGAGTCGGTAGCCGGTCGTCGGTAGCCGGTCGAGGAAGTCAGAATAACAGAATGACCTCGCAGGTCTGGAAGCGGAACCCTTCGAAATCGAAGAGCGAAAGTGCAAGGGTTTTGAGTCCCTCGGATCGATTTCTCAACGTTTGTTTCTGGGACTTTTTTGGCTAAAAAAGTCCCAAAATCCTTTTCTGGCAAGGCTTTAACTGATATTCAGCCAGCCCTAAGTATAGAAAAGATTGCCACTGCTTTGCAATTAGAACCTACCAAAGTGCAAGAGACAGCAGCAAGATTATCCTCCCTAGATTAGCAGGGTAAATTATCAATTTTCTCCCTGATTTTACCCTATTCATTCATATTACGATAGGTAGCCACTGCCGAGGGAGAAATGCGATTGAGATAACGGAAAATCCAATATTTTAAGACTGTATCCAAGATAACCGGAAAAGTGGCGATAAAGAGAAAATTAAACGAGCGATTTTCTGGTAAACCGAAATGACGACTTAACCCTTCTAGGATCACTTCCCAACCGTGGGGAGAGTGGAAACCGACAAACATATCGGTAAAGAGAATAATTAAAAAAGCTTTGGCTGAATCGCTAAGATTATAGAGAATGCCATCAAGAAAAGACTTGACAATCTCGATTTCCCGACGACTAAAAGCGACAACAAAACCAAAGGCAATCAGGGAACAAATATCGGCAAAAATATTGGCGATAGCATTTAAACCCTGTTGGCGAAATTCTTCACTTAGTACCGCTGCTTTTTTAGTAATTTCCACCTCGATTTCTTCGTTAGATAATTTGGGTGCTAAACCAATCATACCTCGAAAATGTAAAGCTTCCTCAAATCTTCTCAATTCCGAAAAAGCTTCTTCTTCCAAATCTTGATTGATAAAAATAAACTGTTCCTGTTGTTGGAAATATTTATTAACCAAGGGGGTAATCAAGAAAGTTTTGGTTAATTGCTGGGTCAATAGAGGAACGATAATTAACAGTAAAATAAACTTGAGAGAAATGGCTGTTTTATAACGAGAATTGCGAAATCTTTTTAAAACTGCCTCCTCCGATTCCCCCGCTTGGGGATCAATTTCCTGTTTAATGCGGTTAAAAGTATTGACAAAAGAACGGGGTAAAACTCCTGGTTTTTCCGTGGCTTTTTGGGATTTATTACTTTTGATTATTTCCTCATCCTCAAGACTACCCGCTGCTAAAAAAGAGCGATTTCTGGAAGTCTTGATTTTCGCTGTTTCCTGCTCAACATTTCGGTTCTGGAGACTTTGGGGACCATCTTCAAGATATTCTTGCCAATAATTATCTTGATATTTTCCGATAACACTATCGATAAACTGAAGTTTTTTCAGACAAACATCTGTAGTGACAGTAATCACCCCATTATTAATTGTCGGTTGATTAGGTCCGAAGGTATTAACGATCGAGCGACTAGCTTTAAACTCCGTCAATCTGACTTTAATTTTTTGCAGATAACCTTTAACTTCTGCGATAAAATAGGAATTAGTGCTGCTGCCATAATTCGAGAACTCCGCTGCCACTTTTCGCCCTTGAAAATGCTTGTCTTCTATCTCCTTAATCTTCAAAGCTGCATGATACGCCTCATCTAAAGAACGTTCAGGAGTTTGTAATAACCATTGATTAACACCTTGCAAAATCCGATTAAGATTCATAGAAAACAATTACTTCCACAAGGGAAAAAAGCTAGAGTACCGATCAGTCATCTTAACAAATACAATCGAGAAAAAACGATGTCAATCATACCAATTTGGATCGAAGGTGGCACGCGATCGGGCAAAACCACCGCTTTAGTCGGGGAATTTCGGCGCTGGGTTGTTTCTCAACCTCAGTCTAGGGATTCATTGTCTCGCAATCGCTCGAAATCATCGCCCCTTCCCCGCTCGATCTTAGTTTTCGCTGCCAACGATGATAATAAACGGGAATTAGCCGATCAATTGGCCCTTGCTGTTAGGGGTAGCTATCCGATTCTCTGCAAAACCCCTTTAGGTTTTCTCACCGATGAAGTCATCCTGTTTTGGCCGTTGATTTTCGAGTCTTTAGAGCTAAAAGCGCAATTTCCCCGCCGATTACGCCCAGAAACGGAACAGGAACTCGCCACCCGTCTCTGGAAACCCTCGATCGCTGAATTGTTCCAGTTTACTAGCATAAATGAATATCGTTTCGTGCGTCAAGTTCTCGATTTGTTACAATTAGCCGGCGCTAGTGGTGTTCCCGCGGAAAAAATCTCGCAAAAATTAGCCGACGGATTATCAGAAACAGATTTAAAACGAGTTTTAGCGATTAATGAGCAGGAAATCCCAGAAAAAGTGGGGGAATTAATCATTCAATGGCGTGATTGGTCTCTAGAACGTGGTTTATTAAGTTATGGTATCATCTACGAACTCTACTGGCGCTATTTATTTCCTGATAGTCGTTATCAACAGCAACTATTAAAACGCTTCCAGGGAGTTTTTGCGGACGATGTGGACGATTATCCAGCTATTGCCAAGGATTTACTCAGTTTTTTCCTCGATCATGATTGTTTTAGCGTTTTTACCTACAATCCCCAGGGAAAAATTCGCTTAGGATTAACTGCCGATCCCGATTATCTACAAAAATTAGCCGCACGCTGTCAAATTAGGCCATTATCTAGCACTGACGGGTTAGCTGTTCAGTTTAGCGAGACGGTTCTCTCCTTAATCAGCGACGGTAACTATCTTGGCAATCTTCCCGATCAATTCATCTCCCTGCAAACCACCTCTCGCGCCGAATTGTTACGGAAGACAGCCACAGCTATTATTCAAGCAGTCAAGCAAGGGGCAGTAAAACCCGAAGAAATCGCGGTTATTGCCCCCGGTTTAGACGAAATCGCCCGTTATAGCCTGATGGAAATTTTAACTGGTGCCGGGATACCCGTTCAACCCCTCAACGAACAACGACCCCTGATCAGTTGTCCTCTGATTCGGGCATTATTGACCCTTCTCGCCCTTGTTTACGCAAATTTGGGGCGTTTAGCCCCCCAAGAGGCCATAGCGGAAATGCTGGTGATTTTTAGCCGTTATCGCTGGGATGAAGAAGAAAATTTAATTCCTGATATCGATCCAGTCCGCGCTGGATTAATTGCCGATCATTGTTATCAAGTGGATCTGGAAAATCCTCGTTTATTAGCGATCGAAACTTTTCCCCGTTGGGATCGCTTAGGACAAAAAGCTTGTACTGCCTACGAAAGAATTTGTCACTGGATCGAAGAAATGAAAAAACGGCAGCAGCAAGCCAAACTTTTCCCGATTTTTGTCTTAAATCAAGCGATCGAACAATTATTAAACGATGGGGAAAATTTGCCCTTCGATCACTTGGCAGCTTTGCGAGAATTAATGGAAACTGCTCAACATTTTTGGGAGATCGATCGCCGTTTGCGCGAGAGTGAACCCTCTTTTCAAAGTGCCAGCGAAACTATTAGTCAGTTTATCCAACTTTTGCGTCATGGTACAATCACTGCTAATCCCTATCCCGTGCGACAATTTATTAAATCTTCCTCAGCAGTTACCCTAGGCAATATCTTTCAATATCGTTCTTTTCGTTCTAGTCATCGTTGGCATTTTTGGCTAGATTGTTCCTCCCCACTCTGGGAACAAGGAGGTGCTGCTACTCTTTTTGCTGCGCCAATTTTTTGGCGAAAAAGTCCCTATCAACGCTGGACAACGGAAGCAGAATTAGAGGAAAATCAGGCACGTTTACAGAGAGTTTTAAGGGATTTATTAGCAAGGGTAAGCGAAAAAGTTATCCTCTGTCACAGTGATTTAGGAGTATCGGGAACCGATCAAACTGGACAACTTTTATCTTTAGTACAAGCGGCAAAAGAATATGATTAAGCACTAGAACAAAATTAACTTCTTGGTTAGGAGAGGCAAAATGGGGAAATAAATAATCAGTTTTTAATAACTAGATTTAGTATAAGGCCTTTTGGGGTTGTAAATTAAAAGCTACCAACTCCGAACCACAAAAGGGTTCTATCCAGCGATCAAAGTTTTGCTGATCCGCTAAACTTTTGATTGATGATACCAGTTTAGTTTTGATACCTTGACATTTAATCGGGGGAACAATGACGGTTGTTTTCATTAACAACTAATAGATAATTAAATGAATACACTGGGGGAAACATTGAAAATCTCTCCTAAAATTTTCCCTTGAGCTTTACTAATCGATCGCTTGCCATTAACAATTTCTGAAACCACACCCTTAGAACCAATTTTACCAACTAAATCAGCTTGTTTTATGTTGTTAGCTGACATTAAGTGTAATAATACTTCCTGCGCGGTTTCTTCTGGTAGTCGATCCTGTTTACTAATTAGATTAAGTAGAAGATGACGCGCTTGCTCATATTCTTCCTCATTTTCAATAATCTTGGGTTGAAATTTAGTCAACAGTTGATTATCAATATTTTGATTAAGTGCTAGAGTCATTTTTCTTGCGGTTAGACTGAACTTTTTGGGTGTGTTACTACTTAACTTAAACCAGTGATTTTAACCAACTGTACCAAGCATCTAAACCTTCTCCTGTGGTAGCGGAAACTTGAAAAACTTTCAGATTGGGATTAACCTGATAGGCGTAATCTAAACAGCGATCGAGGTTAAAATTAACGTAGGGTAGTAGGTCTATTTTTGTCAAGATCATGACTTGAGAAGCGTGGAACATATAGGGATATTTAATCGGTTTATCTTCCCCTTCGGTGACGGAAAGAATGACGACTTTGGCATTTTCTCCCAAATCAAATAAAGCAGGACAAACTAGATTACCAACATTTTCGATCATCACTAAAGAATTCATCGGTGGATCGAGTTCGATTAATCCTCTCTCTACCATTGATGCTTCTAAATGACAACCTGTTCCGGTGTTAATTTGGATAACCTGACAACCAGTTTCACTAATTTTTTGAGCATCATTAGCTGTAGCTTGATCTCCCTCAATGACACTGATAGGAATAGCGGTTTTTAAATCGGCAATTGTGCGAGTTAACAGGGTAGTTTTTCCCGAACCCGGGGAAGAAACCAGATTAAGAGCAACAGTTTTTCTCCCCTTCAACCAACCGCGATTTTGTGCCGCTAACAGATTATTTTTTGCCAGCAGATTTTGCTCAACTTGGAGAATATTACCATGAATTTGAGCGTGAATTTCTGCGGGATGGTGGGGATGCTCCTGCTCGTGATCGTGATGGCTATGACTAATAACAGTACCATCGGCTAAAATATGTTCATGGGTTCCCGTTTGCGGATTAGTTACCGTTACTTCCGAGTTATCAGAACAACCACAGGTTACACACATAAGGATTCTGTCTCCAACGATTTGAGATTTAATTCTTGACCCTGTAAAATAACTATATTGCGACTACCACATCGAACGCAGATTCCGTAGGGATATTCTAGTTCTAGCTCATTTCCGCAATCTTGGCACTGTCCTAAACCAGAAATTTCCAGAATCTCTAACATTGCCCCCTCTATATTAGTACCTTGACAACAGGTATCAAAACAAAAAGCGATCGATTCTGGCATAATTGCTGTTAGTTTACCAATCTCTAACACCACCCGCTTAACTTTCATTCCTCGGGAATGTTCTAAGGCAAGTTCAATGATATTTTGGGTGATTCCTAGTTCGTGCATTTTCAGTTATCAGTGATCAGTTATCAGTTATCAGTCATCAGTTATCAGTTATCAGTGATCAGTTATCAGTTATCAGGGAAATTTCAACTAAAACCCCAAAACCCCAACTATCTGTTTTTTTAGTTTTCACTTTTTCCTTTAAAACTGTCTCCTGTCTAATTAACATATTCTCGGTAATTGTTCACCGACTAACATATCGAGAATTCTGTTAGTGCCGAAAGCGGTTTTTAAGTAAACTAAATTGGGGGGAGAAGCGACGACTTCCCCGATAGAAGCGGCATTTTTGCCGTCAGGATGGGAACGCATCACTGCTAAAACGCGATTTTCCGCCTCCGGAGGGACGACAAGGACTAATTTGCCCTCGTTTGCTAGATAAAGCGGTTCTAAGCCCAATAATTCGCACATTCCTCGCACTTCTTCCTGGATGGGGATCGCCGTTTCCTGCACCTGTATTCCCACCCCTGAACTTTGGGCAAATTCGTTTAAAACCGTGGCTAATCCGCCTCTAGTGACATCCCGCATCGCTTTAACTTGCGGGCAAACTTCCAGAATTGCAGAAATTAAAGAATTCAGGGCTTGACAATCGCTTTCGATTGTGCATTGTAGGTCTAATTCGCCCCTGGCAATCAGAATGGCGGCGCCGTGATCCCCCAGAAAACCGTTAAGCAAAATGCGATCGCCAACTTGTAAATTATTCGCCCCGGAATTGATTCCGGCCGCAATTACTCCCACTCCAGAGGTGTTAATAAATATTTGATCTCCTTGTCCCCTGGGAACGACTTTTGTATCCCCGGTGACGATTTTTACCGCTGCTTTTTCGGCGGCTATTTTCATGCTAGTAACGATGGTTTTTAGGGTGTCGATAGATAAACCTTCTTCGAGGATAAAACTACAACTTAGATAGAGAGGAATTGCCCCACCGACAGCCAAATCATTAACGGTTCCATTGACTGCTAAACTGCCAATATCACCCCCCGGAAAAAATAGGGGAGAAACCACATAGGAATCGGTGGTAAAGGCCAAGCGATCGCCTATTTTAGCTAAATCTTTAATCTCAAATCGGGCTTGATCTTCAAGGGGTGCCAGTAAGTTATTATCGAAGTTATTGACGAATATCTCGTTAATTAAATCCCGCATTGCTCTGCCACCACTGCCATGGGAGAGAGTGATATTTGTGTCGGTAATTTTGTTTTTTTTAAATCTTAAAGAAGCTGAAGGATTGCTAGTCATAGGTGAGGTAGGAAGTTATCGTTTTGAGGAGTCGGTCGTCGATACCAAATTAGATTACACTTGATCTTGATGAGAAACGCTGTCATAGCTTACTGCTAGATTATCTTAATAGGTTTCTGGTATTTCTCGTACTTTTTCTACAGTTAAGTCCAAAACTTGAGCAATTTGTTCTACCGTTAAACCTAAAGCCAATAAACGCGGGACAGATTCCAGTTTACCTTCCAGTTTACCTTCCAGTTTACCTTCCAGTTTACCTTCTTCTCGAACGTCTTGAAAATAACGGGTTTGTTTCAGTTCATCTAAACTAAACATGGCTTCTATCTCCCGGCGACTTAGACGTGGTAATTTATAGATAAGGATCGTTTCTATTAATTGTAGGAGGTTTTGCGGTTGGGTAAATTCAGTTCGCACTCGTTCAATAAGTTGTTTGGCTGTTGCCACTGCTTGATTTTCTTTAGCAATAATTAATTTTATAGTGGCAATACCGAGGGAATCTTGATTAATATCATCTAGTTCATCTAAATAGATTCGCGTCACTCTCCCAGATGTCAATAAGTCTTGATAACGTACAACCTGATCTGATTCTACCCGACGATGGGGATAAATGACCACCCCACGCCAATCATTGTTAAAAGCAGTTTTACTGAGATATAAGAAGATTTCAGCAAAGAAACGGCCATAAAAATTCTGATCATCTTGAAATTGCACCTCGCAGAAATAAATAGGAATGCTAGGATCGGTAATATTGGGCAAAAATACGCCATCAATACGAAAAGCTAGTTGCTTGATTTCGACGGAATCAAAGCGGTAATTCTCGGCTTCTCCGGGGGAAAGGTTGATTAATTCAAAGAAAATTGACGGATAAGATTGAAAAAGATCATAAAAAATACTGTCGGTTTTCATGCCCGGACTTGTGGTGTAAACTATGCAAAAATATAGAGATAGAGAGTTTTCCTACTAATTAGCCTGATTATAGCAGTTATCTTTGCCAAAACAAATACTAAAAGCTGGTCTGCAAAAAGCTAATAGCTAAAATAACTGACAACCGATCGAGTCTAAACATCTCCCCCTGGTCAGGGTGCTATAGCTGACAGTGAGTCGCTATAATAGAATTCGCCGATCGCTAACTTCTCCCTCGGTAAAATTTCTATGACTGGAAGACTGAACAAGCTACAACAAGATTTAAAGAACATAGAAACGGAAGTGGCAAATTTAGCCGAAAGAATGCGGGAAAAATACCGAATTTATCTTGATTTACTCGGTGAATCTCTCTATAAACAGGCGATCGGGGCAGTGTATCATATCTGTACCCGCTACTATGGGGGGGAATTTCTGGCTCTCTCCCACAGCAATCGTCAGAAACTACAAGAGGAGATCAAAGCTCTAGGACAAGAGGCTAAAGCCAGTTTACAGCAATTGGGCGAGCAGAGCTTCGAGCGAGGGACATTTTCAGGGGTAGGATTCTCTAAAAGTCCAGCAGAGACGAAAAATACCCCAGATTTCTTAAAACTTTTTCTAAACAAACCGGAAAATCTAGCCGCAACTGGAGAGATTAATAACCCCGATATTTTACTTTATTGTTGTCGAGTGCTGGAAAAAAACTGTATCGAGATTCTCAATCATCTCTCCAAACAAATTAATCAGCAACTACAAAAAGCTTATATTCTTCCCCCTCATCTACCCAGTCAAATTATCGATATGGCAATTCAAGCGGGAGAAGAGGGACAATCCCTAGGTGGAGGAAATAATATGTTAAACATTTTAGTAGAAGCTAAAAACCCTGAACCAGAGGAAGAAAAAGATGAAGATGAAGATGAAGATGAAGATGATGGGGATGATCATGATTTTTCAAGTGGCAAAGTCACTAAAGTAACGGCAATTCATCTACGAATGGCTGAACTGGAATTTGCTGATACGCGCTTAAGTGTCGAAAGAAATCAAATTCGCTCCCTTTGGGAACAATTAAATCGTCTAGGTAAACAATATCATCGTATTCGCAAAGAATATACTATTGCTCAAGCGGAAGCGGCGTGGCGCAGTAGTTGGTATGATTAATCAGTTATAATCAAACAGAGGTATTAGGGAAACATAATACTGGTAAATTTGGAGTCAAGAGGCAATTATGAAAGGGGAAATACCCGACTGGGTGAGATTACAAAAAGCCTTATCTGTAGAAGCGGAAAAAGGTTATCCCGATCTTCAGGGAAATCAATACCGTTTTAGCGAGTTTTTCTGTCTTAGTTTCGGGGATAATCCTCCCGTGGGAATTGCCACCAGTGAGAGAAATCGCTGGCGAGAATTAGCCCAAAAATTTGCCCAATATTCCCAATTTAATTCTAAACAAAGACAACAATTAGTCACCGAAACTCGCAATTTTTTGCAACAATTACGGCAAACTTTAGAAGCAACCCCCACCCCAAAAGAACCAGCTGCGGCGAAAATTATCAATACCACTCCCATCACGGCAAAGGCTAATTCTCCACGGCAAGTTACCCTCGAACAACCCTTGAAATATCTAGCGGAAGTGGGAGAGAGAAAAGCCAGTCTTTTAGAAAGATTAAACCTCCACAAAGTTGCAGATTTATTATATTATTATCCCCGGGATCATGTGGATTACAGTCGTCAAGTCAATATCGCTAACTTAACCGAGGGGGAAACGGTAACTTTAGTGGGGAATGTCAAGCGCTGTAATTGTTTTAATAGCCCCAAAAATACCAAGTTAGCTATCTTTGAATTGCTCTTACAGGATCGCACTGGACAGATAAAATTAAACCGTTTTTATGCGGGAACTCGCTATAATAATCGTGCTTGGCAAGAAGGACAAAAAAAACTCTATCCTATCGGTTCGGTGGTGGCGGTTAGTGGTTTAGTCAAAGCGGGAAAATATGGGTTAACTTTAGAAAATCCTGAATTTGAATTATTAGACAGTTCTGGGGCAAGTATTGAGTCCTTAAAAATTGGGCGTATCCTGCCGGTTTATCCCCTCACCGATGGAGTACCCGCCGACCTAATTAGAAAGGCTGTAGTCGCCGCTTTTGGGGCAGTAGAGGCGATAAAAGACCCCCTACCTTTCGGTCTAAAAAAACAATACGGATTAATCGATTTAAAAACAGCAATTACTAACATTCATTTTCCCAATAATTCCGAGATTCTAAGTCAAGCGCGACGGCGATTAGTCTTTGATGAATTCTTCTTTTTACAACTGGGTTTTCTGCGGCGGCGGCAACAGTATCGTCAGACACAGAAAAGTGCTGTTTTTAGTGCTAAGGGTCAACTAATTGATCAATTTAATCAGATAATTCCCTTTCAATTAACCAATGCTCAAAAACGAGTTATTGAGGAAATTTTAGAGGATTTAGATTCTAGCACCCCGATGAATCGTCTTGTGCAGGGGGATGTGGGTTCTGGCAAAACAATTGTCGGAGTTTATGCTATTTTAGCAGCCCTACAATCTGGTTATCAAGCGGCATTGATGGCTCCCACGGAAGTTTTAGCAGAACAACATTATCGTAAGTTAGTTAGCTGGTTTAATCTCTTACATTTACCCGTAGAATTATTAACTGGTTCCACAAAAACCGCTAAACGGCGAGAAATTCACGCCCAATTAGAGACAGGAGAATTACCACTTTTAGTGGGAACTCATGCCCTAATTCAAGATGCAGTTAATTTCCGCAAATTGGGGTTAGTTGTTATTGATGAACAGCATCGCTTTGGAGTACAACAAAGGGCAAGATTATTAAACAAAGGAGAGTCTCCCCACGTTTTAACCATGACAGCAACCCCGATTCCCCGTACTTTAGCTTTAACCCTGCATGGGGATTTAGATGTGAGTCAAATTGACGAGTTACCCCCCGGCAGGCAACCGATTCAAACCACTGCTTTAAATGGGAATCAAAGAAGGGCTGCCTATGATTTAATTCGCCGTGAAATTGCCCAAGGCAGACAAGCTTATGTGATTTTTCCCTTGATTGAAGAATCGGAAAAATTAGATGTTAGGGCTGCGGTGGAAGAATATCAAAATCTATCAGAAAAGATTTTTCCTAATTTTAATATCGGATTACTCCATGGTCGCATGAGTTCCGCCGAAAAAGAGGAAATCTTAACAGCTTTTCGCGATAATATTCTGCAAATTATTGTCTCAACTACGGTTATCGAAGTAGGGGTGGATGTTCCCAATGCCACGGTGATGTTAATTGAAAATGCCGAACGTTTTGGTCTGTCACAATTGCATCAATTACGGGGGCGCGTCGGCAGAGGTTCCCATCAATCCTATTGTTTACTTTTAAGTGGCAGTAATAGTGCTAATTCCCGTCAAAGATTGACGGTTTTGGAACAATCCCAAGATGGCTTTTTTATCTCGGAAATGGATATGAGATTTCGCGGTCCTGGGGAAGTTTTAGGACAACGGCAATCGGGTTTACCAGACTTTGCCCTCGCTAGTTTAGTCGAGGATCAAGAGGTGTTAGTTTTGGCAAGAGATGCCGCCGAAAAAATCATGTTAGATGACCCCCATTTAATCACTTTGCCTACTTTGAAACAAGCTTTAGAAGCTAAATATCAACGGATGTTAGGAGGGGATATTTTAACTTGATTTATCGGTAAACACTAATCAGTAATCCAGGTATGAGGTTTTCGTTTTGGGGAGACGATCAACGATGCCATATGAGTTTATACTTCATCTTTATTGAAATGATTATATTAGTTATGACATGGCAATTCTACAAAACCGCCTAATTTGATAGCTTTTTACTATCCTCTGCGGCTGCTTCTTCTAGAATCTGCACTGGAGTCTCTCCCGTCAAAATATTGGGAATATCACTTAAACTAGCCGTTTGATAAACCTGTTCATTTCTAGCAAATAAATTGCTCATATCTTGAAAATAATTAGAAGCTATCGATAGCAAAGCTCCAGCAAAAATATAGATAGGTAAAGGCAAAATAAAACCCTTCGCCCACTGATAAAATTCCACCAACAAAAATAACAAAATACAACCCACAATCCAGACTTTCATCGCACTTTTTCCCCCTATTTTTACGATAAAAGGTGAGCAAAAAGCCCACCTTTTATTTAACTAATTCCAGTGAGAAGTTATTCAATCACGGGAGCGATTAACTCGCGTCTTTCACCGGAAATTACTTTCACCTTACCTTCCTCATCGATATCGACCATGGCCGTATCCCCATCACCCACGCGTCCGGAGAGAATTTCCTCAGCCAGAACATCTTCCAACAGACGCATAATCGCACGACGTAAGGGACGAGCGCCGTAGGCCGGATTATAACCTTCCTCGATCAAGCGTTCTTTAAACTTATCGGTGACAGACAAAGTAATATTTTGTTCTGTCAGACGTTTAAACACATCCTTGAGCAGGATTTCGGCGATTTCCTTGACCTCTTCCTTATTCAGTTGACGGAAGACAATAATCTCATCGAGACGGTTGAGGAATTCCGGACGGAAATATTGTTTTAATTCCTCATTAACCAGCGATCGAATGCGGTTATACTGGGCCTCAGCTTGATTATCAGCAAACTCGAAACCTAAACCACCGCCACCTTTCTCGATCACTTTAGAACCGATGTTCGAGGTCATGATCAACAGGGTATTTTTAAAGTCCACCGTGCGACCTTTAGCATCGGTCAAACGTCCATCTTCAAGGATTTGCAGAAGCATATTGAAGACATCGGGGTGAGCTTTTTCGATTTCGTCGAATAGCACCACCGTGTAGGGACGACGACGCACCGCTTCCGTTAATTGTCCCCCTTCGTTGTAACCAACGTAACCCGGAGGTGAACCGATTAACTTAGAAACCGTGTGCCGTTCCATGTATTCCGACATATCGAGACGGATCATCGCATCTTCCGAACCGAAGAAATAAGCGGCCAGAGCCTTAGTTAACTCGGTTTTACCTACCCCCGTCGGACCGGAGAAGATAAAGGAAGCAATGGGACGGTTAGGATTTTTCAGACCGACGCGAGCGCGACGAATGGCGCGGGACACCGCTTTAACTGCGTCCTCTTGACCGATGAGACGCTGATGTAGGGTATCTTCCATGTGCAGCAGTTTCTCGGATTCGGTTTCGGTCAGTTTATTGACGGGAACCCCAGTCCAAGAAGCGACGATGTGAGCGATTTCCTCCGCGTCAACAAAGGGTTCGTCGTTGCCATCTTCGCCTTTTTTGGTGGAAGCGAGATTCCGGATCTGGGTTTTGATTTCCATTTCCCGATCGCGCAATTCCCCAGCTTTCTCGAAGTCTTGACCGCGCACCGCATCATCTTTTTGTTTGAGAATTTGCCGCAGTTCTTTGTCTAATTCCTTGGCTGCTGGGGGCAATTGGGAATTAATCAAGCGCACTCTCGAACCAGCTTCATCGATTAAATCGATCGCCTTGTCCGGTAAGAAGCGATCGCTAATGTAGCGATCAGACAATTTCGCCGCCGCTTCTAGGGCCTCATCTAAGATTTTTAGTTTGTGGTGTTGTTCGTAGCGTTCCCGGAGACCGTAGAGAATTTCGATCGTTTCTTCTACGGAGGGTTCACCGACCATAACCGGTTGAAAACGTCTTTCTAGAGCCGCATCCCGTTCGATATGTTTGCGATACTCATCCAAGGTCGTCGCACCGATACATTGTAGCTCTCCCCGGGCCAAAGCCGGTTTGAGAATATTGGCCGCATCGATCGCCCCTTCGGCTGCCCCGGCACCGATGAGAGTGTGAACTTCATCGATCACAAGGATGACGTTACCCGCTTGGCGAATTTCGTCCATGATTTTTTTGAGGCGTTCCTCAAATTCGCCGCGATATTTGGTTCCCGCCACTAACAAGCCGATATCGAGGGTGACAACCCGTTTTTCTTCGAGAATGTCGGGAATATCCTTATTAGCAATGCGTTGGGCCAATCCTTCTGCGATCGCTGTTTTACCGACCCCCGGTTCCCCGATTAGGACTGGGTTATTTTTGGTACGACGACCGAGAATTTGGATAACGCGCTCGATTTCCTTTTGTCGGCCGACCACGGGATCAAGTTTACCCTCGCCGGCCATTTGGGTGAGATTGGAACCGAATTCATCAAGAGTCGGGGTTTTAGTGCGACCTTGGGAAGATGAACCCGCGGCCACTTCGGCGGTTTCCCCTAACATTCTGATTACTTGGGTGCGAACTTTCGAGAGATCCACGCCGAGATTTTCCAGAACCCTAGCGGCCACACCTTCCCCTTCACGAATTAGTCCTAAAAGGAGATGTTCTGTGCCAATATAGTTATGGCCCAGTTGACGGGCTTCTTCGAGGGAGAGTTCTAAAACTCGTTTGGCTCTGGGGGTGAAGGGAATTTCCACGGCTACGAATCCGGAACCGCGACCGATGATTTTCTCCACCTCCACGCGCGCATCTTTGAGATTGACACCCATGGACTTGAGGACTTTGGCGGCAACTCCCGTTCCCTCTCCAATTAGTCCTAGTAAAATCTGCTCTGTTCCCACGAAGTTATGGCCAAGGCGGCGAGCTTCTTCTTGGGCGAGCATGATTACTTTAATGGCTTTTTCCGTAAATCTTTCAAACATAGCCTATCCATCACCTACACAAGCGACCCTAGATATGCTGATTTTAGCACGCCTTTTTGGTTTAGCCCTCTTTCAGTGATCAGTTATTGGGGAGCGGCCTGGAAACCTGCCGATAAGTGGTTCACCCTTGCATAATCCCCTAGGCTCGTGGTTATACCCATCTCTCGATCGCTTGACTATTGATCGCCCATTTTCAGGTCAAAACTCGAAGTATAAGTAGATTAAATATTACTACCTATTGACAAATGAGTATTTTATGTTATAGAACGGGGTGATATACAGAAAGTTGACCCATATCGTTGCTCTGGAGAGTGTTATGCAGAAAGTTTCCGTATAATGTGTAGTTAGTCACCCCCCTGTTTCGCTGCTCACCTTCCATGCACACAATAGAACCCACAATAGAAATACCTGTATCTCTATTGGGATATTGCTAGGTAAATCAGCTATCAGCTTCCGTAGCAAAAATTCTCGTTCAATATGCAAATCCCCAACTTCTTGACCATTCTCTAGTAGACTGAATTGTTGCTTACGAAATGATTTTGTTTTCAGAAAAAAGCTCCTGCCATTGTAGGTTAGCTTTCCTTCAATATTCACTAAAGAAGCACCAGGAAAGCTAATGAATCCAATTTGCTGAGTTGATTCATACTGTGCAATGTTGATCCCATCATTTTCAAGTAAGTAAATTCCAGTCATCAAGCCTAAACGAATACCTTGCCCTGGTTTAGGATAAATCTTGTAGGTCTTTCCATCGATATCTAGCTTTGCTTTATAACTCAAGAATAAATTTAGGTGAATACACCCAATCTTTGTTTGACCGCTAGAAATTTTATAAATGATAGAAAACCAATGTTTAGGAGCAAGAGAAAATATATTCTCGCGGACTGCTTCCAACATAACTAGCCCTCCTTGAGAAGGAAATGTTACTATAATGATAGTTTAAATTAGCTGCATCGGCTGGAATGCTTGGAGAATTGAAACCTGTTTCGCCTTGCCGCAGGGTATCGGGCTAACAGCGCATTGCCTCGTAGGTTGGGTTGAGCGAAACAAGACTGGGGCGAAAATAGCTCAATTCGCTGGAAAAAGCGAAACCCAACCACCCCAAAGGTTACTCTTTGTTGGGTTTGCTTGGGTCAACCCAACCTAGAATAATTGCTGCTCTATTGAGCGCCCATTTTCAGGTCAAAACTCGAAGTATAAGCAGATTAAATATTACTACCTATTGACAAATTAGTATATATGTTGTACGACGGGGTGATATACAGAAAGTTGCATATGGCGTTGCTCTGGAGAGTGTTATGCCGAAAGTTGCATATGGCGTTGCTCTGGAGAGTGTTATGCCGAAAAACGTTTAGGCATGAAACAAGGCTGAAATGCCCGAAATAACCGCCTAGTAAGGTCTTCAGTCCCTTGACTGAATCTAACAGGTCAACTCCGACCAACCTTATAACTGTTTATATGTCCCAACGTTCGGTATAACAACGATACCAAACTAGGCAAGGGGACTCAAGGTCAATACACTTTCTAACAATTATTTACAATTGCTACAAAGGTGAGAGTAACGGCGATAGCCACCCCCAGATTCAGAAGTCACGACTCTGGGACTGAAGCGGGGAACGGAAGGCTCCTAGATGTCACCTAACATCCAAATCGAGACCACTGCCAACCATCCATGATTAGGCGTGAGCCAAATGTCTGACCTGAACCATCGTAAATATTAAGCAGTGAAACAGGTTGACACACTGCGTTCAAAAGAATAAGGGGAATAGTAAGGAACTCTTACAATCACTTACACAGACCTTTAAAAGTACCCCGATGGAGAGGACAAATCTAAAGATGGAACGCCCATA